>NZ_JBALUY010000097.1:0-10323 GCF_036963605.1 Phenylobacterium sp. | reverse complement strand
CTTGTTGCGCAACTGACCCGAGGCGCCCGCGACGATGGCCCTCGACAGCACGCCGTAGTCTCGGCGAACGCGTTCGTCTGAGGCCAGCGCCGTGTTGCTGACCAGAGCCCCGATCCGAAGGCCGCCCTCATCGGTCGCCTCGATCTGGTCGAGGTTCAGGTCCTGCACGTCGATCAGGTGCGTGGGCGTCTCGATCTCCAGTTTCATGAGATCGAGGAGGTTGGTGCCGCCGGCGATGAACTTGGCGCCCGGCGTGCTGGCGGCCTTGGCGGCGGCGTCGGGCGCGGAGGTCGCGCGCTCATAGCTGAAGGGCTTCATGCCTGGTCTCCGCCGACTTCGGCCATGGCGTCTGCGATGTTCGAATAGGCGCCGCAGCGACAGATGTTGCCGCTCATCCGCTCGCGCATCTCGTCGGGAGTGGCCCGCGGGGAGCTGGTCAGATCGCCAGTGACATGGCTGGGCACGCCAGCCTTGATCTCGTCGAGCACGGCCACCGCCGAGCAGATCTGCCCAGGCGTGCAGTAGCCGCACTGATAGCCGTCATGTTTGACGAAGGCGGCCTGCATAGGATGCAGCTGCTCGGTGGTCCCGAGCCCCTCGATGGTCGTCACCTCGTCGCCGGCATGCATGACCGCCAAGCTCAGGCAGCTGTTGATCCGCTCGCCGTTGACCATGACCGTGCAGGCGCCGCACTGGCCGTGGTCGCAGCCCTTTTTGGAGCCGGTCAGCTTGAGGTGCTCGCGCAACAGGTCGAGCAGCGTGGTGCGGGTGTCGACCTCGACCGTGCGCTGCGCGCCATTCACCGAAAGGGAGAAGCTTCCGGCATAGGCGGGATTTCCAGGGGTGGCGGCTTGGACCTGGGCTGCGGGCAACGCGGTGACAACGACGGTGGCGCCGCCAGCCACAAGCACCGTGCGCCGCGAGAGTTCGAAGTCTTTGCGGGGGTCCATCAGTCTGCCCTTCGTGATGACGCGGCGGGATGGCCTGCGCTTCGGCCGTGGCTATGGCCGGTGGGCGGGCAAGCTCGGCGCTTGCGCGCGGGCCACCCGCTGCCGCCCTTGGCGAGGGAACGCCGTCCGCCGTCGATGGTTGCCCCGCACACCTGGCCTTGGCCCCAGGGGGCTACGGGCATCTAGAGGTCGATGCGCCAGCGCAGAATCTCGGCGCCGCCATGCAACGTCCCGCCCCTTTCGCGCGCCAGCAGGTACCCGCCGTTCTTGATCACCACCCGCTGCGACGCCGGATTGTCCGCGTCGGTAGTCAGCTCCACATGATCCATGCCCCGCGCGCGGGCCTCCGGCAGCAGCCGCTTCAGTCCCGAGGTGGCGTAGCCCCGCCCCCGCCGCCAAGGCGGCACGGCGTAGCCGATATGGCCATAAGGAAACCAGTCGGGTAGCGGGCCCCCGCCGGGACCCCAGCGCAGACCAATCGCGCCGCAAAACCCGTCATCCCAGATCCAGCGCCGGATGCTGGGCAGGCGGGCGCCGAGGCTTCCGTCGAGCCGCATGACGGGCGGCCCGCCGCCGTCGGGATTGTCGAGGGATCGGACGAAGGCCGCAGGATCGGCGGCGATGCGTTCGAGTTCCTCGTCGGCCGCAGCCTTGCCGCGCACATTGTCGGCCGACCAGCCGCGCCGCAGGGCGTCGGCATAGGCGGGCAGAAGGTCCAGGCTGGGGGCTTCGAGCGTGACGGGCATGATCTCCTCAGTCGGTGCGGCCACCGAACTCAAGAAGGTTGCCATCGGGATCAGCGACGATGAAGTTCCCTTGCCCCTGACCATGCCAGGGTTCGCGCTTGAGCGGCCGGTGAATGGTCGCGCCCCGGGCCTCCAGCTCCAGAAACAATAGCCGGGCGTTGCTGACGGCGATGGCCGCCGATAGCAGCTCGCCGCCGACGCTGTGGTCCATCACCGGGCGTTTCACCTGCCGCATGCAGATCGCCGCAGCGTCGCGGACCACCACTCCAAAAAAGGGTGGGTCGCCGTAGGTCAAGGCGGCGCGAAAGCCCAGCACGTCGACATAGTAGGCCAATGAACGGCGGAAATCGGCGACGAACACATAGGGCTCAGCGGCCCTCAGCACTGGGGTTTGCGGATAGGGAACAGGCTTATCGGCGACCATTTGGCGCTCTCCGTGAGTGACCAGCGCGGCCCAACTCTCAAACCCTTCCCGCCGGGCGACAAGCCTCTGGGCGTCGGCGAGCTTGAACTCGCGAGCCATGATCTCGCCATCGGTGAGGCCGGCGCAGTCCGGCAAAGTTCCGCGGATCATCGCGGCGACCGTATGACGGCCTTCGCGATGCCAGCGTACGATCTGCTTGGCCTGCTTCTTCAGGTTCTGGATATCGGGCATGGGGGCGCTGTAGGTTGAGGTTCGTAGGCGGGCCTGGCCCCCTCGGCCGGTTGGCCGGTGCGCCCTACAGCGACGCTGCGATCAAAGCTCACGACCCAAGGTCTGTCAACGGAAACGGGCCCGGAGGTTTCCCTCCGGGCCCGCGAAAGAGACGCGAAATGCGTCGTTTGGATCCTACTTGATCTGGACCGAAGCGCCGGCTTCTTCGAGCTTCTTCTTGATCTCTTCAGCTTCCTGCTTGGAGATGTTTTCCTTGATGTTCTGGGGAGCGCCTTCCACCAGGTCCTTGGCTTCCTTCAGGCCGAGGTCCGGACGCACGCCGCGAACTTCCTTAATCACGTTGATCTTCTTGTCGCCGCCGCCGGTCAGGACGACGGTGAACTCGGTCTGCTCTTCAGCGGCTTCGGCCGGGGCGCCGGCGGCGGCGGGAGCCGCAGCGGCCACCGGAGCGGCGGCGGAAACGCCCCACTTTTCTTCCAGCATCTTGGAGAGCTCAGCGGCCTCCAGGACGGTCAGAGCCGACAGGTCTTCGACGATCTTTTCGAGGTTAGCCATGGGATTTTGATCCTTGAGAGATTGGGGATGTCGGGAAAATGACGATCAGGCGGCGTCTTTGGCGGCGTATGCGCCCATGACGCGGGCCAGCTGACCGGCCGGCGCCTGCAGGATGCCGGCGATCTTGGTCGCGGGCGCCTGGACGAGGCCGATGATCTTGCCGCGGAGCTGGTCGAGCGAGGGCAGAGTCGCAAGCGCGCTCACCCCGGTCTTGTCCAGAACCTGCGTGCCCATCAGGCCGCCCATGATCACGAGTTTCTCGTTTTCCTTGGCGAACTGGGTGGCGACCTTGGCGGCGGAGACCGGATCCGGGCCGTAGGCGATGGCGACAGGACCAGTGAAAAGGGCGTCGCCCTCCTCGCCAACCGAGCCGTTCAGAGCCTTCTGGGCCAGGGTGTTCTTCACCACCTTCAGCTGGGCGCCCTGCTCACGCAGGCGACCCCGGAGATTCGTCATTTCCGCAACGGTCAGACCCAGATTGTGGGTCACGACCACGGCGCCGGATTCGGCAAAGACGCTTTTCAGCGTCTCGATCGCTTCCTGCTTTTGAGCGCGGTCCATTGCGGTCTCCTACTCAGGTGCGACGCCTGGACTATTCCAGACGCCGTTCGACGGTCACGGGTCGGGGAAGCCCCAACCTGGAACCATCAAGCCTGTCCTTTGAGAGAAGCCGCAGCCGTCGCGCCCTTTGTCCGCCATGCGGAAATGGGCCTTGTCGGCGTCATCTTCCCGTCTCCCCGCGAGTGTGGAAGGGCTCTTCCACGCTTATGATCCAGGCGACCCCCGGATCCCGCAGTTCTTGGACAGGATCGGAAGCTCCCTTGCGGGAAGCCTCCAGTCCCCACCCCTCCTTGCGGAGCGGCGAAACCTTAGAGGGGCGGCTCATACAGCAGGGCGGACCGAAGCGCAACGCCCGGCGCGCCCGCCTTGCGCCCACGAAAAAGGGGGCCGCGTCGCCGCAGCCCCCTCGATCATCATTCAGGTCGGAGACGCTTAGGCGCCAGCCGAGCTGGTGTCGACCCGGAAGCCGGGGCCCATGGTCGAAGACAGGCTGATCTTCTTCACATAGGTGCCCTTGGCGCCCGACGGCTTGGCCTTATTCAGGGCGTCCACCAGGGCCTTGACGTTGGCCAGGATGGCGTCGTCGGAGAAGCTCGCCTTGCCGATGCCGGCGTGGATGATGCCGGTCTTCTCGGTGCGGAACTCGATGGCGCCGCCCTTGGCGTCCTTCACGGCCTGAGCCACGTTGGGCGTCACGGTGCCGACGCGAGGGTTCGGCATCAGGCCACGGGGGCCGAGCACCTTACCCAGACGGCCGACCAGGGCCATCATGTCCGGCGTGGCGATCACGCGGTCGAACTCCATGAAGCCGCCCTGGATGCGCTCCACCAGCTCTTCGGCGCCGACGATGTCGGCCCCGGCGGCGGTGGCTTCGTCAGCCTTGGCGTCCTTGGCGATGACGGCGACGCGGACGTCGCGGCCGGTGCCGGAGGGCAGGTTCACCACGCCACGGACCTGTTGGTCGGCGTGGCGGGGATCAACGCCCAGGTTGACGGAGATCTCGATGGACTCGTCAAACTTGGCCTTGGCGTTTTCCTTGACCAGCTTGATGGCGTCTTCGACGGAGTGGCTGGCCAGGCGGTCGCCGGTCCAGGCCTGGATGCGCTTTGCTTGCTTAGGCATGGGTCTCAGGCCTCCACGATCTCAAGGCCCATCGAACGGGCGGAGCCCTCGATGATGCGGGCGGCGGCCTCGACGTCGATGGCGTTGAGGTCCTTCATCTTCGACTCGGCGATCTCGCGCAGCTGGGTGCGGGTGATGCTGCCCACGGTCTCGCGGCCGGTGAGCTTGGCGCCGGACTTAATGCCGACCGCCTGCTTGATGTAGTGGGTCGCCGGCGGGGTCTTGGTGATGAAGGTGAAGGACTTGTCCTGATAGACGGTGATCACCGTCGGCAGGGGCGTGCCCTTGGGTTCCTTCTCGGTGCGGGCGTTGAACTCCTTGCAGAAGCCCATGATGTTGACGCCGCGCTGACCGAGCGCCGGCCCGATGGGCGGCGAAGGGGTGGCGGAGCCCGCAGGCACCTGCAATTTGATATAGCCCAGAATCTTCTTGGCCATCTTCTCCTCTTTGGCCGGACGTCCGGCCTGTTGAGCCGTGGTGCGGGGTTATGGCTGGCCAGCCCCCTCCCACGGATTTGAGCCGCGCGACCAAAGGCCGCCCGGCGAAGCCCGCGCTTCTATCAGCGAGGACCTCGCCGGGCAAGCCGCGTTAGGGGAAGAGAAGTCAGGCCACAAAGGACACGAAGGGACGCAAAGGGCACGAAGCTAGAGCACAAGACGGCGAATGCCCTGCTTGAACAGTTCGACGTTGAAATTCATCAGGAGGCCAAGTCGCCGGTTCGATAGGCGCAGATAGGTCAGGAGTTGCGCCTCGTGGAGGCGCGAAAGCGCCTCGACCGATTTGACTTCGACGATAACCGCATCATCGACGAAGAGGTCCAAGCGGTAGCCTAGCTCAAGGGTTAGCCCCTCGTAGACCACCGGCAACATCAACTGCCTGCGCACCTCATGGCCGCGGCGCTCAAGTTCATGAGCGAGGCACTGCTCGTAAACAGATTCAAGCAGCCCCGGGCCAAGAGCCTTGTGCACCTTGAGCCCGGCGTCGACCACCTGTCTGGCTACGGCCTCCGTTGAGGCGTCCACCCCTTTGTGTCCTTCGCGCCCCTTCGTGTCCTTTGTGACCCGACTTCAGGGAGAACGACAATAGAGCCCGATCAGCTGGTCTTTTCGACCTGGCCGTATTCGAGTTCGACAGGGGTGGCGCGGCCGAAGATGGAGACGGTGACGCGGAGACGGGCGCGTTCCTCGTCGACCTGTTCCACCGAGCCGTTGAAGCTGGCGAAGGGGCCGTCGGTGACGCGAACCTGCTCGCCGATCTCGAAGCTGATGGTCGGCTTGGGCCGCTCGACGCCTTCTTCGATGGCGCCGATGATCCGAGCCACTTCCTTTTCGGAGACCGGCAGCGGCTTGGCGCCGGAGCCGAGGAAGCCCGTGACCTTCGGGGTGTTCTTGATGAGGTGATAGGCCTCGTCGGTGAGGTTCATCTTCACCAGCACATAGCCCGGGAAGAACTTGCGCTCGGTGTTGATCTTCCGGCCGCGGCGGATCTCGACCACGTCCTCGGTGGGCACCAGCACTTCGGAGAACTGATCCTCAAGACCCTGGTTGCGGGCCTGGTCGAGGATCGCCTCTTTCACCTTCTTCTCGAAGTTCGAGTAGGCGTGGACGATGTACCACTTGTGATTGTTCGGCGCGACGGCGTCCGCGGTTTCAGCGTTCATTCTCGATTATCCCGCGTTGGCGAACTGGAGGATCAAGCCCATCAGCCAGCCGATGATGAAGTCCACCCCAAAGAAGAAGATCGCGGCCAGGACGACCATGATCCCGACCATCACCGAGGTGATCCAGGTCTCTTTCCGGGTCGTCCAGGTGATCTTGCGCGCTTCAGCGCGGACCTCACGGGCGAACTGGCCGGGGCTGGTCTTCTTTTTCGGCGCGGAGTCGGCGAGCGGCGAGCCCGAGGACATGGCCGCCGCCGTCTTGGCGGCGCGGTTCCTCATCGCTTGCGGCGTAGCGCCCGGTTTCCTGGCCATCGAGGATAGCGACTTTCTACTTGAGGGCGGCGTTCCAGGGAGGAACCCGCCCGCGCGGTTCTAACACGACAGTGTCCTGGCGACGGTGGCAGGAGTGGAGGGACTCGAACCCCCGGCCCTCGGTTTTGGAGACCGATGCTCTACCAGCTGAGCTACACTCCTACGCGCCGCAACCCTTGGCCCGCTGGGGCCGTGGGACGACTGCTCCGAACAATAGACAACGCGCCGGAAGGCGGAAAGCCCGCCGGCGCGCGGCCGATCGCCGGAGCCGGCTCGTTTAGCAGGGGTCCCCCGCACGGGCAAGGCGGATCAAAGGTCGGCGTTGCGGCGTTCTTCCGCCTCAGAGTTTTCCTGCGAGGATCGCCATGACCACATCCAATCCCGCCCCGGACCAGCCTGCCGACGACCGCAACCGGGATGATGAGCAGCGTCCCGGCTCGCCGCCGACCTCAGCCTATGTCCCCGCAGGGTCGAAACCATCGACCGAGTCGGACAAGACCCGCACCGATCCGGCCACGGGCGCGCCCAATGAAGATACGCCCGAGCCCGCCGATTCGAAGGTCGACCGCGGCGACTGAGGCATTGCGCCGCCCACCGCCTCCCCGTCTCAGGTCTTGACGCCGTCCAGTTCGAAGCTGCGGTCGAGGGTGGCGATCTTGTCCTCCACCAGCCCGGCCCGCTTGAGCGCCAGGGAGGTGGCCCACAGGGCCGCCCGGGCCGGCATGGGCGTACGGGTCATGGCCACCACCGGCACGCCTTTGCGGCGGAAGATGCCATTGGCGTAGTGGGCGCCGTTGGTCATCCGGGTGCCCCAGGTCTGATAGTCCACCGACAGGGAGACATTGAAGCCTTCCTGGTTCTCGATGCGGTGCGGGGCATGCAACGGCCAAGTCACCGCCAGGCCCGGCTCCAGGTCGAACACCTGGGCCGCGGCGTCCATTTCCCGGCGATAGGGAAGATCCTCGGTCTGCTGTTTCAGCATGATGTTCTCCATGCCCGCCTGCGGCATGTGGGCCTCGTCGGCCGGATAGATCCAGATCCGCTTGCGACCCCGCAGGTGGAACAGGCAGACGCCCGGCGCATCGGCGTGGAAGGGCACCTTGGCCTGGGGCGCCGAGAGGATCAGTTGGCCGTTCAGTTGCACCGGCTTGAAACCCGTCGCCTCGCGGGCGATTTCCCGGAATGCGCCTTGGATCACCGGGGTCAGCGCCTCATAGTGCTGTTCGATCCGGCGAAGCTGCACCCACACCCGGCCGTCCTTGATGCCCTCCAGCACCTTGTCGCCGGGCAGCCGGCCGCGCACGCCGGTGCGCATGGTGACCTGGCCCTCGTCGTCATAGTCGAACAGGTTGATGTCATAGAGTTCGGCCGGATAGCGGTCGAGCAGGGCTGCCAGGGCCTCATCCTCGAACAGGCCGGTCTGCGGCAGGCGATGACCGAAGATGATCGGCGCCTTGCGGAAGTCGCGCTTCTGCTCAGGCGTCCAGGCGGGGATGAGACGATCCGAAACGGGCTCAGCGGTCATGGTCGTTCCTTCAGTCCAGTATCAGCAGTCCAGCCGTGGCGCCGGCGAGCCACAGTCCGAGTCCAAGCCCCGCCCCCACTGCGCGATGTCGGCGGCCGATATGGCCCAGGGAGCGGCCGGCGGCCGAAATCTGTCCGTTCAGGCGCGGCTCGCAGGCCGCAATGCGGTCGAGCCGCCGATCCATGCGCTGGTAGAGGGTGCGCAGACGATCATGCAGCTGCGGCGAGCCCGCCACGGTCTGGCGCACCAGGCCCCGCAGGCCTTCGATGAAGGGATCGGCGGTGACGTCACCCTCGACCACCTGGCCGCCTTCGTCGGCGAAGGCGCGTTTATAGTCCTCGACGCCGGGCCCGAAGTCGGCGAAGGCCACCCCTTGCTCGGCCAGGACGCGCAGGGTCTCCAGCGTCATCAGGGCGCCCGGCGAATAGCGCGCGAAATCCGGATCATAGATCGGAAACCAGAGGTGATAGACCGAGCCTGACAACAGGCCGGCCTCAGCCGCCACGATCTTGTCCCCAGCCTTCAGGACCGCGATCCGCAGGCCAAAGTCGGCGTCCGGGTCGCAGGAGAGGCGACGCAACAGGTCCTGGGTCCAGTCGGCGGAGAAGATGTCGTGCTGGCCGGTGCGCCGCCACTGGGCGCGCTTCTCGGTGATGATCGTCTCAAGGAGGTCGGGATCGGCTGACAGGCTGAAGCTCAAAGGGCCAACCTGTTCGGCCAGTTGTCGTCGGCGCCGGCGTTTGTCTTTCAGGAAGCCCCCCTGCCCCGCCGCCCGCCGGCCCGCCAGATAGGCCTCATAGCCCTCGGTGAGATCCGCGATCATGGCAGGCCTGGGCGCTGCGGCGTTGACCGCCCGCGCCTGACCGCCCACCAGGCCGCCAAAGCGGAAACGCCGGGCCCGCAGATGTTCGAGAACCGCCTTCAGATCGATGTCGGCGCCGGGCTGGGCGACCAGCCCGTGATAGTCGGTCAGCGGTGCGCCCATGGGCTGGATGGCGCCGCCACGGCGCTGGAAGGGCAGGAAGGCGACAATGGCGCCGGATCGGCGAATGATCGCCACCTCGGCGCCGGGCGCCGTCTCGCCGGCGGCCAGGATGTAGCGGAAGTCGAAATAGGGGCTGGCCAGGGCCGGATCGGCGCTACGGAACTGCGCCCACAGGGCGCGGGCCTGCGGATCGAGCTCACTGGCTCGCCGCGTCTCGACGCTGATCCCGGCTCCCATTCTGGCGCCCTCTCCCCGCTTACGCACCCTCAGGTTGCTCAACCTGCAAGACACGCGCCGTTCCCGGGAGGGAACCACGCAGGGGTTGCGAAATAGCAAAGGCGGCGGTCGATCGGCGCCTCACGCCCCGGCGGCGCAGGCTGGGGTCTAGGGCTTCTGGCGCAGGCCTACGCCGTGGATCAGGCCGCTTTCATCGGCGCGGAAGACGGCGCCCGCGGCTTCGACAGCCTCCTTCACCTTCACCACGGTTTCGAATTTCGCCTGCAACATCTCATCGGACGCCTCCAGCCGTTTGACGGTGATCACCGACAGGCCCGCCGCGTCCGCCAGGCGCTGCTGGCTCCACCCCAGGAGCGCGCGGGCGGCGCGAATCTGCAGGTTGGAGATCATGATTGACGGGAGGCCCCCTAAAAGATACTTTTTGTATCATTAAAGATATCAAAGAGGTTGGACGTGGTCCAGATCGCAAGCGCTTCGCCGGTTCTGCTGGTCGCCGACATCTTCGCGACCGCCGAGTATTATCGCGACGTCCTGGGCTTCCAGTTCGACGAGATTCACGGCGATCCGCCCAGCTTCGTGATCGTCCAGCGGGACGGCGTCCGGCTCATGTTCCGGCAGCCCCGCGATGGCGCGCCGCCGCCGCCGAACGGCGCCGTGTCGCCGGCCTTTCCGATCGATGTCTTCCTCTATGTCGAAGACGTCGACGCCCTGGCCGAGGAGCTGCGAGCCCGGCGGGCCGACATCGTCCACGGACCCACCTACCGCCCCATCTGGAACGGCAAGGAACTCGAGGTGCGCGATCACGACGGCCGCGTGCTCTGCTTCGCCCAGCCAGGACCCTGACGATCGGGAGCCATCCCCCGCACGGACGACGCCGCGCAAGGAAAAGGCCGCCGGGGTTTCCCCTGGCGGCCTTGGCCTTGTTTCAGGTTTTGAGGCCTGAAGACTATTCGACGATCTTGGCCACGACGCCGGCGCCGACCGTGCGGCCGCCTTCGCGAATGGCGAAGCGCAG
>NZ_JBALUY010000096.1:0-10737 GCF_036963605.1 Phenylobacterium sp. | reverse complement strand
CGGTCACCGGCCTGCCCACACCGCCTTGAGCGCCCGCTCCCGCCCGCAGCCGACCTTATAGGCCTGGTAACGCGCCGGGTTCTTCTCGGCGAAGTCCTGGTGATAGGCCTCCCCCATCCAGAACCGCGCGGCCGGGCGAATCTCGGTCGCCACCGGCTCGCCCAGGGCCTTGGCCACCTGGGCCTTCACCTTCTGAGCGGCGTCACGCTCGGCGCCCGTCGCATAGAAGACGGCCGTGCGATAGGACGGCCCCTGGTCGCAGATCTGGCCGTCGGGATCGGTGGGATCGATGCGACGGAAGAAACCTGAGGTCAGCTGCTCATAGCTGAGCCGCGCGGGATCATAGGTGACCCGCACCGCCTCCAGGTGGCCGTCATGGTTGCGGTAGGTGGGGTTGGCCCTGGCGCCGCCCGCATAGCCGACCACCACGTCGACCACGCCGGGGATCTGCTCCAGTTCGTGCTCCACCGACCAGAAGCAGCCGCCGGCGAACACGGCCGTGGCGCTCCCTGCAGGCGCCTGGGCCGGCGCCGCCGAGGCGCTGGCCAGCGCCAGCGGGGCGAGGACCATGGCGGCGAGCGTGTGAGTCTTCATCATCGATGCGTCCTTCATTCCGGCCACAGCCGTCTCCGTCACGCCCCCCGATGACCTTACGTAGCAGCCACCTCGAAAGACGCCTCGGTCTTGGCCTGGACCTCATCCAGGCTGACTCCGTCAGCGAGTTCGACGAGGCGCAGGCGCGCGCGGCCGCGATTCACCTCGAAAACGGCGAGGTCGGTGACCACCAGGTCCACCACCGACTGGCCGGTGAGCGGCAGGGAGCAGGCCTTGACCAGCTTGGGCGCGCCGGATTTCTCCGTGTGCTCCATCACGATGACCACGCGCTTGACCCCGGCCACCAGGTCCATGGCGCCGCCCATGCCCTTGACCATCTTTCCCGGCACCATCCAGTTGGCCAGGTCGCCATTGGCGGCCACCTGCATGGCGCCCAGGATGGACAGGTCGATATGGCCGCCACGGATCATGGCGAAGCTGTCGGCCGACGAGAAATAGGACGAGGAGTCGAGCTCGGTGATCGTCTGCTTGCCGGCGTTGATCAGGTCGGCGTCCTCCTCCCCCTCATAGGGAAAGGGGCCCATGCCCAGCATGCCGTTCTCGCTTTGCAGGGTCACCTCGACGCCGGCCGGGATGTAGTTGGCCACCAGGGTCGGGATGCCGATGCCCAGGTTCACATAGAAGCCGTCCTGAAGTTCACGGGCCGCCCGGGCGGCCATCTGGTCCCTCGTCCAGGCCATCAGACTTCCTCTCCGGCGCCGGCGCCCTCGACGGCCCGCGACCGCGTGGTCACCCGTTCGATGCGTTTCTCGAAGGCCGCGCCCTGGAAGATGGCGTCCACATAGACGCCGGGCGTGTGGATGTGGTCCTTGTCCAGCTCGCCGGGCGCCACCAGGCGCTCCACCTCGACCACCGTCTTGGCGCCGGCCGTGGCCATCATCGGATTGAAGTTCCGGGCGGTCTTGCGGAAGACCAGATTGCCGGCGGCGTCGCCCACATCGGCCTTGATGATGGCTAGGTCGGCGGTCAGGCCGCGCTCCATCACATAGAGCTCGCCGTCGAACTCGCGCACCTCCTTGCCCTCGGCCACCAGGGTGCCGACGCCGGTCCTGGTGAAGAAAGCCGGGATGCCCGCCCCGCCGGCGCGGATGCGTTCGGCCAGGGTGCCCTGCGGATTGAATTCAAGCTCCAGTTCGCCGGAGAGATAGAGCTGCTCGAACAGCTTGTTCTCCCCCACATAGGAGCTGATCATCTTCTTGATCTGCCGGTTCTCCAGCAGCACGCCGAGGCCGAAGCCGTCGATCCCGCAATTGTTGGAGATCACCGTCAGGTCCTTCACCCCATGGGCGCGGATCGCTGCGATCAGATTTTCCGGAATGCCGCAGAGGCCAAAGCCCCCGGCCATGATGGTCATGCCGTCGAACAGGAGCCCGTCGAGGGCCTGGACGGCGTCTTTGCGAACCTTGTCTGCCATGGCCCCCTTTTACGCCGCGGCGCAATAGTTGGGAACTGCAAGGAACGCGGGCGGCCGCCTGGCTGCGAAGCCAGGGGCCGCCCACAGGACTTAGCCGATCGCTATCAGCCGTTGGTCAGAGGACGCAGGATGATTTCCACCCGGCGGTTCTGGGCGCGGCCCTCAGGCGTCGCATTGGAGGCCCGGGGCTCCATCTCGCCGCGGCCGGCCACGTAGAGGCGGTCGGGGTTCACCTGGCCGCGGTTGACGAGGTAACCCGCCACCGAGCCGGCCCGGCGTTCGGACAGGGCCTGGTTATAGGCGTCGGCGCCGGTGGAATCGGCGTGGCCAACCACGTCGACCAGGGTCTGGGGATAGGCGTTCAGGGTGCGGGAGACATCGTCCAGCACAGGATAGAAACGCGCCTGGATGTCGGACTGATCGACAGCGAAGGTGACGTCGCTCGGCATGTTCAGGATGATATTGTCGCCCTGACGGATCACGTCGACGCCGGTGCCGGCCAGCTGCTGCCGCAGTTCGGCTTGTTGGCGGTCCATGTAGTTGCCGGCCGCGGCCCCGGCCAGAGCGCCGACGCCCGCGCCGATCAGGGCGTTCTTGCGGCCCTCGGAGCTCTTGTTGGTGTTGGTCAGGTAGCCGAGCGCGGCCCCGCCCAGCGCGCCGGCCAGGGCGCCGGTGCCGGTGTTGTTGCGGACCTGCTGGCCGGTATAGGGATCAGTCGTGGTACAGGCGGCCAGGGCGAAGGCGCCGATAAGGCCCACTGAGGCTGCGGTCAGGTGACGCATGGGGTGTCTCCGATGAATTGTTATGACTACGGCAACGCTAGGCCTCCTTACGAAGTTCCGTTATGGCCGATTTAAGACCCCCTGCTCTCCAGTCCCGCGAGAAGGCCGCCTTTGACCTCTGACTCCATCCTGCCGGTTTCCTTCGCGGCCTATGAGACGGATTTCGATGGCTTCGCCCGGACCCTCGGTGAGTCCTTCACCCGCTATGGCTTCGCCGTGATCAGCGACCATCGGCTGGACCAGGACCGCATCGACGCCGCCCTCGGTTCGGCCAAGGCCTTCTTCGCCCTGCCGGAGGCCGCCAAGCGCGCCTATGTGGTCGGCCAGGGCGGTCAGCGGGGCTACACCCCGTTCGGAGTCGAGACCGCCAAGGGCGAGGCCCACCATGACCTCAAGGAATTTTGGCACATGGGCCGCGACCTGCCGGCGGGTCATCCCTATGCCGGCGTCATGCCGCCCAATGTCTGGCCCGATGAGGTTCCGGATTTCCACGCCGACGTCGCCTGGCTCTATGGCGCCCTGGACGCCATGGGCCAGAAGGTGCTGGAGGCCCTGGCCGTCTATCTCGGCCTGGATCGCGGCTTCTTCGAGCCGACGGTGAACGACGGCAATTCGGTGCTGCGCCTGCTTCACTATCCCCCTACCGCCGGAGACGGTCCGCATATTCGCGCCGCCGCCCATGAAGACATCAATGTGATCACCCTGCTGCTGGGCGCCGAGGAGGCTGGCCTGGAGGTGCTGCGGCGCGACGGCAGCTGGCTGGCGATCAACCCGCCGCCGGGCGCCCTGGTGTGCAATATCGGCGACATGCTGCAGCGGCTGACCAACCACCGGCTACCGTCCACAACTCACCGTGTGGTCAATCCTGCGCCCGAGCGGCGGGGCGTCGCGCGCTATTCGACGCCCTTCTTTCTGCATTTCAACCCGGACTATGAAATCCGGACCCTGCCCACCTGCATCGATGCGGCCCATCCCGACCGCTATCCCGAGCCTCTCACCGCCGACGGCTATCTTCAGCAGCGCCTGCGCGAGATAAAACTGCTGTAGACCTGCAGGAAATTGACGCCCGGCCACAAAAATTTAACCCTGCCCGAGCGAGGCTGGCCGACAACGCAAAAGGCAGATTCACGCGGCCATGGTCGAATATCCCGCCGCTCTCCAGGCCAAGGCCCGCCGGATCGCCGTCATGGGCGCGCTGGACCTGGCGGCGCTCAAGCCGACCTTCGAACGGATCGGCAAGCTGGCCCGCTCGATCATGGGCGGCGGCCTGGGCGATGTGATCCTGATCGATGGCGACCGCACCTGGCACGCCAGCGCTGACGCCGACTTCACCCGACAGATCGATATAGACACCTCGTTCGCCGGCCTCGCCGCCCAGGCGCAGGATGTCCTTTGGGCCGCCGACGCCCGGCTCGACCCCATCCTGGCTCAGCATCCCTATGTGGCCGGCGATCCGGGAGTGCGCTTCTTCGCGGGCGCGCCGATCGTCCTCCCCAACGGCATGGGTCTGGGCGCCGTAGTCGTCGCCGGCCCTGAGCCCCGGGCGTTCGACGACAGCCTGGCGGAGTCCCTTCGCGACCTCGCCGCCATCGCCGCCCTCGAGTGCAGCCGTCACCAGGCGGTCTCGGACCTCGCCCAGGCGCAGATGCGGGTCGATGCGGCCCATACCCTGATGGCCGCCTTCGTGGAGAGCGCGCCGGTGGCCCTGTGCCTCACCGACACCCACATGCGCGTGGTGCAGGCCAGTCCGCTCTGGCGCCAGGAACGCGAGATCCCAGACCCCATTGGGCAGATTCTCTACGACGTGAATCCGGGCGCCGCCCGTTGGCGCCCGGCCTATGAGCAGTGCCTCAAGGGCGAGCCGGCCCACTATGACCGTGTGATGGTGCAGCGGCGCGGCGGCCCCCGTTGGCTGCGGGTGGAGATCGCCCCCTGGCGGGAGACAAGCGGAACTGTCGCTGGCCTGCTGATCATGTCGGTGGACATCACCGACTCCGTCGCGGCCCTGGATGAGGCCCGCAGTTCCGAAGAACGCCTGAAGTTCGCCCTGGAGATCGGCGAGTTGCAGATGTGGGAGATGGACTATCGCCGCGGCACCTTGACGGCGGCCGGGGCCCGTTCGGTCCACGCTGGCGCCACATTTGAGAAGGTGAGCCGTCACATCTGGGACGCCGTTCATCCGAAAGACCGTCCTCGCCTGATGGAGGCATGGGAGCGCCATATTCAAGACGGCGCCGCGTTCCACGAAACCTATCGGCTGATGCCGCCCGGCGAGGGCGAGCCGCGCTGGACCACTGCGGCGGCCAAGGCCTTCAAGTCCGAAAAGGGCCGTATCGAGCGGATCGTCGGCGTCATGCGGGATGTGGACCAGCAACGCCAGTCCGAACTGGAGCTGCTGCAGGCCAAGGAGGAGGCCGAGGCCGCCAACCGCGCCAAGAGCGAGTTCCTGGCCAATATGAGCCATGAGATTCGCACCCCCCTGAACGGCGTCATGGGCGTGGCCGGCGCCCTGGCTCGAACCGACTTGGCGCCCCGGCAGGCCGAGATGGTTCGGCTGATCGAAACCTCCGCCCAGACCCTGGAGGCGCTGCTGAGCGACATCCTCGACCTGGCCCGGATCGAAGCCGGTCGCCTGGAGCTCCGCCCCGAACCCTTCGATCTGGCCGCCTCGGTCGACGCCTGCGCCGCCCTTTTCGCCCCGAGCGCGGCGGCCAAAGGGCTCGACTTCCAGGTGTCGATCGCACCGGAGGCCTGCGGGGCCTATGAGGGCGACGCCGCACGCCTGCGCCAGATCCTGTCCAACCTGCTTGGCAATGCGGTGAAGTTCACCAGCCAGGGCGGGGTGCGCCTGACGGTGAGCGCCGAGCGTGGGGAAACCGTCTCGCGACTGCTGTTTCGGGTGGCCGACACCGGCATTGGCTTTGACGAGGCGACGCGGCGGCGATTGTTCAGCCGCTTCGAACAGGCCGACGGATCGATCACCCGCCGCTTCGGCGGCACTGGGCTTGGCCTGGCCATATCCCGCTCTCTGGCCGAGGCCATGGGCGGGGCGCTGAGCGCGGTGTCCCAGCACGGCCAGGGCGCCACCTTCACCCTGGCCCTCGACCTGCCCCGCTGCGTCGGCGGTGTCGAGATGTGGGACGCCAGCGCACCGGAAGCGGCCGACGCGCCGCCCCTGGAGGGCATGCGCGTCCTGCTGGCCGAGGACCATCCCACCAATCGCCGGGTGGTGGAACTGATCCTCGGCGCGGCCGGGGTGGACCTGACCTGCGTCGAGGATGGCGCCCAGGCGCTGGAGGCCTGGGCCGCGGGCGCCTATGACCTGTTGCTGATGGACATGCAGATGCCGGTCATGGACGGCCTGACCGCCATCGCCGAGATCCGCCGCCGTGAGCTGGTGGAAGGGCGCGGGCGCACCCACATCCTCACCCTCACGGCCAACGCCATGCCCGAGCATGGCCAAGCCTCGGCCGCCGCCGGCGCCGACGGCCATGTGACCAAGCCGGTCACGGCCGAACGCCTGCTGGCCGCCGTGGATGAAGTCTGGTCGGGATTGCGTCGCGAGCCTGCAGCGCCGACCAGGCCGACCGCCGCCCAGGGCTGACTGCCCTGGACTGACCGGGTCAAGGCTCAGGACGGAAAGCCTGCGACCGCCCGCCAGGCGGCCGCCTTCAGCCCCTATTTGGTGAGCCGCAGGTTGTCGATGGAGCCGGCGATGGCGTCGAAGGCCGCGCCGAGCTGGGAGACATTCTGGACGTCGAAGAACTTCTCGGAGTCGGTGGCGCAGGTCTTCAAAAGCTCACTGGAGCCGGTCTTCACCTCGACCCGCACCGTATAGAGCACGATGTCCTTGGCCTTGATGTTCTGACACAGCAGGCGCAGGCGATCGTCCATCTTGTCGCCTCGATAGCTGGACGACCCAGAGGTGATCCCGAGCAGGTCCTGCCAGATGTAGCCTAGGCCGCTGTAGGTTGAGCCGTTGTCGTTGCTCTTCGAGCTATTCACATTGTCGCCATCCGTCATCAGGATGATGATCTTCCGGTGGTTCTTGGTCCCATAGGCCACGCCGTCGGCCAGGGGCGCGTTGGGCGACAGCGTATGCCAGCCCCAGACCAGGCCCATGGGGATGTTCGTTTCGCCTACCGCCTTCATGGAGTCGATCGCGCTCTTCAGTGCGGTCATGTTGGTGGTGAGCGGCACGATCGGCTCCAGGTCGCAGCCGGCGTTGGGGCCGCCACTACTGGGCTTCTGATTGTTGTATTTACTGACGTTTCCTTGGCGCTCCCGGCTGGCGCCGGAAGTCTTATCATCGAGATAATTATTGTCGTAGGAGTTCCACCACGAGCCATTGTCCGGCTCATCCGGTGCGAAATAGGGGACGAAATAGCTGTCGACATTGGACGCGTAGGGGGCTGTGTCCTGCACGTCGAACGGCTGGCGCCGGCTTTCGACGCAGCCCCCCCAGACCTGTCCGCCCTTCATCGACTTCAGGACGGCGAAGCGGTCAGTGTTGCTGGTGGTGAAGATGTCGACGCCCTTGGCGCTATGACCCCGCGCGCGGCTGTCCAGCCAGTTAGGAATGCCCGGGCCGGTCCGGGTCGAGGTGTTGTAATTCTTGACGCTGACGTTTTCCGCCACGCGGATGGTGCTGGAGAACGGCACCAGGGAAATCTGGATCGGATCTTCGGCCGTGCTGCGCGCACCGGCGGCCTCGAGCTTGTCCACCAGATCCTTGGCGGCGGTCTTCAGGGTCGAGAGCTTGGTCCCCGACATCGAGCCGGTGTTGTCGAGCACCAGGGCCACTTCCAGCCGGTCCATGGCCCGCAGGACCTCGGCCCCGGCCTTGACGTTGCTATGCTCGAAGAAGCCCGCGGACACGGCCATGGGGGTCATCTCCGCTGAGCCCACGACCTTGGGGCCGTCGAGCACGAAGCTGGAGGTGATCAGGGCCGAGCCCGGGAAAGACGACAGGTTGGCCTGCAGCGCCCGCTGGCCGATCTCGTTGATCTCCTTCTCGGTCTGGGCCGAGGAGCGCGCCGCATAGAGGGCTGCGGCGTCGAGGGCGTCCTGCAGCTTCTGCTTCTGGTTGGCGGCGATGTAGAGGTCGAAGACACCGAGCGTCAGGGGCGCCAGCAACACCAGCGCCACGGCGAAAATGATCGCCGCAGCCCCGCTCTCGTCGCGGGCTCCGGATTTCAGGCGGGCGGTCAGGCCCTTGAGGATAGAGGTTCGCACGTCTGCGCCCCGCTCGGTTCTCTAATGGGTGTCGAGCAGGCATGATGGCGCGTCAGGGTAAACGAACCCTCCGCACAAGACGGTAAACGAAAGACGACCGCCCAGGCCCTGCGGCCCGGGCGGCGGACGCCCTCAGGAGATGGGCGGCGGGGCCCTCACCAACCGCACTGTTCGCCCCGGTTCTGTTCCGTCAGCCAGGTGTTCAGTGGCGCGAAATAGGCCGCCACGGCGCTGGCGTCGGTCTGGCGCTGGCCGGTGAAGGCTTCCAGCGCGTCCGGCCAGGGCCTGGACTGGCCCATCTCCATCATGGTGTTGAACTTCGCCCCCATCTCGGCCTGATCATAGACCGAGCAGCGATGCAGCGGTCCCTGCCAGCCGGCCTGGGCGCAGGCGGCCTGGTGGAACTGGAACTGATAGATGTGGGCCAGGAAGTACCGCATGTACGGCGTGTTTCCAGGGATGTGGTACTTGGCCCCCGGATCGAAGGCGTCAGCCGGCCGGTCCCCCGGCGGCGTGATCCCCTGGTACTGGGTCCGCAGCGCCCACCACGCGTCGTTATAGGTTTCCGGCGTGACCTCGCCTGAGAATACCTGCCAGCGCCACTTGTCGACCATCAGGCCGAACGGCAGGAAGGCGATCTTGTCCAGGGCGGTCTTGAGCAGGAACGGGATGTCCTCCGCTTCGCCGGGCGCGGTTTCCAGCAGGCCGATCTGCTGCAGGTAGGTCGGCGTCAGGGAGGAAAGCGCGGCGAAATCGCCGATCGCCTCGTGGAAGCCGTCATTGGCCCCGCCCTTGAACAGATAGGGCTGATCGGCATAGGCCCGCTGGTAATAGTTGTGGCCCAGTTCATGGTGAACGGTGAAGAAGTCCTCGCCGTTCACCCGGGTGCACATCTTGATCCGGATGTCGTCCTTGCCGTCCAGGTTCCAGGCCGAGGCGTGACACACCACCTCGCGATCCTCCGGCCTGGTGATCATCGACCGCTCCCAGAAGGTCTGCGGCAGCTGCGCGAGGCCCAGCGACGAGTAGAAGGCCTCGCCGGTCTTGACCATGCGGGTCGGGTCGTAGCCCGCCTTCACCAGCAGTTCGTCCAGGTCGTAGCTGGAACGGACATCGGCCGGGGCGACCACGTCGTAGATATTGCCCCAGCTCTGCGCCCACATGTTGCCGGTCAGGTCGGCGCGGATCGGGCCGGTGCGGGGCTGCACGGCGTCGCCATAGCGATCGTTCAGCCGGGCCCGCACATAGCAGTGCAGGTTCTTGTAGAAGGGCTCGACCTGGCTCCAGAGGCGATCGGCCTCGCCGGCGAAGGCGTCGGGATTCATGTCGTACTTGTCACGCCAGAGCGCGCCGGCGTCCTTGTAGCCCAGGCCCTCCGACCCTTCATTGGCCAGGGCGACCAGCTGCGCATAGTCATCCCGCATGGGCGGCGACACCGTGCGCCAGCCCTCCCAGACCGCCTTCAGCTCGGCCGGATCGCGGGACTCCCGCATGATCTCCTCGGCGTCGTTGAGGGTGATCGTCGCGCCCTTGTGGCTGAACTTTCCGGTGGAATAGGTGGAGTCCAGCCGGGACTCCAGGCGAGCCAGCTCGGCCGCGGCGCCGGCCCGGTCCGGGGCGGGCAGGGTGAGGTAGAGCTTCAGCAGCTTCAGCTTGCGGGCCGTGACCGGATCGACCTCGACCCCGTCATAGCGGGCCGCCTGCATGGCCAGCTGGGTGGCCAGCTCCTTTTCCTCGCCCACCGCCTTGGCTTCCAGCCACTGGGTGTCCTCGGTGATGTAGGTGGCCCGCACCCAGGCGGACTTGGCCACATAGAGGCTGAGCGCCTCCAGCTGCGCCTCGGCTTCTTCGATGAAGGTCTTGGCTTGGGCCGGCGTGGGTTTCTGGGCCGAGGGCTGAGCCTGGGCTACGCCAAGCGCGCCGAGCCCGATCAGGGCGACCGCCGTGGCCGCCAGGAGTTGGGATTTCATGCGACAATGCTTCCTTGAGACGCGCGCGACGCGGGCGCGCGGATTGGCGCCGATGCAAGCCCCCGCCGCTGGCGGCGTCAAGCCGCGGGCGCCGGCCAGCGCCTCGCGCGTTTGACCAGCACCCCGCCCGACCAGATCGAAGGAGACCCCATGTCCGGACAGGCATCCCCACAGGCCCTCGCCAAGCTGGGCGCCGACCTCATCATCGAACAGGCCCTGGTCGATGGCCGCTGGATCGCAGGCTCCGGCGAGCCCATCGTCGTGGAGGACCCCTCCGAAGAAACGCGCCTGGGCTCTGTGCCCAGCCTGTCTGGCGAAGAGGTGGAGACGGCGATCGAGGCCGCCGCCCGCGCCTTCCCCGACTGGGCCGCCCGCAAGGGTAAGGCCCGGGGCGACATCCTCAGCCGCTGGGCCGAACTGGTGACCGCCAACGAGGAGGGCCTGGCCGCCCTGATCTCGCTCGAGAACGGCAAGCCCTGGAAAGAGGCCCTGGGCGAGGTCCGCTACGCCAACTCCTTCATCACCTGGTTCGCCGGCCTGGCCGAGCGCCTGGACGGCCGCGCCATCGAGAGCGCCAAGGACGAGGACCTGATCCTGGCCTTCCGCGAGCCCGTGGGCCCGGTGGCGGCGATCACGCCGTGGAACTTCCCCGCCGCCATGATCACCCGCAAGGTGGCCGCCGCCTTCTGCGCGGGTTGTACGGTGGTGCTGAAGCCCGCCT
>NZ_JBALUY010000095.1:0-10942 GCF_036963605.1 Phenylobacterium sp. | reverse complement strand
GCGCCGACTATCGCGACGACGTCCTGCGGCTGCTGTTCATCTGCTGTCATCCGGATCTCCCGGCCACCCAGCAGATTGCGCTCGCCCTGCGGATCGTCTGCGGCCTGAGCGTGGCCGAGATCGCCCGGGCCTTCCTGGTGGGCGAGAGCGCCATGGAGCAGCGGATCACCCGGGCCAAGGCCAAGGTGGCCAAGGCCGGGACGCCCTTCGAGACGCCGGGCGCGGTGGAGCGGGCCGAGCGCCTGGCGGCGGTGGCGGCCATGGTCTACCTGCTGTTCAACGAGGGCTATTCCGCCAGCGGCGGCGAGGCGCCCCTGCGCAGCGGGCTGTGCGACGAGGCGATCCGCCTCGGGCGGCTGCTGCTGCGCCTGTTCCCCGCTGAGGCGGAAATCATGGGGCTGACCGCCCTGATGCTGCTGCAGCACGCCCGCGCCCAGGCCCGCTTCGACGCCGATGGCGCCATCGTCCTCATGGAGGACCAGGACCGCACCCACTGGAACGGCAAGATGATCGCCGAGGGCCTGGCGCTCATCGACAAGGCCATTCGCCATCGCCAGCCCGGCCCCTACCAGATCCAGGCGGCCATCGCGGCCCTGCACGCCCGCTCGCCCCGGGCCGAGGACACCGACTGGCCGCAGATCGCCGGCCTCTACCAGGCCCTGGAGCATCACATGCCCTCGCCGGTGGTCACCCTGAACCGGGCCGTGGCGGTGTCGAAGACCGAAGGGCCTGCGGCGGCGCTGGACCTGATCGAGCCTCTGTCCAACCGGCTCGACGCCTATTTCCATTTCCACGGGGTGAGGGGGGCCATGCTGCTGAAGCTGGAGCGCAAGGCCGAGGCCCGCGAGGCCTTCGACCGCGCCATCGCCCTGGCGCGCACCCCGGCCGAAGCTGCGCACATCCGCCAGCACATTGATCGCCTGCAGGCCGAGGCCAGCCAGGGTTAGCCCAAATGAAAACCCCCGACCGTGAGGCCGGGGGTTCCTGTCGTCCAAACCTTCCCGGCCAAGGCCGGGAGAAGGCTCTTTAGTAGCCCTGGATGCGGGCGTAGCGGTCGCGATGGTAGCCCTGGTTGCCAAAGGCCGCCTCGGCCGCACGGGCGCGCTTCATGTAGAAGCCCGCATCGTGCGCGTCGGTCATGCCGATGCCGCCATGCATCTGGACCATCTCGTTGGACACCAGATGGAAGACGTCGCCCATCTTGGCCTTGGCCAGGCTGACCAGCTCCGGAACGTCCGGGGTGTCGGCGTCGATCGCCTGAAGGGCGGCTTCGACGGCCGAGCGGGCCAGTTCGAGATCGGTGAACATCTTGGCCGCGCGGTGCTGCAGGGCCTGGAAGGAGCCGATGACCTGCCCGAACTGCACCCGGACCTTGAGGTAGTCGAGGGTGATTTCGAAGGCCTGCACGGCCGAGCCGAGCATTTCGGCGCAGAGGCCGGCGCGGGCGCGGTCGAGGGTCTTCTCCAGCAGGGGATAGCCCTTGTCGACTTCGCCCAACACGGCGTCTTCACCCACTTCGACGCCGTCGAAGGTGATGTTGGCGGCGCCGCGGCTGTCGGCCAGATGCAGACGCTTGCGGGTCACGCCCTTGGCGTCGCCGGGAACCAGGAACAGGGTGATCCCGTCGGTGTCGCCCGGCTTGCCCGAGGTGCGGGCCGAGACGATCAGCAGGTTGGCGGCGAGGCCTTCCAGCACGAACGACTTGGAACCCGACAGCTTGTAGCCCGAACCGGACTTTTCGGCCTTCAGGGCGACCTTTTCCGGCGCGTGGTGCGCGCCTTCGTCCACCGCCAGGGCGCCGACGGCTTCACCGCCGGCGATCTTCGGCAGCCATTCCGACTTCTGGGCGTCGGAGCCGCCCAGCACCAGGGCCGAGGCCGCGGCCAGGCCGGAGGCCAGCAGCGGGGAAGCGGTCAGGGTGCGGCCGGTTTCCTCCAGGATCAGGCCCATGGAGAGGTAGCCGAAGTCCGAGCCGCCGTATTCCTCGGGGATGATCACCCCGGCCCAGCCCATCTCGGCCATTTCGTTCCAGGCGCTGGCGTCGTAGCCAAGCTCGACGCCGCTGTCGCGCATCTTGCGGAAGGCGGTGACGGGCGACTTTTCCTGGACCCAGCTCTTCGCGGCGTCGCGGAGCATTGTCTGTTCTTCGTTGAGAACGGCCATCTTATTGTAATCCCTATAAAATTCTATTGAGTGCTTATTTCGGGTCAGGCAGGCCGAGGATGCGCTTGGAGATGATGTTGTTCTGCACCTCCTGCGAACCGCCATAGATGGTCGTCGCCTTGCCGCCCAGCCAGGAGCGCACGGCGCCCAGCTCTTCAGGCGTGAAGTCGTCGCCTTCCCAGCCCAGGCCCTGGTGGCCCATGAGCTCGATGGTCAGTTCGGCGCGATCCTGCATCCAGCGGGTGCCCGCATTCTTCATGATCGAGGTGGCCGCCGAAGGCCCGGAATTGGCCTTGGATTCAGCCATGGCGCGCATGGCGGTCAGCTGGAAGGCGCGACCGTCGATCTCGTTCATGATCACCCGGGTGCGCAGGTCGGTGTCGGCCAGGCGGCCGGCCTCGTCCGTACCCACATAGTCCTTGGCCAGCTTGACCAGCGAACGACCGCCGCCGCCACCGCCGCCGGCGCCCGACAGGCCCGAACGCTCGTGCTGCAGGAGGCGCTTGGCCACCGTCCAGCCGCCGTTGACCGGGCCGACCACCTGGTCCTTTTCGACGCGGACGTCGGTCAGGAAGGTTTCGCAGAAGGGCGAGTTGCCGGCGATCAGCGGGATCGGGCGAACCTCGACGCCGGGGACGTCCATCGGGAACAGCACGAAGGAAATGCCTTCATGCTTCTTGGTGGTGTCGGTGCGCACCAGGCAGAAGCACCACTGGGCCCACTGGGCGCCCGAGGTCCAGATCTTCTGGCCGTTGACGATGTAATGGTCGCCCTTGTCCTCGGCGCGGGTCTGCAGCGAGGCGAGGTCGGAACCGGCGCCCGGCTCGGAGAAGCCCTGGCACCATTGCAGTTCACCCTTCACGATCGGCGGGATGTGCTGCTGCTTCTGGGCCTCGGTGCCGTATTCCAGCAGGGTGGGGCCGAACATCATGACGCCCATGCCGCCGATGGGGTTGTAGGCCCCAACGCGACCCAGCTCCTGCTGGATGATGCGTCCGTGCGCCGGGGTCAGGCCGCCGCCGCCGTACTGGGTCGGCCAGGTGGGAACGCCCCAGCCCTTTTCGCCCATGGCCTTGCGCCAGGCGTCCATGTCGGGAGTCGGCTCGGACCGTTCCTCGCGCATCATCATCCCCCCCTTGCCCTTCAGGGACTTGGGGAAGTTGGCTTCGATCCAGTCGCGCGCTTCCGTGCGGAAGGCGTCCAGATCAGAGCCGCCAAAATCAGCCATTAAATATCTCCTTTAAAATCAGTCGATTGCAATCATTTCGAAGGCGCAGCGTCCGGCAGGCCGAGGATGCGCTTGGAAATGATGTTGTTCTGCACCTCATTGGACCCGCCGTAAATCGAGCCCGCCTTGCCAGCCAGCCAGCCGCGCACGGCGGCCAGTTCTTCCTCGGTGAAGTCCTCGCCTTCCCAGCCCAGGCCCCGATGACCCATGAACTCCAGGGTCAGCTCGGCCCGGTCCTGCGCCACCTTCATATTGGCGTTCTTCATGATCGAGGTCGTCGCCGAGGGACCGGAATTGCCCTTGGCCTCCAGGGCCGCGCGCTTGACGGTCTGCTGGAGGGCCTTCAGGTCCATGTCGTTCATGACGATGCGGATGCGAAGGTCGAGGTCGGCCAGGCGGCCCTGCTCGTCCTCGCCCACATATTTCTTGGCGATGATCCCCAGCGCTTCGCGCTTGCCGCCTTCGCCGGCCCGGCCGCCCATGCCGCTGCGCTCATGCTGCAGCAGCCGCTTGGCCACGGTCCAGCCGCCGTTCAGCGGGCCGACCAGGTTTTCCTTGGGCACCTTCACGTCGGTGAAGAAGGTTTCGCAGAAGGGCGAGGAGCCGGCGATCAGGCGGATCGGGCGAACCTCGACGCCGGGCTGATGCATGGAGAAGACCACGAAGGAGATGCCCTCGTGCTTCTTGGTGGTGTCGGTGCGCACCAGGCAGAAGATCATGTCCGCCCACTGGCCGCCGGAGGTCCAGATCTTCTGGCCGTTGACCAGCCAATGGTCGCCCTTGTCCTCGGCCCGGGTCGAGAGCGAGGCGAGGTCGGAGCCGGCGCCCGGCTCGGAGAAGCCCTGGCACCAGCGCACCTTTCCGGTGACGATGTCGGGGATGTACTTCTTCTTCTGATCTTCGGTGCCGTATTCCAGCAGGGTGGGGCCGAACATCCCCACGCCCATGCCGCCGATCGGGTTCCATGCGCCGATGGCGGCCATTTCCTGGTTCAGAACCCGGGCTTCCTGGGGCGAGAGGCCGCCGCCGCCATACTGGGCCGGCCAGGTGGGGACGCCCCAACCCTTCTCGCCCATCCGCTCGCGCCAGACGGCGAGGTCGCCGGTGAGCTCAACGCCCCCGGCCATGGCCCGCGTCTGGGCTTCGGTATCATGGGCCAGAGACTTGGGGAAATTGGCTTCAAGCCATTCGCGCGCCTGCGCCCGGAAGCCGTCCAGATCGGCGCCACCAAAGTCAGCCATGAATATTCTCCCTAAAAATCATTATGTTATCATTTATTATAGCATGAAGTTCGGCGTTCGTGGAGTCGTCCGCTTACTTGGGGTCCGGCAGGCCAAGCACCCGCTTGGACACCACGTTCAGATTGATTTCCGAGGTTCCGCCCTCGATGGAATTGCCCTTGGACCGCAACCAGGCGCGGACCAGGTTCAGCTCGCTCTCGTCATAGTCTTCGCCTGACCAGCCGAGACCCTGATGGCCGAAGGCCTCGATCAGCAGCTCGTTGCGGTCCTGGGCGATCTTGGCCCCGGCATATTTCATGATCGAGGTGGCGGCGCTGGGGCCGGCGTTGGACTTGGCCTCGTCGGCCGCTCGGCGGACGGTCAGCTGGAAGGCGCGGGCCTCCATGCGGTGCTCGATGATCCGGCGGCGCAGGTCGTT
This sequence comes from Phenylobacterium sp., assembly GCF_036963605.1. GTDB lineage: Bacteria > Pseudomonadota > Alphaproteobacteria > Caulobacterales > Caulobacteraceae > Phenylobacterium. The sequence goes on along the minus strand of NZ_JBALUY010000095.1, from coordinate 5,892 downwards.
GTCGGCGATCCGGCCGGTTTCATCGAGGCCGACATACTTTTTGGCCGCGTCCTCGACGCTCATCACCGCGGTCGGCGCGCCGATATTGCCGCCGCCCAGGCCCGCCGAGATGTTGTCGCGCTCGAACTGCAGCAGGCGCTTGGCCACGGTCCAGCCGCCGTTCAGCGGGCCGAACAGCTGGTCCTTGGGGACCTTCACATCAGTGAAGAAGGTTTCGCAGAAGGGCGAGCCGCCATTGATCAGCAGGATCGGCCGCACCTCGACGCCGGGGCTCGTCATGTCGATCAGCAGGAAGGAGATGCCCTCATGCTTCTTCGAGGTGTCGGTCCGCACCAGGCAGAAGCACCAGTCGGCGAGGTTGGCGCCCGAGGTCCAGATCTTTTGGCCATTGACCAGATAGTGGTCGCCCTTGTCCTCGGCGCGGGTCTGCAGCGAGGCGAGGTCGGAGCCGGAGCCCGGCTCGGAATAGCCCTGGCACCAGCGGACAGAGCCGGTGATGATGCCGGGCAGGTGCTGGCGCTTGAGCTCCTCGGTCCCGTATTCGATCAGGGTGGGGCCGAACATCATGACGCCCATGCCGCCGATGGGGTTGCGCGCGCCGATGGCGGCCATCTCCTCGGCCAGCACCCGGGCCTCCTGGCGCGACAGCCCGCCGCCGCCGTATTCCGCCGGCCAGGTGGGCACGCCCCAGCCCTTGGCGCCCATGGCCTCGCGCCACTGGCGGGCTTCGGGGCTTTCCTTGCCGCCGCCGGCCGCCGCGGTCTGCGCCGCCACGTCGCCCTTCAGGGCCTTGGGGAAGTTGTCTTCGAGCCAGGCCTTAGCCTCGCCGCGGAAGGTGTCGAGATCGCCGCCAAAATCGGCCATGGAAATCCGCCTTTACAAATAATGCCCGTCCGGACGCCCGACGGCCGAAAATGCGGCCGCAGGCTCTGCTCGACCCGCTACTTGGGGTCGGGCAGCCCCAGCACGCGCTTGGAGATGACGTTCAGGTTCACTTCACTGGTGCCGCCCTCGATGGAATTGCCCTTCGAGCGCAGCCAGCCGCGGGTCGCAATGATCTCGCCCGGCTTATAGTCGTCGCCCTGCCAGCCCAGGCCCTGGTGGCCCATGGCTTCGATCATCAGCTCGGAGCGCTCCTGGGCGAAGGTGGCGGCGGCGTACTTGATGATCGAGACCGCGGCGCTCGGGCCATTGCTGGCCTTGGCCTCGGCGGCCGTGCGGCCGATGGTCAGGCCCAGGCACTGCATGTTCATCTTGTTCTGGGTGATGCGGGTGCGCAGATCGGTGTCGGCCAGCACGCCATCACCGTCCACGCCGCAATAGCTCTTGGCCACCTCGGCCAGATCGCCGCTGGCGCCGCCGGCCCCGCCGCCGCCGCCGAAGCCGCCGGAGATGTTCTGGCGCTCGTACTGCAGCAGGCGCTTGGCGATCTCCCAGCCGCCATTGACCTTGCCGACCAGATTTTCCTTGGGGATCTTCACGTCGGTGAAGAAGGTCTCACAAAACGGGCTCTCGCCGGAGATCAGCTGGATCGGCCGCGTCTCGACGCCCGGAGACCGCATGTCGATGAGCACGAAGGAGACGCCTTCATGCTTCTTCGAGGTGTCGGTCCGCACCAGGCAGAAGCACCAGTCGGCCTTGTCGGCGTAAGAGGTCCAGATCTTCTGGCCGTTGATCAGCCAATGGTCGCCCTTGTCCTCGCAGCGGGTCTGCAGGGAGGCGAGGTCGGAGCCTGCGCCGGGCTCCGAATAGCCCTGGCACCAGCGGATCTCGCCCTTGATGATCTTGGGCAGGTGCTCGCGCTTCTGATCCTCGTTGGCGTACTCCAGCAGCACCGGGCCCAGCATCCAGACGCCGAACGAGGCGAGCGGCGTGCGATAGCGCCCGGCGTTCAGCTCCTGGTCCAGCACGCGAGCCTGGGCGGGCGTCAGCCCACCGCCGCCGTATTCGGTGGGCCAGGTGGGGGCGGTCCATCCCTTCTCGCCCATCTTGCGCATCCAGGCGATCTGCAGGTCGTCGGAGTCCTCAAAGGCGCGGCCGCCCCACATGGCCTCGGGATCGACCTTGGCGCCCGGATCGCGGAGCTCGGCCGGATAGTTGGCCTCCAGCCACGCGCGGACATCCGACCTGAAGGTGTCGAGCTCTCCGGCGCCGAAGTCGGCCATGGCGGTCTCCCAATGCTGCAAGCAGATTTTGCGCGCCACATTAGCGCCGGGCGGCCCCAGGGCAAGCCGCCTTGCGAACAGTTGTTTGACACAGGCGACGGTCCTGCCGCGCCGAATCCGGTCTATATACCCCCCAACTCGCCACCAGGACGCTCCATCCCATGAGGATCTTGCGCGAACTGCGGCCCGCCGGCCTGGCCGCAGCCCCGTTGACCGGCGCCATACTCACCCTTGCGGCGGGGGTGATGCTGGTGGTGTCGGCCGCGACGCCTTCGGTGCCGACCCGCTTCCTGCTGCTGACCCAGCTTGCGCCGGCGCCGCTGATCGAGGCCAGCCACTTCCTGTCCAGCGTGCTTGGCCTGGTGCTGATCTTCCTGGCCTTTGGCCTGCGGGCCAGGCTCGATGCGGCCTGGATGGCGACCATGGTGGTGCTGGGCGTGGCCCTGCCGCTCACCCTGCTGAAAGGCATTGTCTGGGAAGAGACCGCCTGGCTCGCCGCCCTGATGCTGGCCCTGGCGCCGTTCCGGGCGGCCTTCATCCGCGAGGCCAGGCTGTCGCGGATGGAGATCACGCCAGGCTGGCTGGTCTCGGCCGCCGCCCTGGTGGCGGGGGCGGGCCTCCTGGGGCTCTGGTCCTTCCAGAACGCCGACTATGGGCACCGCAGCTGGATCAGCGTGATGGTCGAGGATGACGCCGCGCGCGCGATCCGGGCATGGATCGGGGCGGCGCTGGCCCTGATCGCCTTCGGCATCTGGCGACTGTTCGCCTCGGCCGCCACCCCGCGGGTGGTCACCCCCGACGACCAGGACTTCCAACAGGTTCGCGCCATCCTCACCTCCGCCCAGGCCGCCGAGCCCGCTTCGAACCTGGCCCTGCTGGGGGACAAGCGGTTCATCTTTTCTCAGAGCGGGCAGTCCTTCCTGATGTTCGGGGTGCGGGGCCGCTCCTGGATCGCGCTCGGGGCGCCGGTCGGACGCCGCGACGAGCGGCTGGAACTGTTCTGGCGCTTCCGCGAGATGGCCGACGCCCATGCCGCAAGACCCGGAGTCTACGCCCTGGGCGCCGACGACCTGCCCGAGGTGGTCGAGCTTGGTTTCTCCCTGCAGAAGATCGGCGAGGCCGCCATCGTGCCCCTGGAGACCTTCTCGGTGGAAGGCCGCAAGCGGGGCAATCTGCGCCGGGCCTGGCGCAAGGCCGGAGAGGAGGGGGCGACCTTCGAGGTGCTGGCGCCGGCCGACGTGCCGCCTGTGCTCGACGAACTGCAGGCGATCTCCGACCAGTGGCTCGACGCCCACGCCGGCGGCGAAAAGAGCTTCACCATGGGCGGCTTCACCCGGGCCTATGTGTCGGAGTTTCCCATCGCCATCGTGCGTCAGTACGGCCGGATCGTGGCCTTTGCGACCCTCTGGACCACCGGCTCGCGCTCGGCCTTCTCAATGGATCTGATGCGCTATTCTGACGCCGCCCCCAAGAACATCATGGACTATCTGTTCATCGAGCTGATCGCCTGGGGGCGGGCCCAGGGGTATCAGGCCTTCGAGTTCGGCATGGCGCCTCTGGCCGGGCTCGAGGATCGGCCCTTCGCGCCGATCATGTCGCGGGTGGGCCGGCTGCTCTTCGAGCGGGGCGAGGAAATCTACAACTTCCAGGGGGTGCGGAAGTACAAGGACAAGTACGACCCCCTCTGGCAGCCGCGCTACCTGGCCGCCCCGCACAAATGGGCAATCCCGCTGCTGCTCGCCGATGTCGGGCTGCTGTCCTCCGGCGGCATGGCGGGGCTGGCCAAGCGTCCCCGCAAGACCGAACCACGGCCGGGCGAGCCGGTCGCCGCCGAGGCCTAGAACCGGTCGGGGCCGGTCGAGACGCCCATCAGGTTCACCAGGTGGACCAGGATGACAATCAGGCCAGCGGCCCCCAACAGCATGACGAAGCGGTAGGGCACCAGGCGCGGGCCCCGGCGAAGATCCGGCGGCCTCGCGCCCTTCCAGCCGGCGAACAGGGTCAGAGCCAGCAGGACGGCGCCGGCGGCGAGGGTCAGGGACAGCTCCATCTGCGACGCCGTAGCGCAGGCGTCGGACAAGGGCAAATCAGCCCGTTAACGAAGCGTTAACCCTGCCGCAGGCTGTTGTCTGGTCAGGCCTGTGGGCTTTTCGCGGTCGTCCACAGGTGATGCGCCCCAACGCTATATCTAGCGTTAACCCTGCGTTTACACCCCAAGGTTCGGTGGATAGCGTCGAACTCGGGTAGGAGATCGATTCGAATGACGGCGGCGGCGCCATGGAGCGTCAAGGGCATCGACCCAAAAGCCAGGGAGGTCGCGAAAGACCTCGCCAGGCGGTCGGGCATGACCTTGGGCGAGTGGCTCAATCGAATGATCCTTGATGATGAAGGTCCGGAAGACGCCGTCTCCGAGGCTGATCTCGCACGCCGTCCGCTCCCCACCTATTTCGAAAGCCTGCGCCGCACCGATGATGCGCCGCCCCGTGTCGAGGCCGCGGAACATCCGGCCGACGAAATGGGGCGCATCGCCCTGGCCCTGGACCGCCTCAGCGAGCGACTGGAAGTCTCCGAGAGCCGCACAGGCCTGGCGGTGTCCGGCGTCGAGCATTCGGTGCGCTCGGCCCTGGCCCGCATCGAGGCCGCCGAGCGTGAGCACGTGGCCGTGGCCGCCCGGTTCGAAGGCGCGGTGGAAGAGGTCGCCTCCGAGCAGAGCCGTGTGGCCGAGCGCCTGCGCCGCATTGAGGCCGAGGCCGTAGGGCCTCGTTCGGCTGAAGCCCTCCGCGCCCTGGAAGGGGCGGTCGGCAAGGTCGCCAACCATCTCTATGAAGGCGAGACCCGCACCCGTGAGGCCCTGGGCGCCATCGAGGCGCGGATGGAGCGGGTGGAGGCGCAGGGGGGCTCGGAGTCGCCGGGCCTGATCGAGGAGGTGGTGGGCCGTGTCGCCCAGCGTCTCAGCGAAGCCGAGACCCGCACCGCCGAGGCCCTGGAGAGCCTGCGCGCCTCGTTTGCGCATCTCGACGGACGCATGGGATCGGTGGAGGCCGGCGAGGGGCCTGGGTTTGACCGCCGCCTGGAAGAGATGGCCGCGCGCCTGACCGAACGGGTCGAGGCCGCCCGGGTCGAGCTGACCCAGAAGCTGCACGCCTCGGCCGATGGCCGGTTCGACCGCATGGAGCGGCGGCTCGGCGAGATGACCGAGCATGTGCGCGCCGCCGAGCAGCGCTCGGCCCAGGCCATCGAAGCCATGGGCCGCGAAGTGCTCAGCATGGCCGACAATCTGAACCGCCGGGTCCAGAGCGCCGAACAGTCGAGCGCCCAGGCCATCCAGACCGTGGGCGGCGAGGTGGCGCGGATCGCCACGGCCATGGAGGCCAGGCTCGGCCGTTCCGACACCCTGCATGCCGAGGCGCTGGAGAAACTGGGCGGCGAGATCGGCAAGATCACCGAACGCCTGAGCGAGCGGATCGCCACCTCCGAGCGCCGGTCGGCCCAGGCCATCGACGATGTGGGGGACCAGGTGGCCCGCGTCACCGAGCGGGTCAGTCATCGCCAGGAACGCGCCACCGAGGAACTGTCCGAACGCATCCGCCTGAGCGAGGAGCGCACCGCGCGCCTGCTGGAAGAGGCGCGCGAACGCATTGACCGTCGGCTGGCCGAAGCGCCGCCGCCGCGCAGTGTGGAGCCGCCGCCGGCCCCGGCCGCGCAGGCGCCTCAGCCCGCAGCCTCG
>NZ_JBALUY010000094.1:0-11144 GCF_036963605.1 Phenylobacterium sp. | reverse complement strand
CCGCAATGCCGCTCGCGGCCAATGGCCCGCGGGAGCACTGGATGCGGGCGAAGCTGGGTCATGAAGACGGGGCGGTCAGCGTTCATCCCTATGGGGATCAGGACTCGTCGCTGGTCACCGTATTCGCCGCCGCCGATGCGCTGCTGCGCCGCCCGCCCGGCGCGCCCGCCGTCGAGGCCGGGGGGCTGGTCGAGGTGCTGCCGCTGGCCCGGGCATAGCGCAGGGCGACGATCTCGCCGATAACCGACAGGGCCACCTCCCAGGGGGCCTTGCCGCCGATATCGAGGCCGATCGGGGCGTGCAGGCGCGACAGGGCCGCCTCGCCGACGCCGGCCTCGCGCAGGCGCGCCAGCCGCTCGGCCAGTCGCGCCCGGGCGCCCAGCAGGCCCACATAGGACGCCTTCGACGGCAGGGCGGCGCGCAGGGCGGCCTGGTCGGTGGCCAGGTCATGGGTGGCGATGGCCACCGCCGTCCAGGGATCGAGGCCGATGGCGGCCAGGGCCTCTCCGGGTTCGTCCCGGCGATAGGCCACCTTGGCCAGGGGCGGCGGCTCGGCCGGACCCTTGGGCCGCACCAAGGTGGTCTCGAACCCCGACTGACCGCCCAGGGCGGCGATCGCCAGGGCCGTCGGGTCAGAGCCCACCACCACCAGCCGCGGGGTCGGCTCGTAATCCCGACGAATGGCGCCGGCCCACACCTCAGCCGCCTCAGGCGCCACGCAGACCCGCCGACGGCCATCGCTCAGCCAGACGCAGGGTTTGCGCTCATTCTGGGCGTTAAAAAGATCGGCCAGGGCCGGATCGTCGCTCGCCACCTTCTCCAGGAAGATCTCGATCCGTGCCCCACACAGCAGCTGGATGTCCGGCCAGGGACTGCCCTCGCCATAGATCAGGGTGCGCGGCGCCCCGTCCTCCAGGCAGGCCTGGGCGTGGGCGGCCACGTCGGATTCAACGCAGCCCCCTGAAAAATAACCGGAAACTACGCCCTGGCCGAACACCATCTGGGTGCCCACCGGTCGCGGCCCGCCGCCGCCCAGGGCCGTCAGGGTGGCCAGGACCAGGGGCGCGCCGGTGGCGGCGGCCTGGCGAAGGGCGGGGCGGACATCCTCGTCGAGGCCGAAGATGGGCCATTGCGGAAGCGGTTCGGTCATGGGCCAGATTAACCCCCGTGAAAGGTTCCAGATACGGGTTCTTTAGGCCTCACAGATAAGCATGAACCTCGACAAGTGCAGTTCTTAGAGCGTCCGCCCGCCCATGACCTCTCCGCTCGCCAAGCTCGGCCTCGGCTCCGGCCAATTCGTTCTGGACCAGGCCACCGTTCGCGGGCGCCCGGCCCAGGCCGAAGTCCATGACATTCTCTCGGTGGCCGCGCGAGCAGGCCTTTCGGTGTTCGACGTGGACGGACGCTCCGCCCAGGGCGAGACCCTGATCGGCGAGGCCCTGCCCAAGCCCAATCCCTTCCGTGTCTCCGTGACGACCATCCGCGCCGACCGCGGCCCCGACATGGTGGAGGCCGAGGTCCGCGCCTCCCTGCGTCGCCTGGGCGTCGCCCAGGCCGACTGCGTGCTGGTGCCCTCGGCCTCGGAACTCTTCGGCCCCCATGGCCTGGCCCTGTGGACCCGCTTGCAACAGCTGCGCGACGCCGGCGTCTGCCGTCGGATCGGGGTGGCGGTGTTCGCCTCCGACGATCCGGTGGGCCTGGCCCGCCGCTTCCGTCCCGACGTCATCCAGGCGCCGGCCAGCCTGCTGGACCAGCGCCTGCTGATCGATGGCACCCTGGCCACCCTGGCCGGCATGGGCATCGAGGTTCAACTGCGTTCGATCTTCCTGAACGGCTTGATCTTTCTGCCGCCGGATCGGGCGCCTAACCATCTGAAGGCCGCCGCCAGCCGCATCTCGCGCGCCCGCCGGCTGATCGCCGAAGGCCGCAGCGATCCGCTGCAGGCGGCCCTGGGCTTCGCCCTGTCGCGGCCAGAAGCCACCACCGTCCTGGTGGGCGTCACCTCGGCCGCAGAACTGTCAGCGGTGATCGCCGCCGCGTCGAGCCCGCCGCCGGACCTGGATTGGGATGACATGGCCATCGACGACCCGGTGGCGCTCGACCCCAGCCAGTGGGCCGCGGCTTAGCGGGACCAGACCCCGTAGGGATCGACCGACGTCCGGCCCAGGGCCTGGGCCACCGCCGGATGGGTCAGCTCGCCCTTCAGCACGTTCAGCCCCCGCGCCAGGTGCGGGTCGTCTCTCAGCGCATCCAGTCCGCGATCAGCCAGGGCCAGGCCGAACGGCAGGGTCGCGTGCACCAGCGCCTCTGAAGACGTCCGCGGCGCGGCGCCGGGCATATTGGCCACGCAGTAGTGAACCACGCCATCGACCACATAGGTCGGATCGGCATGGGTGGTGGGCCGGGAGGTCTCGAAACAGCCCCCCTGGTCGATGGAGACGTCCACCAGCACCGAGCCGGGCTTCATCCGCGCCAGATGCTCGCGGCGGACCAGCTTGGGCGCCGCGGCCCCTGCGGTCAGCACAGCGCCGATCACCACATCGGCGCGCAGCACCTCCTCCTCCACCGCGTCCAGGGTGGAATAGCGGGTGAGAACGCGGCCGAGGAACATGTCGTCCAGCTCCCGCATCCGGGGGATGGAGCGCTCCAGCACCACCACCTCGGCGCCGAGCCCTGCGGCCATGCGGGCGGCGTTCATGCCCACCACGCCGCCGCCCAGGACGCAGATCCGCGCCGGCCTCACCCCGGGTACGCCCGATAGCAAGAGTCCCATGCCGCCATTGTGCTTGAGCAGCGTCTCGCCGGCCGAGAAGACGGCGATCCGACCGGCCACCTCCGACATGGGCGCCAGCAGCGGCAGGCCGCCGGCGCGGTCGGTCACGGTCTCATAGGCGATGGCCGCGCAGCCCGAGGCCAGCAGGCCTTCGGTCTGGGCGGGGTCCGGCGCCAGATGAAGATAGGTGAAGAGGATGTGGTCGGGGGTGAGCCTGACCCACTCGACCGCCTGCGGCTCCTTGACCTTTACGATCAGCCGGGCTTGCGAAAACACCGTCGCGGCGTCCGGCGCGATGGTCGCCCCGGCCCGCTCATAGTCCTGATCGGCATAGCCGGCGCCCTCGCCGGCCGCGGTCTCGACGATCACCTCATGGCCGTGCGCCACATATTCCCGCACGGCCGTCGGCGGCAGGCCCACCCGATGCTCGTTGGGCTTGATCTCGCGGGGCACACCAACGCGCATAGAAGCCTCCTGAAGGGCAGATTGTTTTATCAATCCACAGGTCTGGGGGCCTGACCTTGTTTCGTCAACCCAGGACGCAGGCGTCCAGATTGTCCCGCCGGACGGTCCCGGCGGCGGCCTGGATGCGGCCCGTGCGGCGGCGGACATAGGGGCCGGGCGTGTCGGCCTTGTAGCGCAACGGACTGGGCAGGACCGCAGCCAGGCGTGCGGCCTGGGTGCGGCTGAGGTCCTTGGCGTCGACCCCGAAGTTCTTCCGCGCCGCGGCCTGGGCGCCATAGACGCCCGGCCCGAATTCGATGGAGTTCAGATAGACCTCCATGATCCGCGGCTTGCCCCACATCACCTCGATCAGGACGGTGAAATAGGCCTCAAGCCCTTTGCGCACATAGGAGCGGTCGGGCCACAGGAAGACATTCTTGGCCGTCTGCTGGCTGATGGTGGAGCCGCCCCGCACGCGATCGGAGGATTCGTTGTGCGCCAGCGCCTTACGAATCGCCTCCAGATCGAAGCCGCGGTGGCTGCAGAAATTGGCGTCCTCGGCCGCGATCACCGAGCGCACCAGATGGGGCGAGATGTCGTCGAGGCTCCGCCAGCTGCGGCTGAACCCCTGGCCCTCGAACAGGCGCTGGACCATCAGGAGGGTGATCGGCGGCGGCACGAAGCGGTAGACGGCCACCGTCAGCACAGGCCCCACAAACCCGATCATCAGGGCCAGGACCAGCAGGCCGCGCACGATCCTGCCAAACCGGCCACGGCGGGGGACCGCAGACTCGGCAGGGGCCTCTGACTCAGGCGGGGCGTTCGTGTCGGTCTCGCTCAAGTTCAGCCATCCTTGCCTTGACCCTAGGCAGGGCTGCTAACGATGGGAAGACGGCGCGGCAAGCGTCCATTGCGTGCAGGAGACCGGCCATGAATGTCAGCCAGGCTGTGGCCCAGCGGATTTCCGTCCGCGCCTTCCGTCCCGAACCCGTCCCCGGCGCCCTGATGCGGGAGATCCTGGAGGCCGCCGCCCGCGCGCCGTCAGGCGGCAATCTCCAGCCCTGGCGGGTTCACGCCCTGGCCGGCGCGCCCCTGGAGACGTTGAAGGCCCGAGTCCGCGAAAACCCGTTCGGCGAGACGCCGGAATATGACGTCTATCCCCCCAACCTGTGGGAGCCCCTGCGCACCCGCCGCTTCCAGTGCGGCGAAGACCTCTATGCAACGATCGGCATTCCCCGGGAGGACAAGCCCGCCCGCCTGGCCCAGCTGGCCAAGAACGGCGAGCTGTTCGGGGCGCCGGTAGGCCTGTTCTTCAGCCTCGACCGCAAGGTCGGGCCGCCGCAATGGTCGGACGTGGGCATGCTGATGCAGACCATCATGTTGCTGGCGGTGGAGCGGGGCCTGGACACCTGCGCCCAGGAATACTGGGCCCGCTATCCCCAGACCCTGGCCGAGGTCCTGAACCTGCCGGAGGATCACATGATCTTCTCCGGCATGGCGCTGGGCTATCGCGACCCCGAGGCGGCCATCAACACCCTGCGCACCCGCCGCGATCCGTTCGAGGTCTGGGGCGAGATGCACGGCTTCGACGAGGCCTAGCGCCAGCGCGCAGCGCGCGCCTACGGCGCTTCGGCTATGCCGGCCGCGCCGTCCTCGTCGCCCCAGGCCACGCGCTGGCCGTCCGATGAGATAGCCAAGGCCGTGATCGGCGATCCCTTTTCGGCCTTCAGCATCTCGACCTTCTGGCCGTTGAGGTCGCAGATCCACACACGGCCGTCCTCCAGGCCTGCGGCGACACGCTGGCCGCCGGGCTGGGCTGCGACCCGAGCCACCAGCGTGGAGGCGTCGAAGCCGACCTCGGCGGCCTGCTTGCCCATGGGACCGGCCGAGCCGCCGAAAGGCCAGATCACCACCCCTTGCGCCCCGGACGTGGCCAGCATCTGGCCCTTCGACATGAAGACCAGGCTCTTCACCTTGGCCGGATAGCCGCCCATGCGCATGTTCTTCTCGTCGGCCACCCGCCAGCCATGGAGCTGGTTTTCCTGCATGGACGACATCAGGAACTTGCCGTCCGGGCTCCAGGCCAGCGCGATATGGCTGCCGGCCCAGGCCAGGACCATGGGCTTCTGTTCGGCGATGCGGGCGAACCACAGCCAGGCGCCCCCATAGGTGGCCACCGCCAGGCGCCGGCCCTTGGGATCGAAGGCCAAGCCCGCCACCGATTTCTCGTGCTCGAAGGCGCGGACGAAATCCGGCGCGGCGACGTCGCGGACATGCACCGTCTTGCCGGCTGAAAAGGCGATCAGGCCGGACTCGGCGCTGGCGGCCACCGCGTCGATCCAGCGGCCGGGGACCGACGCGATTTCCTCGGCCCCCGAGAACCGCGACCACACGACGCGGCCGTCGTCGCCGCCGGTGAGGACGCCCTCGCCGGACGGGTGAAGGCAGGCCGACAGCACCACCCCGTCATGGGCCTCGACCACCTCGCCGGTGTCGAATCGGATGCTGCCGTCCCCCAGGGCGAAGACCCCCTGGCCGGACTTGGTGAACAGGGCTGCGGTGACATAGGCGTCGAAAGCGTAGGACATGGGGCTGGAATAGACGGCGAACACGGGTCTTGCCCAGAGGGCGCTGCAAGGATTTCAGGCGCGATACGACGCCTGTTGCGGCGCCCGCCGCCCCAATCGCACCTTTGGCATGGGTTTCCCGACTCCTAGAGACTTTACAATCGGCTTTCGACAGGCGAATGGTCGAGGCGAAACGGACGGTCGCGGGCCTACGCGGCCCTATGGGAAGGAATTGCATATGGCGGCGAAGCTGAGTGGCGGGGGCGGTGCCAAGTTCGACCTCGGCCAGAACAGCGACATCAACGTCACGCCCTTCGTGGACGTGATGCTGGTGCTCCTGATCATCTTCATGGTGGCCATTCCGGCCGCGACGGTGTCGATCAAGCTCGACCTGCCGCCCGCCATCCCGCCGCCGCCCGGCACCGTGGTGGAAGAGCCCACCCTGATCAACGTGCAGGAAGGCGGCGCCCTGTTCATCGGCGAGCGTCCGACCACCCTGGAAACCCTGGCCGCCGATCTGGCCTCGGAACTGGACGTGCCAGTCCCCACCGAGGAGCGCGTCTATGTCCGCGCCGATCGCACCGTGCGCTACGGTGAGTTCATGTCGGTGATGAACCAGCTGCAGACGGACGGCTATTTCCTGGTCGCGCTGATCAACGAAGAACTGGGCTGATCTCCAGCGGCTTGATCGCCGCTGACGAACCTATCGATATGCGAACGCCCGCCGGATCACCGGCGGGCGTTTTCATGTCTGCAATGGCGTTGCGACGATCAGGCTGCGCAGGCCTCGAAGCCGGACTTGAGCTTGGCTTCGTCCAGGTTTCTGCCGATGAAGACCATGCGGCTGAACCGCGGCTCGTCGGCCCGCCAGTCCCGCTGGAAGTCGCCCTCCAGGATCATGTGGACGGCCTGGAAGACCAGGCGACGGTCCTCGCCGGACACGTCCAGGATGCCCTTGGCCCGCAGGATGTCGGGACCCTGTTCCTGCAGCAGTTCGTTCAGCCAGTTGGTGACCCGGGTTCCGTTCAGGGGACGGTCCAGGGTCAACGAAACGCCCCGAATGCCGGCCTCTGCCACATGGTCGTGGGCGGCGTGATCGTGGTGGGCGTGGTCGTCATGGCCATGATGGTGATCATGATCATGGTCGCAGGACTCATCATGCACATGGCCAGGCTCGCCATGGCCGGGATTTAGGAACTCGGGGTCCAGGCCGGTGATCCGCTCCAGGTCAAAGCCGCCCCGGCCCAGCACCGCCTCCAGCGGCACATCGGACCGCTGCGCCCGGTGGATCGGCGCGAGCGGATTGATCCGCCGGATCTGCGCCTCGACCGCGACCAGTTCGGCTTCCGAGACGAGATCGGTCTTGTTGAGGATGATCTGGTCGGCGAAGGCGATCTGCTCAACCGCCTCGTGGCTATCGGCCAGGCGCAGGGGCAGGTGCTTGGCGTCCACCACCGTGGTCACCGAGTCCAGCTGAGCCTTGGCCCGCACATCGTCGTCCACGAAGAAGGTCTGGGCCACCGGCCCCGGATCGGCCAGGCCCGTGGTCTCGACGATGATCGCGTCGAACTTGCCCTTGCGTTTCATGAGGCCCGAGAGCACCCGGATCAGGTCGCCGCGCACGGTGCAGCAGACACAGCCGTTGTTCATCTCGAAGACTTCTTCGTCCGCGCCGACGATCAGCTCGTTGTCGATGCCCACCTCGCCGAACTCGTTGACGATGACAGCGTAGCGCTTGCCATGGTCCTCACTGAGGATTCGGTTGAGCAGGGTGGTCTTGCCGGCGCCGAGATAGCCGGTGAGGACGGTGACGGGGGTCTTGTCGGTCATGGTCGCCATTTAGTCACTGCAAACGCCCGAGGGAACAGGCCAAGCGAGGCGATGTCATCCATGATCGCCCTTGACCGGCCCCTACATGTTATAGAATAACACTTCTCCGCCCGCCCCGGGCGCCGCCACGAAGGGCCGCCCATGTCTCAGGACGACAATATAAGGTCTGCCCAGGTCCCCGGCGCGCGCGCGTCGGGCGCCAGCCCCTTGGACGGCTTCCGCGCCGACCGGGTCTATCTGGGCGCCGACCATGCGCGCAACGAGCGCCGGGTCTGGGCGGCGGCGGCCATCTGCGCCCTCACCCTGATCGGCCAATTGGTCGGCGGCCTCGCCTTCAACTCCATGGCCCTGGTGGCCGGCGGCGTCCATATGGCCGCCCATGTGGCCGCCCTCGGCGTGGCCGGCCTCGCCTATCTGCTGGCCCGGCGTTACGCCGCCGACCGCAGGTTCAGTTTCGGCGCGGGCAAAATCGGCTATCTGGCGGCCTTCGCCAACGCCGTGGCCCTCGGCGTCACCGCCCTGCTGCTGGCCGGCGAAAGCCTGACCCGTTTCGGCGGCGGCGGGGCGACCCACTATCATGAGGCGACGCAGCTCGCCGTCATGGTGCTCGCGGTGAATTTCGTCTGCATGTGGCTGTTGCGGCCGGTGAACGCCCGGCCGGCGCCCGGGGACGATGACGACGTCAATCTCCGCGCCGCCCACCTGCACCTGGCCGCCGATGTGATCGTGTCGGCCCTGGCCATCGGCGGCCTGCTGGCCGGCGAGCATCTGGGCTGGACCTGGGCCGATCCCCTGGCTGGCCTGCTGGGCGCCCTGCTGGTGGCCCGCTTCGCCTGGGGCCTCGGCCGTCGCGCCGGCGCGGTCCTGCTCGACATGACCCCGGACCCGCGGTTGACCGCCGAGGTGCGCGCCCGGCTCGAGGCCCTGGAGGCCCGGGTGATCGACCTGCATCTCTGGCGTCTGGGGCCCGGCCACCATGCCGCCATCGCCGTGGTGGCCGATCCGCAGGGCCGCTCGGCCCATACCTTCCGCAACCAGCTCACCGGGCTAACGGGCCTCAGCCACCTGACGGTCGAGGTTCGCGAAGCCCCCCGGGACGAGGCGGCAGAATCCCCGGTCGCCGCGTTGACTCGCAAGTCTGCGTCTGTATAAGTCCGCGGCTCTCGCCCGCAGGCTATCGCGGGCGTAATCCTTTTTGCATATAGTCCAAGGCGCGAACCATGTACGCGGTGATCAAGACCGGCGGCAAACAGTACCGGGTCCAACCTGGCGATCTGCTTGTGGTTGAAAAGCTGGATGGCGAACCGGGCGCTGATGTCGCGTTCGGCGACGTCCTGATGCTGGGCGACGGCGACACCGTGACCTTGGGCGCGCCCATCGTGGACGGCGCCAGCGTTTCGGCCACCCTGATCGAAACCCGCAAGGGTGAGAAGGTGAAGATCTTCAAGAAGATCCGCCGTCAGGGCTATCGCCGGACCCGCGGCCATCGCCAGCTCGAAAGCGTGCTGCGCGTGACCTCGATCGCCGGCGTCGGCAAGACCGACAAGTGGGACGGTGAAGTCGACCTGACCACCAAGGCGGTCCTCAACGCCCGCGCCCGTGGCCTCGAGCCTCGTGTCGAGGTCGAAGACAAGCCCGCCAAGGCTGCGCCGAAGAAGGCCGACGCCGCTCCGGTGGAAGCCGAGGCCGACGCTCCCAAGGCGGAAGCCAAGCCCAAGGCCGCCCCGAAGAAGGCCGCGGCCCCCAAGGCTGAAGCCGGCGAAACAAAGGCTGCGCCGAAGAAGGCCGCCGCCAAGAAGGAATCGGACGCCGAATAGGCGTTCCACGGTTTAGGAGAGCACCATGGCTCACAAGAAATCTGGCGGTTCATCGCGTAACGGTCGCGACTCGGCTGGCCGTCGTCTCGGCGTGAAGAAGTTCGGCGGCGAAGCTGTGCTCGCCGGCAACATCATCGTGCGCCAGCGCGGCACCAAGTATTACCCGGGCGCAGGCGTGGGCATGGGGCGCGACCATACGCTCTTCGCCCTTGATACCGGCGCGGTGAAGTTCATCACCAAGCGCGACGACCGCACCTATGTGACGGTGGTCCAGGCCGAGGGTGCGAACGCCGAATAGGCGGAACCTCCTTTGACCGGTTCCGCCTCTCACAGACTCGAGGCGAACCGGACAGGAAAACTCCAGATGGGGAGTCCGGCCGCCGGACTCCCCGTTTTCGTTTTCCGAGGGCCTCCAAAGAGGGGCCGGGAGGATCAGATGAGCATTCCCGACGGACCGCCCGTCATTTCAACCGCCCGGCTGCGGCTGCGCGCGCCCAGGCCCGAGGACGCGCCGCGCATCGCCGACCTGGCCAACGACCCCGGCGTCGCCCGGATGACCACGCGGATGCCCCATCCCTATGGCCTGTCCGACGCCGAGGCCTTCCTTCAAGCCTGCGAAAGCCGCGACATGGCCCGGGAGCACATCTTCGCCCTGGAGCATGGCGAGGCGGGCCTAGTGGGCATGCTCGGCTTTCATCCCGATGATGAGGGCCGGGTCGAGCTGGGCTACTGGCTGGGTCGACCCTATTGGGGCCAGGGCCTGGCCACCGAGGCCGCCGGCGCGGCCCTGGTCTGGGCCGGCGAAGGCTGGCGGCGACGCTACCTGGTGGCCGGTCACTTCGCCGACAACCCGGCCTCGGGCCAGGTGCTCTGCAAGACCGGCTTCCTCTACACCGGCGAGGTCGTCCCTCGTCACTCCCTGGCGCGCGGCGAAGCCGCGCCCACCCGCATGATGGTCTGGCTCGCCTAGGCCATCGCCCTCTATGATATCGGACCCGTTCCGCTGGCCATCGCCGGCGGAACGGGCCACCTGGAACGCCGATGAAATTTCTCGACCAGTGCAAGATCTATATCCGCTCGGGCAACGGCGGCGGCGGGGCGGTCTCGTTCCGGCGTGAGAAGTACATCGAGTACGGCGGCCCGGACGGCGGCGACGGGGGCCGGGGCGGTGATGTCTGGATCGAGGCCGTGGACGGCCTCAACACCCTGATCGACTATCGCTACCAGCAGCATTTCAAGGCCGAGACCGGCGAGCATGGCATGGGCCGCAATCGCCATGGCCACGCCGGCGCCGATGTGGTGCTCAAGGTTCCCGTGGGCACCCAGGTGCTG
This sequence comes from Phenylobacterium sp., assembly GCF_036963605.1. GTDB lineage: Bacteria > Pseudomonadota > Alphaproteobacteria > Caulobacterales > Caulobacteraceae > Phenylobacterium. The sequence continues at coordinate 381 of NZ_JBALUY010000094.1, read as the reverse complement.
GACGAGGACAAGGAAACCCTGATCGCCGACATGGACCATGCCGGCCAACGCCTGCTGCTGCTCAAGGGCGGCAATGGCGGCTGGGGTAATGACCGATTCAAGGGGCCGATCAACCAGGCGCCGCGCCACGCCAATCCCGGCCAGGACGGCGAGGAGCGCTGGATCTGGCTGCGGCTGAAGCTGATCGCCGATGTGGGTCTCGTCGGCCTGCCCAACGCCGGCAAGTCCACCTTCCTGGCGGCGGTCTCGGCGGCCAAGCCGAAGATCGCCGACTATCCCTTCACCACGCTGGCCCCCAATCTCGGGGTAGTGGACCTGTCGACCAATGAGCGTTTCGTCATCGCCGACATTCCCGGCCTGATCGAGGGCGCCTCGGAGGGC
>NZ_JBALUY010000093.1:0-11342 GCF_036963605.1 Phenylobacterium sp. | reverse complement strand
GCGAATAACGTTGCGCTCGCGAACGGCCCAACCCTGTCTCCTCGTCGTCTGTCGTCTGTCGTCTGTCGTCTACCGGCTGTTCGGTTGCCGCCGACCGCGCCTCGGCCCAGGCCAGTCTGTTTGGCGGCGATCAGGCCGGCGTGGGCCGCCCGCGCATGCCGCGGGCCGACATGTGGACGCCGGTCGAGCGCCTGGACGAGGAGTTGTCGGCTGTCGGCTTCTATCTCTCCGGCCACCCGTTGGAAGACATGGTGCCGGCCCTGCGGCGGCGACGCACCGAGCTGCTGACCGACGTCATCGTCCGGGCCGAGGCCGGCGCCGAGGTGTTCCGCATGGCCGGGGTTGTGCGGCGCAAGCAGGAGCGGGCCTCCCAGTCCAGCGGCGAGAAGTTCGCCTTCGTCACCCTGTCCGATCCTACGGGTGAGTACGAGGTGCTGTTCCCCCCTGAATCCCTGCGCCGCTGCCGCGATGTGCTTGAGCCGGGCCGCGCGGTCTCCATCAAGGTCCGGGCCAAGGCCAGGGACGGGGAGGTGCGGTTCTTTGGCGATGACGCCGAGCCGGTGGAAAAGGCGATCGAGAACGCCGTCGCCGGCCTGCGGGTCCACCTGGCGCCCCGCAGCGCCGAGATCGACGCCCTGAAGCGCCGGCTGGAAAGCGCGGCCAACAGCCGGGGCGGGGAGATCATCCTGACGGCGCCGGTGGAGGGCGGCCGCGAGGTGGAGCTGAAGCTGCCTGGCCGCTTCACCCTGGACGGCTCAGTCCGCGGCGCCCTGAAGACCTCGCCAGGCGTCCTCTATGTGGAGGACATCTGAACCCGCCTGCTCGAAGAGATTTGGCCAAGCTGCGCATCAGGCTTGCTTTTTCCGGCGTCTGAGCCTATCTCGCGGCCCATCACACACGCAGGCGTTCGGCGACCGACGGGGAGACATCCCAGAGGTTTCCGTTCCGGGCTCCCAAAAGGGGTTTTGGCTTGCGGAGGCATACCGGAAAAAGGAGCCATTCAATGGCGCTGCCCGACTTCACCATGCGTCAGCTTTTGGAAGCTGGCGCCCACTTCGGTCACCAGACCCACCGCTGGAACCCGAAGATGGAGCGCTACATCTTCGGCGCTCGCTCGAACATCCACATCATCGACCTGTCGCAGACCATTCCTCTGCTGCACCAGGCCCTGGTCAAGGCCCGCGACGTGGCCGCCGGCGGCGGTCGCATTCTGTTCGTGGGCACCAAGCGCCAGGCGTCCGATCCTGTGGCGACGGCGGCCAAGCGCTGCGCCCAATACTATGTGAACCACCGCTGGCTGGGCGGCACGCTCACCAATTGGCGCACCGTGTCGGGCTCGATCGCTCGCCTGCGCGAGCTGGAAGGCCTGCTGGAAGGCGAAGGCGTCGGCCGCGGCAAGAAGGAGCTGCTGCAGCTCACCCGTGAGCGCGACAAGCTCGAACTGTCCTTGGGCGGCATCAAGGACATGGGCGGCATCCCCGACCTGATGTTCGTGATCGACACCAACAAGGAAGCGATCGCCATCCAGGAAGCCCGAAAGCTCAATATTCCGGTGATCTCGATCCTGGACACCAACTGCGATCCGGCCGGCATCACCTATCCGATCCCGGGCAATGACGACGCCGCCCGCGCGCTGCAGCTCTATTGCGACCTGATGGCCGACGCCATCCTCGACGGCCTCACCGCCGGCCAGGTCGCTTCGGGCGTGGACCTCGGCGCCTCGGAAACGCCGATGGAGCCGGTCCTGGCCCAGACGGCCGCCGCCGAAGCCCCGGCTGCGCCGGCTGACGCCGCTGCTCCGGCCGAAGGCGAGACCGCCGCTCAATCGTGATCCGCCACGCTCCGGTCACCGGGGCGCGGACGTTGCGATATCAAACTGTGACGGCTGGGCTCCATATGTGGCCCAGCCGTTGATTCTAACCGAAGGAGCCGACCCATGGCGGAAATCACCGCTGCGCTGGTCAAGGAACTGCGCGAGAAGTCCGGCGCAGGCATGATGGACTGCAAGAAGGCCTTGCAGGAAAACGGCGGCGACGTCGATGCGGCCATGGACTGGCTGCGCACCAAGGGCCTGTCCAAGGCCGCCAAGAAGTCCGACCGCGCCGCTGCCGAGGGCCTCGTGGCCGCGGCCGTGCGCAAGGACGGCGCCGGCATGACCGGCGTGCTGGTCGAGCTGAACGCCGAGACCGATTTCGTCGCCCGCAACGAGCTGTTCCAGGGCGCGGCCAAGGACGTCGCCCAGGTGGCCCTGGACGTCGAAGGCGTCGAGGCGATCTCCGCGGCCAAGACGGCCAAGGGCGAGGTGGTCTCCGACGTGATCACCAACCTGATCGCGACCATCGGCGAGAACATGATGCTGCGTCGCGCCGCCCGCATGAGCGTGCCGGCCGGCGCCGTGGCGAGCTACGTCCACGCCGCCGCCGCCCCGGATCTCGGCCGCATCGGCGTGCTGGTGGCCCTGGAAGGCGCCGGCGATCAGGCCAAGCTGCAAGAGGTGGGTCGCAAGATCGCCATGCACGTGGCGGCCACCAACCCGCTGTCGCTGTCCACCGACGACCTCGATCCCGAGGCCGTCGAGCGCGAAAAGGCGATCTTCACCGAGCAGGCGCTCGCCTCGGGCAAGCCCGCCGGCGTGGTCGAGAAGATGGTCGAGGGCCGCATTCGGAAGTTCTACGAAGAAGTCGTCCTGCTGAAGCAGGCCTTTGTCATGAACCCCGACCAGACCATCGAGCAGCTGATCGCAGAGCTTGCCAAGGAAACGGGCGCGCCCGTGACCATGAAGGGCTTTGTGCGCTTCGGTCTGGGTGAGGGCGTCGAGAAGAAGGTCGACGACTTCGCCGCGGAGGTGGCCCAACTGAGCGGTCAGGCGTAGAACCTCACGCAACCACGACGTGGGGGGCGCGGGCGCGTTCGACGCGCGCCGCGCCCTTGCGTTATCTTGCCTGAGTCAGATTCGGAAAGCCGCGCCGATGCCAGAGACCCTTCCCACCCTTCGTTACAAGCGGATCCTGCTCAAGGTGTCGGGCGAGGTCCTGATGGGAGAGCAGGGCTTCGGCATCGACCCCAACACCCTCGAGGCCGTGGCGGAGGATATCGCCGAGGTCGTCAGCCACGGGGTCGAACTCTGCCTGGTGATCGGCGGCGGCAACATTTTCCGCGGCGTCTCCCTGGCGGGCAAGGGGATGGAGCGCTCCAGCGCCGACTATATGGGCATGCTGGCCACGGTGATGAACGCCCTGGCCCTGCAGGGCGCCCTGGAAAAGGTCGGGGTCTTCACCCGCGTCCAGTCGGCCATCCCCATGGACGCCGTCTGCGAGCCCTACATCCGCCGTCGCGCCATGCGGCACCTGGAGAAGGGCCGGGTGGTGATCTTCGCCGCCGGCCTCGGCGCGCCGTTCTTCACCACGGACACCCCGGCCGCGCTGCGCTCGGCCGAAATGGGCTGCGAGGCCCTGTTCAAGGGCACCAGCGTCGATGGGGTCTATACGGCCGACCCCAAGAAGGCGCCGGACGCCGTCCGCTACGAAACGCTCAGCTATCACGATGTGCTGGCCCAGGACCTGCGGGTCATGGACGCTTCGGCCATCGCCCTGATGCGCGACAACCAGATCCCGATCGTGGTGTTTTCGATCCGCGAGCGGGGCAATTTCCTAAAGGTGCTGAAGGGGCAGGGCGTCTTTACGACGATCGCCTGACCCTCGCGCGCCCCACGTTCAGACCACGATTGGAGGACCCCCATGGCCGCCGCAGAGAAGCCGGTTCTTGCGAGTTACAAAGATCGCATGGACAAGGCCGTCATCGCGCTGAAGGAAGAGTTCGCCTCCCTGCGCACGGGTCGGGCCTCCGCCGGGCTCCTCGACCAGGTTATGGTCGACGCCTATGGCTCCACCGTGCCAATCAGCCAGGTGGCCGCCGTCAGCGTGCCGGAACCGCGGATGCTGACCGTCAACGTCTGGGACAAGGGCGTCGCCGTCTCGGTGGAGAAGGCGATCCGCAATTCCGGCCTCGGGCTCAATCCTGTGGTCGATGGCCAGACCCTGCGCATCCCGATTCCGCCGCTGACCGAAGAGCGCCGCAAGGATCTGGTGAAGGTCGCCGGCAAATATGCCGAACAGCAGAAGGTGGCCGTGCGCAACATCCGTCGCGACGCCAATGACGACCTGAAGCGCGCGGAAAAGGACGGCGTCATCAGCCAGGATGAGCAGAAACGCATGGAGGGCGAGGTCCAGAAGTTCACCGATGAGGCGGTGAAGCGGGTGGACGAAGCCTTGAAAGTCAAAGAACAAGAGATCATGCAGGTCTGATCGTCGGTCTGTCGGCAAAGGACGCACGAGGAACCCCATGGCCCGCAGCCCCGAGCCGAACGCCGCCGCGCCGGCCGCCGAACCTTCGGCGGGCGAAGGACTGCATGTGGCCCTGGTCATGGACGGCAACGGCCGCTGGGCCAAGCGCCGGGGCCTGCCGCGCAGCCTGGGCCACCGGGCTGGCGTGGAGGCCCTGAAGCGGACGGTGGCCGCCGCGCCAGAGCTCAATATCCGCCACCTGACGGTTTTCGGCTTCTCCACGGAAAACTGGAGCCGGCCGGCCACCGAGGTGGCTGAGCTGATGGCCCTGCCGCGCCGCTATTTCGAAAGCGATCTCGGGCGGCTGGAGCGGGAAGGTGTCCGGGTCCGCGTGATCGGTCGCCGCCAGGGGCTGAACGCCGACCTGATCGAGATCATCGAGGAGGCTGAGCGGCGCACGGCCGACAATGACAGCTTCTTCCTGCAGGTGGCCTTCAACTACGGCGGCCAGGCCGACCTGACCGACGGCGCCCGGCGCTTCGCCGAGGATGTGGCGGCCGGCCGGATCGCGCCGGCGGATCTGACCGAGGCGCGGTTCGCCGCCTACCTCTCCACCTCGGCCGCCCCGCCGCCGGATCTGATCGTGCGGCCGTCCGGCGAGCAGCGGCTGTCCAACTTCCTGCTGTGGGAGGCGGCCTATTCCGAGCTCGTCTTCCAGGACGTGCTGTGGCCCGACTACGGGCCGGAGCACCTCAAGGCCGCCATCGCCGAGTATCGCACCCGCGACCGGCGCTATGGCGGCGCCGTGGCCGATGACGCCCTTGCCGCCGGCTAAACAGTTCGACTGGTCCAATCTCGCGATCCGCGCCGCTTCAGCCCTTGTGCTGGTGCCGGCGACGGTGGCGGCGGTGTGGTTCGGGGCCTGGCCCTTCCTCCTGCTGATTTCGGTCGGCGTGGCGCTGCTGGCCATCGAGTGGGCGGGGATGACGGCGCCCAAGGCCCCGATCCGTGTGCTCAGCACGGTCCTGGTGGGCGTGCTCGCTGGGGTCTTTCTGATCTATCTGCGCTACGTGCCCCTGGCCTGGGCGGCCATGGCCCTGGGGGCGGCGGTGGCCGCCTTCGTCGCCCGGCGGGTGGCCGAGCGACCGGCAGACGCCGCCTTTGGCGTCGTCTATATCGGCGTCCCCTGCCTCGCCCTGGTCTGGCTCCGGGGCACGCCCGACGGCGCTCTCTGGGTGCTGGTGCTGTTCGCGGTCACCTGGGCGGCCGATATCGCCGCCTTCCTGGTGGGCAGCGTGCTGAAGGGGCCAAAGTTGTGGCCGCGGTTTTCCCCCAACAAGACCTGGTCCGGATTCATCGGCGGCCTGGCTGCGGCCACCTGCGCCGGCGCCCTCTGCTCCACCCTGTTCGGAGAGACCATGGGACCGGCGACCGGGGCGGTGATCGGCCTTACCGGCGGCCTGGCCACCATGGGGGGCGATCTGTGGGAGTCCATGCTCAAGCGGCGTTTCGGCGTGAAGGACTCTGGCGACCTCATTCCCGGCCATGGCGGCCTCCTCGACCGGGTGGACGGCTTGATGTTTGCTGTCCTGGTGGTGGCCCTGGCCCGTCTTGCGGAGTTTTTCACATGAACGCCCCTGCCGGCCTGCCTCGCAAGGTGACCATCCTCGGCGCCACGGGCTCCGTGGGCATGTCGACCCTGGACCTTTTCGAACAAGCCGAGGTCGAGGTTGAGGTGGTCGGTCTAACCGGGGGGCGCAATGTGGGCCGCCTGGCTGAACAGGCCTTGAAGTGGCGCCCGGCGCTGGCGGTCATCGAGGACGAGCAGGGGCTCCCGGAACTGCGCGACCGGCTGAAGGGCTCGGGGATCGAAGCCGCGGCCGGCGCCGGCGCCATCGCCGATCTGGCGGCGGGCGACGCCCAGTGGGTGATGTCGGCCATCGTCGGGTTCGCAGGCCTCGCCCCGACCCTGGCGGCGGCCAGGTCGGGCGCCATTGTCGCCCTGGCCAACAAGGAGAGCCTGGTCTGCGGCGGGCCTGGCCTGCTGCGCACCGCCAGGCTGGCGGGCGGCGTGGTGATCCCGGTGGATTCGGAGCACTCGGCCATCTTCCAGGTGTTCGATTCCCGGGCCACGGCCCAGGTGTCGCGGGTGATCCTGACCTCGTCCGGCGGGCCCTTCCGCACCTGGACCAAGGCCCAGATGGCCCACGCCACCCCTGAACAGGCCGTCGCCCATCCAAATTTCAGTATGGGCGCCAAGATTTCGGTCGATTCCGCGTCCATGATGAACAAGGGGCTCGAAATCATCGAGGCCGCCTATCTGTTCGCCATGCCGCCGGAGCGCCTTGAGGTTTTGATCCACCACCAGCAGATCATCCATTCCATGGTGGAATATGCCGATGGCTCGACCCTGGCGCAGCTGGGGCCGCCGGACATGCGCGCGCCGATCGCCTGCGCCTTCGCCTGGCCTGACCGTCTGCCCTGGCCGGCGCCCAAGCTCGACCTGGTGGCGTCCGGACCGCTGACCTTTGAGGCGCCGGATCTTTCGCGCTTCCCGGCCCTCAGCCTGGCCAAGGCCGCGCTCAGCGCCGGCGGGGCCGCGCCCGGGGCGCTGAATGCGGCCAATGAGGTGGCCGTCGCCGCCTTCCTTGACCGAAAGATCGGCTTTCTCGATATTGCCGCCACCGTGTCGGAGACCCTCGAGCGCATGGAGCGCGATGGGGACCTGGTCGGGGGGGCGAACGGCGACGCACTTGAAACGGCCCGGGAAACGGATGCAGCGGCCCGGCGCATCGCCTCGGCCGTCACGGCTGCGTTTTCCAGCGCACGCTAGGCCCTTAGGAGCAGCCCCCACCAGATGTTTGGCTTCCTGCAGACCGCACTGACCTACATCATCCCGTTCCTGCTGGTCCTGACTGTGGTCGTCACGATCCACGAGCTTGGCCACTACTGGGCGGCCCGCGCCTGCCGCGTGGCCATCGACCAGTTTTCCATTGGGTTCGGCCGCAAGATCTTCGGCTGGCGCGACCGTCAGGGCGTCGAATGGCGGGTCGGCTGGATCCCGCTCGGGGGCTACGTCAAGTTCTCCGGCGACGAGAACGCCGCCAGCGTGCCCGACCACGAGAATCTGGAGGCCCTGCGGCAGAAGATCGAGACCGAACAGGGCAGGGGAGCGGCCGACCGCTACTTCCACTTCAAGCCGGTGTGGCAGCGGGCCTTCATCACCGCGGCCGGACCGATCGCCAATTTCGTCCTAGCCATCGTCCTCTTCACCTTCCTGCTGATGACAGTGGGCGAGACCGTCCTTCCGGCCCGCGTGGCTGGAGTGGAGGCGGGCAGCGCCGCCCAGCGCGCCGGCTTCATGGTCGACGACTTGGTCGTGGAGGCCAATGGCCAGGAGATCGACAACTTCTTCGACCTGCAGCAGATCATCGCCGTCCGGTCCCAGGCGCCGACCACCTTCGTCGTCGATCGCAGCGGCCAGATGGTGCGCCTCACGGCGACGCCTGAACGGCGCGTGGTGTCAGACCGCATGGGGGGCGAGCAGAAGATCGGTGTGCTCGGTATCGCAAGCCCGGCGGGAGCCGGTGATCGTACCGTCCGACGCTACGGGCCCATTGAGGCGGTCGTCGCCGGGACCGAGCGGACCTGGCGGGTGTTGAGCACGACGGTCTACTATCTGGGCCGGGTGGTCACGGGCCGCGAAAGCGCCGATCAGCTCGGCGGTCCTTTGAGAATCGCCCAGGCCTCGGGGCAGGTGGCGCAGTCGGGCGCCCAGGGCGCGCCGGATGTCGGCTCAATGCTGCTGGGCAGCGCCGTAGCGCTCCTGGGACTGACGGCGGTGCTTTCTGTGGGCATCGGTTTCATGAACCTGCTGCCGGTTCCGGTCCTGGATGGGGGCCACCTGGTCTTCTACGCCTATGAAGCTGTGGCCCGCCGCCCTCTTGCGGCCAAGGTTCAGGCGGCAGGATACCGGGTGGGCCTTGCGCTCCTGCTCGGTTTGATGTTGTTCGCCACCTGGAACGATCTGCAGCAACTGCGCGTGTTCAAATTTCTTGGCGGCCTGGTTTCCTAGGCCCGCCTTCCTCCCTTTACGGCTGATCAGATGCAAAGATCTCGCGCTCGTGGCGCTGCGTTCGCTTCCGGCTTCGCCCTGCTGCTGGCCTCGACCGCCCTGACCGTCCCGACGGCGGCGGTGGCTCAGGTCCAGTCGCAGGTGGTGCAGCGCATCGTCGTCCAAGGCAATGAGCGGATCGAGCAGGCGACGGTTCTGTCCTATCTGCCCATTCAGCCGGGCGACCGGGTGGACGCCGAACAGCTCGACCTGGCGCTGAAGGCCCTCTATCGCACTGACCTGTTCGCCGACGTGCGGATCAGCGCCGTGTCCGGCGAGATCGTCGTGGAGGTGGTCGAAAATCCGATCATCAACCGGGTGATCTTCGAAGGGAACAAGGGCCTCAAGGAAGACAAGCTGCGCGACGAGGTCACCCTCCGGCCCCGCAGCATCTTCACCCGCGCCCGGGTGCAGCAGGACGTCCAACGCATCGTCGAACTCTATCGCCGCTCGGGCCGGATCTCGGCGGACGTGGAGCCGAAGATCGTCGAACTTCCCCAGAAGCGGGTGGATGTGATCTTCGAGATCGACGAGGGCGCCAAGAGCGGTGTTCTGCGCACCAACTTCCTGGGCAATGTCGAATTCTCCGACAACGATCTCCGCGACGTCGTCGTGACCGAACAGAGCGCCTGGTACAAGCTGTTCAGCAGCAACGCCAACTACGATCCCGATCGTCTGGAGTACGACAAGGAGCAGTTGCGCGAGCACTACCGCAACCGCGGCTTCTATGATTTCCGCGTCGTCTCGGCGGTGGCCGAACTGGCGCCGGACAAGAATGGCTTCGTCATCACCTATACGATCGACGAGGGACCGGAATACCGGTTCGGCAAGGTCGAGGTGCAGACCGAGCTGGAGCGGCTGAACAAGGAGACCCTGGTCCAGATCCTGCCGATCCAGGAAGGCCAGATCTACCAGGACGAACGCATCGAGCAGGCCACCGACACGCTGACCTTCGCGGCCGGGGCCGCCGGTTTCGCCTTCGTCGATGTGCGGCCGCGCTATACGCCCAACCGCGAAACCCGCACGGTGGACGTGACCTTCGCCGTCGATGAGGGGCCACGGGTCTATGTCGATCGCATCGACATCATCGGCAATACGCGGACCCTGGACTATGTGGTCCGCCGCGAAATGAACCTGGCCGAGGGCGACGCCTATAACCGGGTCCTGGTCGACCGCTCGCGCAATCAGATCCGCGCGCTGGGCTTCTTCGAGGACGTGGCGATCGAGGAGACGCCCGGCTCGGCGCCTGACCGCACCAATCTTCAGGTCCAGGTGACGGAACAGCCGACCGGCGAGCTGTCCTTCAGCGCCGGCTATTCCTCAGTGGACCAGCTGATCCTCGACCTGGGTGTCACCGAGCGGAACTTCCGCGGGCGCGGTCAGAACGTGCGCGCCCGGGTTTCGGTGGGCTCCCTGCGCCAGCAGGTGGACTTCTCGTTCACCGAGCCGCGCTTCCTGGGCCGCGACCTCGGGGCGGGCCTCGACCTCTATTCCTACCGCTATGACCTGACCGACTATTCGGCCTACCGTACCAACACCATCGGCGGCGGCGTCCGACTGGGCTTCCCCCTGACTCTGAATTCGCGGGCCTCCCTGCGCTACACCCTGCGTCGGGACGAGGTGGAAATCCCCGCCTCCTACTGCGATCCGAGCGCGCCGGTCGTCTCGATCTCGCTTTGCCAGCAGCGGGGCGCCTATACGACATCGCTGGTCGGCTATGGCGTGCGTCTCGACATGCGGAACGACCCGATCAACCCGACCCGCGGCTTCTATACGGCCCTCAATCAGGATCTGGCCGGGGTCGGCGGGGACGTGAACTATCTGAAGACCGAGGTCGAGGGCGGCTGGTACTATGGCTTCTCGCCGAGCTTCATCCTCAGCGCCACCGGCTCAGCTGGTTATGTGGACGGGTGGAGCGGCGATACGGTTCGGATCAACGACCGCTTCTATAAGGGCGGCAACAGCTTCCGCGGCTTCGAGACCGCCGGCATCGGCCCGCGGGACCTGAACGCCAGCCGGTCCGACGCCCTGGGCGGCAAGGCTTACGCCATCGGCAATGTGGAGCTCACCGTCCCGACCTTCCTGCCGGAGCAATACGGCGTGAAGGCCGCCCTGTTCTCCGACTTCGGCACCTTGGGCATGCTGGACGATGAGGATAAGCTGACGGTGGCTGGCGTCGTCGATCCGAATATCGTCGACGACATGTCCCTGCGCGCCTCGGCGGGCCTCAGCATTTTCTGGCGCTCCCCCATGGGCCCCATCCGCTTCGACTTCAGCCAAGTTTTGGCCAAAGAAGATTACGACAAGACGGAAACCTTCCGTTTCTCCACCTCAACGAGGTTCTGATTTCATGACCACCAAACCCCTTGCCGCCGGCTTCGCCGCCGCTGCGGCCCTCGCGCTTATGCTCTCGACGGGCGCCCAGGCCCAACAGGCTGCCGCGCCACAGGTCTCGCATGGCGCGGCCATCGCGGGGGTCTGCGTAATGTCCGTGGATGGCGCGATCGGCGCCTCCACCGTCGGCCAGTATGTCCAGACACGGCTGCAGCAGATCGCCACCCAGGTGGAAGCCGAGCTGAAGGCCGAGGAAACGGCCATCACCACGGAGGCCCAGACCCTCGAAACCCAGCGCGCCACCCTGGGCCAGGACGCGTTTGAAACCCGTCGCGCCGCCCTGCAGGTTCGGGTCAATTCCTTCCAGCGCAAGGCCGCCCAGCGCGAGCGTGAATTGGCTGTGACCCAGCAGAAGGCCCTGGCCCGCGTCGGCCAGGAGATGGAGCCGCTGATCCGCGACGTCTATCAGCAGCGCCAGTGCGCCATGCTCGTCAATCGCGACGCGCTCCTGCTGGCCAATCCGCAGATGGACATCACCCAGCCCCTGGTCACGGCCCTGAACGCCAAGATCACGCAGTTTGCTTTCGACCGCGAACGGCTGGACCAGCAGG
>NZ_JBALUY010000092.1:0-11556 GCF_036963605.1 Phenylobacterium sp. | reverse complement strand
GCTGCTCAAGCGCATTCCCGCCGCGGCTGTCGCGCGCATCGAGCTGATCCGCGGCGGCGCGCCGGGGATCGACATGCAGGGCCGCTCGGTCATCGCCAATGTGGTGCGCAACCGCACCGACGGGGTCCGTGGCGCGGTGATGACCTCGGCCCACTTCATCAATGACGGCCGGGTGCTGACCAGCCTGCGGGCCGAGAGCCAGGCCGAGTGGCGAGGGCGCCGGTTCGAAGCCTCCCTGGTCTATGGCAAGGGACCGGACGACGCTTTGGGGGACGGACCACGCACCCGCTTCGGCCCTGGCGGCGAGGTGCTGATCGCCTCGCTGGTGGACGCCGACGCCGGAGGGTTGCGCGCCTGGACCACCGGCGCCTTCGAGACGCCCCTGGCGGGCGGACGCCTACGGCTCAACGGCGCCTATATGCGCACGCCTGCGAGCGGCGAGATCACCGACCGGATCAGCCCGGCGGGCCGGGAATACGAGTATTATACCAATGTGCGCCTGCAGCGCGAGCTGGGCGCGCGGTTCGCCCGGCCGGTCGGGGCGCAGACCTCCCTGGAGGCCATCGCCTTCCAGCAGTGGAACGATGTCGAGACCCTGGCCGACTTCGAGGCCCCGGGGCTGCGCCGGGACTTCGACCTGGACAAGGCCGTCACCGAGACTGTCGGGCGCCTCACCCTCCGCCATACGATCAGCCCGGCCTTGACCGTCGAGGCGGGGGCGGAGGGCGCGCTGAACCGGCTGGAGAGCCAGACCGCCTTCACCCTCAACGGCAATGTCGTGCCGCTGCCGGCCGCCGATGTCGAGGTGGAGGAAACCCGCGGCGAGGCCTTCGCAACCCTCACCTGGCGGGCCAACCCGCGGCTGAGCGTCGAGGCGGGCCTGCGCCAGGAGACCTCCTCCATCTCCTCAGAAGGCGACGTGGTGCTGGAGAAGTCCCTGAACTTCACCAAGCCGCGGCTGGCGGCGGCCTGGTCGCCGGGCGGCGGCCGGCAGGTGCGGCTCCGCCTGGAGCGCGAGGTGGGCCAGCTGAACTTCGACGATTTCGTCGCCGCGTCCTCGGCGGTCAGCACCGGCGCGGTCCTGGCCGGTAATCCCGACCTCAGCCCGCAGCAGGCCTGGGTGGGCGAGGCGACCTTCGAGCAGCGCTTTGATGGCGGGGCCGTCCTGGTGGCGACCGTGCGCCGCGCCGCCCTGACCGACGTGATCGACCGGGCGCCGTTGTTTGCCGGCGGCGTGGCGGTGGCCGACGCTCCGGGCAATCTGGGGGATGGGACCAAGGACGAGGCGGTCCTCAATCTCACCCTGCCGCTGGACCGCCTGGGCCTGCGCGGCGGGCAGTTGAAGGGGCAGGGGACCTGGCGGCGCTCGGAGGTGGATGATCCGGTGCTGGGCGGGAGCCGCGAGATTTCCGGCCTGCGCCCGGTGGAGTGGGAGGCCCACTTCACCCACGACCTGCCGGGGCTGCAGGCCAACTGGGGGATCGACGCCACCGGGGGCTATCGCGAGAGCTATTACCGCCTGAGCGAGATCGAGACCCGAAAGGCCGGGATCTGGGTGGTGGCGTTCGCCGAGTACAAGCCGCGCCGGGACATCATCCTTAGGGTGGAGGTGCAGAACCTCGGCGCGCGGAACGTGCAGCGCATCCGCGAGGTCTATATCGGCCCCAGGTCCCACGGCCGCCTGGCCTATACTGATGTGCGCGACCTCGAATATGGCCGCGCTGTCTTTGTTCGCCTGCGAAAGACCTTCGGCTAACGGCGGTCTGGAGCGCGCCGGGCCAAGCGGCGCCCCACGCTCCAGATTGCGGCGTCTTGGCCACAATTCGCTGTCTTGTGCGGTGGGCGGCGCACGGGCTGGCCAACCTTCATGGATTTGTCGCCGAACCCAGGCAGGGCGCTGAAGTGAGCGCGATCCTCCCATCGCGACTCTCGTGTTCTTCAGGATCACATGGGATCGACATGACCAATTCCACCGCGCGGCTGCTGGCCGCTGCGAGCCTGTTCGCCCTGGGCGCGGCCAGCGCCGCCCAGGCCCAGAACGCCACCCTCCTCGAGGAGATCGTCGTCACCGCCCAGAAGCGCGAGCAGCAGTCGCTGGACGTGCCGCTGGCCCTGACGGCGTTCGGGGCTGACCGTCTGAACGAGCTGGGCGTCCAGGATTTCGCCGACCTGTCGGCCTATACGCCGGGCTTCGAGGTCCAGGACCAGTCGCCCAACAATCCCGGCTTCGTGATGCGCGGCATCACCTCGGACTCCACCGACGCCTCGGCCGAGGCCCGCGTCTCGGTGTTCCAGGACGGGGTGTCGATCTCCAAGGCGCAGGGCTCCTATGTGGAGCTGTTCGACCTGGAGCGGGTCGAGGTGGCCAAGGGGCCGCAGTCGACCCTGTTCGGCCGCAGCGCCCTGATCGGCGGCGTCAACATCATCCAGCGCAAGGCCCAGCCCGGCGTATTCGAGGGCTATCTGACGGGGCAGGCCGGCGACTACGGCCACCCCATGGCCGAAGGCGCGGTGAACATCCCCATGACCGACGCCGCGGCGATCCGCGTCTCGGGTCGTATTCGCCAGCGGGACGGCTATGTGGAGAACGCCCTGGGCGGCGAAGACTTCCAGTCGGTGGACACCGTGGCCGGGCGCCTGGCCTTCAACCTGAATCCGTCCGATCGGGTGAACTTCGACTTCATCGTCAACTACCAGGAAGACAAGGCCGCCGGCACGGCCTTCAAGTCCGGCGGCTTTTCCCCGACCGATCCGACGACGGGCCAGGTCCTGGCCTCCCGCGATCCGTGGGACGCCGCAGCCCTGGCGGCGCCGGCCAACTTCCAGGGCGGCATGTCCCTGGGCGTCGACCGCACGGTCTGGGGCGTGACCGGCCTGGCGACCATCGAACTCAGCGACGCGGTCACCCTGACTTCGACCACGGCGGCCCGCCGCTTCGAGTCCGAGGAGGTCTATGATCCCGACGGCCTCTCCCTGCCGATCCTGACGGGCCTGAATGACGCCATCGGCGAGCAGTTCAGCCAGGAAGTCCGCATCAACTTCGACCAGGGCGGTCGGGTCCGCGGCTTTGTGGGCGCCGGCGTGTTCCGCGACGACGGCCGCCAGCGCCTGCCACTGCAATTTGACGAGCGCATGGGTCTGGCCGTCCTGACCGGGCAGCTCAACGGCGGCTTGGCGGGTACGGGCCTGCCGTCCACCACGCCGGCCCCGGCCGCCCTGTTTGGGGCCACCGCCTTCACCGGCCCCCTGATCCAGGGGCTGGTGGGACAGCTGAGTGGCGGCAATGTGCTGCTGTCGTCGGCCCAGGCCGCCGCCATAGCCGCCAACCTCCGCTCCAACCACGTGGAGGAGGCGACCAACACCAGCGAGCTGACCTCCTATGACCTGTTCGGCGACGTGACCTTTGATGTCACCGACCGGCTCGAGCTGTCGGCCGGCCTGCGCTACACCCGCGACGACAAGACCACCGGCTTCTCCTCCCGCGTGGTCGGCGGACGCAGCGTGCTCGGCGGCGCCATCGGCGCGGCCCAGCTCGCCGCAGCCGGCACGCCCCAGGCCATCGGCCAAGCCCAGGCCATCCTCGGTGCGCTCGCCCTGCCGATCGTCCAGCAGATCCCGTCCAGCCAGCTGCCGCTTTTCGGCCTGACGTTCCAGCCCACCGCCGGCAATGGCGGCCTGACCGAACAGGATCTTGAGAGCGATGGCTTCACCTGGCGCCTGGTGGGCCGCTACGCCCTCAGCGACGACGCCAACCTCTACGCCTCCTACGCCCGGGGCCGTCGTCCCGAGGTGCTGTCGGCCGCCGGTCCCGCCGCTCCGGAAGGGGCCAGCCGCTTCGCCCAGGTCGAGGCCGAGACGGTCGACTCCTACGAGGTCGGCGCCAAGGCCGAGCTGGGCGGCCGAGTTCGCCTCGACGGCTCGGTCTATTACTACGACTACGACAACTTCCAGACCGTGGAGCAGCAGGGCACCCTGTTCGTCACCACCAACGCTGGCAAGGCCAAGGCCTATGGTTTCGAAGGCCAGGCCGAGGTCTCCGCCGCGCCGGGCCTGACCCTCTATGGGACCTATGCCTACAGCCACGCCCGGTTCGACGGCGGCGCCTATGACGGCAACAGCTTCCGCCTCTCGCCCGACCACATGGCCAGCCTCGGCGCCAAATGGGAGGTCGACCTGATGGGCGGCCTGTTCAGCCTGCGGCCGACCTATGTTTGGCAGTCGGAAATCTTCTTCGACGACAACAATGACCTGCCGGCCTTCCAGCAGCCCCCGTCGGTCTTCGTGGCCGACAATCTGCAGGACGAGCGTCAGGACGCCTACGGGACCCTGAATATCCGGGCCTCCTGGACGCCGGACTCGATGCCCCTCACCCTGGAAGCCTTCGTCAACAATGTGACCGACGAGAGCTACATCATCGACGCCGGCAACACCGGAGACTCCCTGGGTCTGCCGACCTTCATCGCCGGGGCGCCCCGAATGTGGGGGCTGGGGCTCACATACCGATTCCAATAGGCCCCAGTCGCAGGGCTAGCCCCGATCCGCTGAAAGATCTGGTGCGTCGCTGTATCCAGAGCGCGCGCCAGATCCGGCCGGTCACCGCGCGGGGGCCGGCGCCGCCGCCTGAGGCGATACGGCGGCCGGCGCGACCCGCCAGACCGCGCCGCCGGCGTCGTCGGTGACCAGCAGGGCGCCGCGACCATCGACGGCCACATCCACTGGCCGCCCCATGGCCTGGCCGCGCCCATTGAGGAAGCCGGTCAGGAAGGCCTGGGGCTCGCCTTGGGGCATGCCGCCGGCGAAGGGCACGAACACCACGCGATAGCCGCTCAGCGGCTTGCGGTTCCATGAGCCGTGCTGGCCGACGAACACCCCGCCCCGATAGGCTTCGGGGAAGGCCTCGCCGGTATAGAAGGTCAGGCCCAGGGACGCGGTGTGGGGGCCAAGGGCGTAGTCGGGCGTGATGGCGCGGTCCACCAGGTCCGGGCGCTGGGGCTCGACCCGCTCATCTACGTGATCGCCGAAATAGGAATAGGGCCAGCCGTAGAAGCCGCCCTCCCGCACCCGGGTCATGTAGTCGGGGACCAGATCGTCGCCCAGCATGTCGCGTTCATTGACCGCGGTCCAGAGCGCGCCCGTGCCCGGCTCATAGGCCATGCCATTGGGATTGCGCAGACCCGACGCATAGAGTTTCACCGTACCGGCTGTGGGATCGACGGCCAAGATCGCCGCCCGGTTCTCCTCGGCCGCCATGCTGTTCTCGGCGATGTTGGAGTTGGAGCCGGAGGTCACGAACAGCCGCTGGCCATCAGGGGCGGCGACGACGTTCTTGACCCAATGGTGGTTGATGGGGCCGGCGGGCAGATCCACGACCTTGCGTGGGATGCCCTCCATCCGCAGCTGGCCGTCGCGATAGGGGGTGGCGACCAGGGCGTCGGTATTGGCGATGTAGAGGGTGTCTCCCACCAGGGCCATGCCCTGGGGCCGGTTGAGGCCGGACGCAAAGACCTCGCGCATTTCGGCCAAGCCATCGCCGTCGGCGTCGCGCAGCAGCATGATCCGGTTGGGGCTGAGCTTCAGCGCGCCGGCATAGGCCTGGATCCGCTGGGCGATGCGATCCATCAGCCCCTCCGGATCCTTGGGTTCGGAGCTGGCTTCCGAAACCAGCACATCGCCATTGGGCAGAACCAGCAGCCAGCGGGGGTGAGAGAGATCGCCGGCGAACCGGGTGACGACGAAGCCCTCAGGCGCCGTCGGCGCCGCCCCTGCCGGCCAGCCCACCGCCTTGGCCGGGTTGATGCGCGGCAGCAGATCCTTCTCTGGCGACGGGATGTTCGGGTCTGCGCCGAAGCCGACGAAGGGTTCTTCCGAGCCGGCCGAGCATCCGGCCAGGACGAGAAGGCTGGCGACGACGATCAGGGTCTGGCGCATGTTCGAACCTCGTTATCCAAGACCGCGACCATGGCGACGTCACGCGGCCGGGTCCAGGGTCAGATGATCAGATCGTCGGAGTCCTCAATGAGGATACGGGCGGCGTCGCCGGCGGGGTCCTCGTACTGACCGTTGCGCAGGGTCCACCAGAAGGCGGCGAGCCCGGACAGGCCGATCAGCACCGAGATCGGCGCAAGGATCAGGATGATGTTCATCAGCGGCGCCCCTCGCCATGCATGCGCAGGGCGTTGAGCGTGACGATCAGCGACGAGCCCGACATGGCCAGGGCCGCCACCAAGGGATTGACCAGGCCCAGCATGGCCATGGGCGCGGCCGCGACATTGTAGAGGGCCGAGAAGCTGAAGTTCTCCAGGGCGCGGCGGCGCGCGGCTCTCGCCACGTGGATGGCGTCCGGAACCGCGCCGAGACCCGCGCCGGAGAAGACGAGATCGGCGGCGTTCTGGCTGGCGTCCAGGGCCGTGCCGGGCGCCATGGCCGCATGGGCCCGCGCCAGGGCGGCCGTGTCGTTCAGCCCATCGCCGACCATCAGCACCTTGCGGCCCTGGGCGGTGAGGTCGTCAATGGCGGCGGCCTTCTGCTCGGGCGTCAGGCCAGCCCGCCAGTCGCCGATCCCCAGGGTGGCCGCAGCCCGCGCTACGGGGCCGGAAAGGTCGCCAGACAGGATCTCAACCGTCAGGCCCTGGCGGCGCAAGGCGGCGATGGTTTCGGCGGCGTCGGGGCGAAGCTGGTCAGAGAAGGCGAAGCGAAGCTTGGTGTCCCCGTCGAAGGCGAACCAGAGCTCGGTCTCAGATTCCGCGCGGCCCTCTACACCGACGAAGCAGGCCCGGCCCAGACGGGCGCGGCGACCTTCGATCACGCCCTCGACACCCTGGCCTGCGGTCTCGACGACATCGACGGCGCGGACGCCGGGGCCAGCTTCGGCCGCCAGGGCGCGGGCCAGCGGGTGGGCCGAGGCGCGCGCTAGGGGGGCGGCCATGGCGATGGCGGCGGCGGGCGCGTTGATCAGGCGAGGCCGGCCTTCGGTCAGCACGCCGGTCTTGTCGAACACCACGTGATCGACCTCGGCCAGCCGCTCCAGGGCCGCGCCGGACTTGACCAGCACGCCTTTGCGGAACAGCCGCGAGGAGGCGGTGATCTGGACGGCCGGCACGGCGAGGCCCAGCGCGCAGGGGCAGGTGATGATCAGCAGGGCTGCGGCCCGCAGCAGGGCCTCCCGCGGACCAAGGCCCAGGGCCAGGCCGCCCAGGAAGGTCAGGGCCGCAAGGCTATGGATCACCGGCACATAGATGGCCGCCGCCCGGTCGGCCAGGCGGACATAGAGCGACTTGGTCTGGGCCCCGGCCTCCACCAGGCGGGCGATGGCGGCGACGGCGGAGTCCTCGGACCGCGCCAGGGCCAGCAGCCGCAACGGACCCGACAGGTTGACCGCCCCGGCCCGGCAGGTGTCGCCGGGACGCACGGGCAGAGGCGCCGTCTCACCGGTCAGCAGGGCGTTGTCGAGCTCGGAAACCCCGTCCTCGACGAAGCCGTCCACGGGGATGCGCTCGCCCGGCCGCACCAGCACCCGCTCGCCCACCGCCACCTCGCTCAGGGGCTTGATCCGCTCCACCCCGTCGGCCCCCAGCACCGAGGCGGCCGGGGCCTGCAGGGCCAGCAGGTCGGCGGCGGCGCTTCTGGCCCGGGCGCGCAGGCGGTGGTCCAGCCAGCGGCCGATCAGCAGCAGGAAGAGCAGAGAGACCGCCGCGTCGAAATAGGCGTCGCGTCCATGCAGGATCGTTTCGACGAAGCTGATGAACAGCGTCAGGATCACGCCGATGGAGATCGGCACGTCCATATTGGCCCGCCCGGCCTTCAGGGACCGCCAGGCGGATTCGAAGAAGGGCAGGCCGGCATAGATGGCGCAGGGGGTGGCGACGATGGCCGAGAGCCACAGCATCATGGTGCGGGTCGCCGGCCCCAGCTCCTGGCCAAACAGGCCCGCCCAGACCGGCACCGAGAACATCATGGCGTTGCCGGCGCCGAAGCCGGCCACCGCCATGGCCAGGATCAGCCGGCGGCTCTCCTTGTCTTGGGCCTCCACCGCCTGGGCCGGATCATAGGGGGTGGCGGGATAGCCCAGGCCTTCCAGCGTGGCGATCACCCGCCCCGCATCCCCCTGGCTGGAGGCGAAGCGGATGGTCAGGCGGCCCTCGGTCAGGTTGAGGCGGGCGGCGGCCACGTCGGGCAGGTCGCCAACGGTTTTCTCGATCTTCGACATGCAGGCCGCGCAGCGGGCGCCCTTGACCAGCAGGTCGAGGCGGGCAGGGCCGCCTTCGGTCTTCTTCAGAAAGGCCGACAGATCCGGGACGTTGGCCGGGTTCAAGGTCAGCGCCATGTCAGTCTCCGCTCGGCCTGGAAGTCGAGGCCCTGGGCGGCCTTGGCCTGAATCGTCAGGTCCCAGGCGCCGAGGATGGCGGCCAGCGGCGCCTCGTAGCGACCGGGCGCAGCTTCGGTGAGGATCAGGTCCAGCGCGCCGGCCTCGGTGGCTGGACGCTGCAGCCGCCCCTGGACCGACAGGCCTTCGACGGGCCGTCCCTGGGCGTCGGCGATCTCGACCACCACCGAGGCGGCCTCGGCCCGGGCCGCCGCCCGCCAGCCCAGTTCGGCCTGCCTGGCCTGCTGGGCCAGCTGGCGGTTGAAGGCCAGGCCGTCCTCATAGGGCGTGATGGACACTTCACCGGGAAAGGTGCGCAGGGCCGCGGTCATGAAGACCGCATTGACCGCGATGATCACACCGAAGAAGGCGCACATGGCGGCCAGCACGTGCCAGCCTCGGATGCGGAAGCCGTCGGGGGAGGGGAGGTCGCTCATCGGATGTTCGCCGCTCCGGAGAGGAAGGTCGTCTCGACGCTCTGGTCCGTATCACCCGCCCGCACCACGAAGGCGGCCGGCATATTGGCGTGGGGCAGGGCGTTTGGCGGCGCCGTGACCAGGACCCGCACGGCGCGGATCTGGTTAGGCTCCACGGTGACGGTCAGGGCGCCTGGGGTAGCGTCGGCGCCAGGGGTCTTGAGGCTGGCGCCTTCCACGCCCTCGAAGGCGATACGGGCGCTCATGGGCTGGAAGGTGCGGTTGGCGATCTTGAGCGTGTAGCCGTTGCGGATGTCGCCATCCTGCATCCGCACGAAGGTCGGGTTGCGGTCGCGCAGCACATGGACGTCCATGGGGCTGCGCCCCATCAGGCCCCAAATCATCAAACCCGAAACCAGGACCAGGGCCGCGGCGTAATAGAGGGTGCGTGGACGGATCAGGCGATAGACGGACTTCTCCCCCTTGGCCCGGGCGGCGACCGCAGCGTCGGTGTCATAGGCGATCAGGCCCTTGGGGCGCTCAACCTTGAGCATGATTTCATCGCAGGCGTCGATGCACAGGCCGCAGTTGATGCATTCCAGCTGGGGCCCGTCGCGGATGTCGATCCCCATGGGGCAGGCGACGACGCAGGCGTTGCAGTCGATGCAGTCGCCGCGGCCTTCCCAGCTCGCGCTCTTCTTGTGCGGGCCGCGGGGTTCGCCGCGGTCGAAGCGATAGGTGACCTGCAGGGAGTGCTCGTCGAGCATGGCGCCCTGGATCCGCGGCCAGGGGCACATATAGGTGCAGACCTGCTCGCGCATGGAGCCGGCCAGCACATAGGTCATGAAGGTCATGATCGCGCAGGAGACATAGGCGGTCATCGGCGCCTGCCCGATCCAGAAGGTGCGGATCAGGGTCGGCGCATCGTGGAAGTAGAAGATCCAGGCGCCGCCGGTGCCAAAGGCGATCCCCAGCCAGACGGCGTGCTTGCCGCCCTTGCGCCAGACCTTGTCGAAGGACCAGGGGGCGGCGTCCAGCTTCATGCGGGCGTTGCGGTCGCCCTCGAACAGCCGCTCGACGTAGATATAGAGGTCGGTCCAGACGGTCTGCGGGCAGGCATAGCCGCACCACAGCCGCCCAAACAGGGCGCTGGCCAGGAACAGGCCAAGGGCTGCGATCACCAGCAGGCCGGTGATGAAATAGACCTCCTGCGGCCAGAGCTGGATGAAGAAGAAGTAGAACCGGCGCCCAGCGAAATCCACCAGCACCGCCTGGTCCGGCAGATCGCCCGGCCTGTCCCAGCGGATCCAGGGGGTCACGTAGTAGACGGTGAGCGTCATGATCAGCAGCGCCCACTTCAGCCGCCGCCACGCCCCGTGCACCAGCTTGGGATAGATGGGCGTACGCCGCTTGTAGAGACCGCCATGGGCGTCGCCCTTCTCCCGCGCCCGGGCCGCCGCCGAGCGCGGCGGTCCGGAAGCCTTGTCGTGGGGGCCCTTCGCCTCGGGGGGCTTGGTGCGGTCGATGACGACGGTCATGGCGTACTCACTGACCGCCAGCGTTGGCGTGGACGTAGACGGCCAAGGCCTTCAGGGTCTCGTCGTCGAACCGACCGGCCCAGGACGGCATGACGCCGTTGCGGCCCGACCAGATCTGGGTGCGGATCTCCTCGCGCGAGGGGCCGTAGAGCCATTCGCCGTCGGTCAGGTTGGGCGCGCCCTGGGTCTGGTCGCCCGTGCCCCTAGCCCCGTGGCAGGAGACGCACTGGGTGGCATAGATGGGCGCGGCGCGCTCCACGGCGGCCTTGTCAGCCTCGCGGCCCGACAGGCTGACCACCAGTTCGGTCAGGTCGTTGATCTGCGGCCCGGTCAGCATCTGGTCGCGGCCAAAGGCGGGCATCTGCGAAAAGCGCGCGTTCTCGGCGCCGGACCGCACGCCCGCCTGCAGGGTGTGGTGGATGTCAGGGAGGCTCCCGCCCCAGAGCCAGATGTCGTCCACCAGGTTGGGATAGCCCTTGGCCCCGCCGCCGCCGGCCCCATGGCAGGTGGCGCAGTTGTCGCCGAACACCGACTGGCCCACGGCCATGGCGTATTCCTGCAGGGCGGGATCGGACTCGATCTCCTCCAGGCTGGCGTTGGTCAGGCGAGCGGCGCCTTCACCGCGCAGGTCCCGCAGGGCCTGAAGCTCCTGGGCGACATTGGCGCGGTCGGACTGGCCCATCACGCCCTTGGTGTAGCCGTTGATCCCCGGCCAGGCCGGCAGCAGCACCCAATAGACGATCGCCACCACGACGCTGGCCCAGAAGACATAGAGCCACCAGCGGGGCAGGGGATTGTCGAGCTCCTTGATGCCGTCCCATTCGTGGCCGGTGGTCTCGACGCCGGTGACCTCGTCGGCCTCACGCTTGGACATTGTTGTCCTCATCCTTTTCGAGGGGCAGGTGGGCGGCGCGGCGGAAGGTCTCGCCGTTGCGCGGCCAGAGGGCGTAGACGACGCCCGCAGCGAAGATGGCGGCGAAGTAGAGGGTCCCGCCCTGCTGGGCGAACTGGGCGACCGTCTCGTAGGTGAGCGCGCTCATCGCAGGCTCTCCTCGGCTTCGTAGGTGGAGAAGTCGACCAGCGTGCCGAGCATCTGGAGATAGGCGATCAGGGCGTCCATCTCGGTCAGCCGGGCCGGATCGCCGTCGAAGTCCCGCTGCAGAACGGCCTCGCCATAACGACCGCGGAAGTCCCGCGACGAGGCGAAGGGATCGGCCTGGGTGCGCAGGTCGGCCTGGGC
>NZ_JBALUY010000091.1:0-12056 GCF_036963605.1 Phenylobacterium sp. | reverse complement strand
GGCCACGGCCTGCTTGGACAGGTCGTCATAGATGATGACGGCGTGCATGCCGTTGTCGCGGAACCATTCGCCCATGGCGCAGCCGGCGAAGGGGGCCAGGAACTGCAGCGGGGCGGGCTCCGACGCGGTGGCGGCGACGACGATGGTGTAGTCGAGGGCGCCGCGCTCTTCGAGGGTCTTGACGATCTGGGCGACGGTCGAGCGCTTCTGGCCGATGGCCACATAGATGCAATAGAGCTTCTGGCTCTCGTCGCCCGAGGCGTTGACGGCCTTCTGGTTCAGGATGGCGTCGACGGCCACGGCGGTCTTGCCGGTCTGACGGTCGCCAATGATCAGCTCGCGCTGACCGCGCCCGACCGGGATCAGGGCGTCGATGGCCTTCAGGCCGGTCTGCACGGGCTCATGCACCGACTTGCGCGGAATGATGCCCGGCGCCTTGACGTCGGCGCGGCGACGCTCCGTGGCCACGATGGGGCCCTTGCCGTCGATGGGCTCGCCCAGCGGGTTCACGACGCGGCCCAGCAGGCCCTTGCCCACCGGCACGTCCACGATCTCGCCCAGGCGGCGGACTTCATCGCCCTCGCCGATGGCGCGGTCGTCGCCGAAGATCACGACGCCGACATTGTCGCGCTCCAGGTTCAGGGCCATGCCCTTCACGCCGGCCTTGGGGAACTCGACCATTTCGCCCGCCTGGACGTTGTCGAGGCCGAAGACCCGGGCGATGCCGTCACCGACGGACAGGACCTGGCCGACGTCGGAAACGTCGGCCTCTTCGCCGAAATTGGCGATCTGCGACTTGAGAATGGCCGAAATCTCGGCGGCGCGGATATCCATGGTCTTACGCTCTCTTGAGGGCGAATTTCAGCGAGTCGAGCTTCGTACCCAGCGAAGCGTCGAACAGACGGGAGCCGACCCGAACCTTGATGCCGCCAAGGATCGACGGATCAACGTGGGTCTCAATTTCAGGGTCCTTGCCCAGGGCCTGGCGCAGGGCGGCGGAGACGCCCCGGGCCTGGTCCGCAGACAGGGGAAGCGCGGTGGTCACGTGGGCCGAAACCACACCGCGACGTTCGGCCGAAAGAGCCTGGAACGCGGTGATCACCGAAGGAATGGCCGAGGCCCGGCCATTGGCCGAGATGAGGCCGAGGAACTTGCGGGTGGTCGGATCAAAACCCGCCTTGGCGGCCACGGCCGCCAGGCCCTTGCTCTTGTCCTGGGCGCCGAAGCCCGGCGAGGCCAGCAGGACGCGCAGGTCGCGGCTGTCGGCCAGCATCGCCTTCAGCGACTTGAGGTCGGCCTCGACCGCCGCAATCTTGTTCTCGTCGTTCGCGAGATCGAACAGGGCCTGGGCATATCTGCCGCCCACATTCGAAGTCCTGGAATCGTCCGCCACTATGTGTCCGCCCGGTGCGTGTCAAAAGCCGCGACAGAAGAATTTCGGTCACAGCTAAAGGCTTGAAAGCGCTCGAAAAAGCACGTCGTCGAAAGAGGAGGTTCGCCCCCCGACCCTAAGCCGCGCGCCTGATAGCACGCGATTTTAGGCGCCGCAACCAAACCGGCGCCTGTGAAATCGGCCATTTCGCCTAAGCCGGGGCGGACAGATCGAGCTTGCGGAACACTGCAGAGCCGGTGGCGGCCAGGGCGCCGTCGCCCTTCAGCACCCGCCCGTGGACGAAGACCAGGGTCCGCGTCGCGCGCTCGACCCAGCTCTCGATGGTGATGGTTTCGCCCGCGATGAGGGGCGCGCCGTAGTCGAGGGTGAGGGAGACCGGGGCTGCGGCCTCGCCGATGGCGCCGGCCATGGCCGGCTCGAGAAGGGCGGCGGCCGGCGCCGGGCCGTCGGGCGCCTGGCTCGTGCGGATCAGAGGCGCGGCGGCGGTGGATGGCGCTGCGCTGGAGGTCGGGGAGGATGCGTTCATGGCCGCGCCCCTTTAAGGCGCAACGCACAAAAGAAAAAGGGCGCCGGAGATCCGGCGCCCCAGTTTGACAGGCTCGACAACGTGCGGCTGGGAGGCCGATGCTAGCGGTTGGCGACCTGCGTCTTGGGCAGAGCCGCTTCGTTGCAGGCGCTGAGGCGGTCGGCGTCGAAGGACTTGCGGCTGTCTGTGAAAGCCGCGATGGGCCCGAACTTGCCAGCCAGATCCTTGCAGGTGGCGGTAATGTAGGTGCGCGAGTTGGTCGTGTTGGCGACGCACTCGGCGCCTTCGCACCAGAAAACGGCGCCGCCGGCCACCAGCTTGGTGCGCTCGGCCACAGGCTGTTCGAGCTTGGCGGTGACCATCTGCTGGGCGGCGGCCTGGCCGGCGATAGCCAGCGTCAGGAAGGCCGCGGCGGCGGCCGCGGTGTTACGGATCATCATGGGTCGCACTCCGGCGTTGGGGAGGAAGCGGCGCGAAGCGGCGGCGCCGGCTGGCCCGAAAACCCCTTGCGACTATCCCCATCGCCGGGCGCCCTCGAACTAAGCAACGCTAAGATAACGGCGTTAAGATTGGGCGCAACCGCCATTTGCGTTGGACGCCTATGCAGGTTTGAAGATGCGGGGCTCTGACGTGGCGCCATCGGCGGGGACGCCGACGCCGCGGAATCGCCCTGTTCACCCCCCATCAACCCTGTCGCGCGTTTCGTGGGGTTCGGATAAAGGATCGCGCCAAGCTTAGGCGCCGAGACGCGCACTCTCTATAGAACGACAGAACCGCTAGGACGACGGATGGCCAATTCGCAACCGCCAGGATCGCCCCGCTCGGGCCGCAGCGGCCGCGCCCGGCGCACGCCGCTGCAGGCCTTCTTCTATTGGACCGCCGTGATCGGGGTCTGGGGGCTCATCTTCGTGGCGGCCTTCTTCGCCGTCTTCGCCGTCGACCTGCCCGACACCTCCAAGCTCTATGATGTGGAGCGCCAGCCCTCGATCTCATATCTGGACCGGTCCGGCGCCCTGATCGCGGTGCGCGGCTCGCAATACGCCCCGCCCGTGGACCTCGACACCCTGCCCGAGCATGTGCCGAAAGCCTTCATCGCCATCGAGGACCGCTGGTTCTACTGGCACCCGGGCTTCAACCCCTGGGGCATTATCCGCTCGCAGTACTATAATATGACCAGTGACGGCGGCCCCCTGCGCGGCGGCTCGACCATCACCCAGCAGCTGGCCCGCAACCTCTTCCTGACCCCGGCCCAGACCTATCGCCGCAAGGCTCAGGAGCTGATCCTGGCCGTCTGGCTGGAGCTGAAATTCTCCAAGAAGGAAATCCTCGAGCTCTATCTGAACCGGGTCTATTTCGGCGGCGGCGCCTATGGGATCGAGGCCGCCTCGCAGCGCTACTTCAACAAGCCCGCGCCTGAACTGACCATCGGCGAGTCGGCCCTGCTGGCCGGCATGATGAAGGGGCCGTCGCGCTACAGCCCCGTCTCGGCCACCGACCGGGCGGCCCGCCGCGCCACCGTGGTGCTGGACGAAATGGTCCGCCTGGGCGCCATCACCCCGGAGGAACGCGCCGAGGCCTTCGACAACCCGGTGCGGGTCAACCCCACCCTGGCCAATCAGCGGGCGCAGTATTTCGTCGACTGGATCGACGACGAGGTTCGCGCCCTGGTGGGCGAGCCCACCGACGATCTGGTGGTCGAAACCACCCTGGACCTGCCCATCCAGACCGCCGCCGAGCAGGCCCTGCGCCGCGGGGTCGCCGCCGGCGCCGACCAGGGCATCGGCCAGGGCGCCCTGGTGGCCCTCGACGGCGAAGGCCGCGTGCGGGCCTATGTGGGCGGCGCAGACTACCAGGAGAGCCAGTTCGACCGGGCGACCATGGCCAGGCGCCAGGCCGGTTCGGCCTTCAAGCCCTTTGTCTATCTGACGGCCATGGAGCAGGGCCGCACCCCCAATGTCCGGGTCGTCGACGAGCCCCTGCGCATCGGCGACTGGGAGCCGCGCAACTATAGCGGCGACTTCCGCGGGGAAATGACCCTGGAGCAGGCCCTGGCCCAATCCACCAACACCGTCGCCGCCCGCCTGGCCAGCGAGGTCGGCACCGGCAATGTGGCCGCCACGGCGCGGCGCCTGGGGATCACCGGCAATATTCAGCTCGACCCCTCCATGGCGCTCGGCGCCGTCGAGGTCAGCCCGCTGCAGATGGCCCAGGCCTACGCCCCCTTCGCCAATGGCGGCTTCAAGGCCAGGGGTTACGGGATCGAGCGCATCCGCACGTCGGACGGCCGGGTTCTCTATGACCACAATGTGGACCGGCCCCAGCGCCAGTCGGTGATCGGTTCGCCGGCCCTGCAATACATGAACCAAATGATGCGCGGCGTGGTGGCCAGGGGCACCGGAACGGCCGCCCAGGTTCCCGACTACGATCTGGCCGGCAAGACCGGCACCACCAACGACTACCGGGACGCCTGGTTCGTCGGCTATACGGGCGGCTTCGTGGCCGCCGTCTGGGTCGGCAAGGACGACAATTCGCCCATGCGCCGCGTCTCCGGCGGGGGCGCGCCGGCCCGGATCTGGAAGGACTTCATGACCGCGGCCCTGCCCAGGCTGAACGCTCAGCAGATCCCGGGCGGGACGATCGATCCCCCGCCCCTGACGCCGGCCGCCGATCCTATCGGCGATCTCCTGGATGGCGTGGGCGGCATGATCGGCAGCGATCCGGCGCCTCAGCCCGCCGCGCCAACCAATCCGGAGCCGATCCCCTACTAAGCGCCCGTCGCGCCGACGGCGTGCAGGCGCGCGCCGTGAAGCCGGAGCCACTGGCGGTGGGGGGCGGGATCGCCCACCAGCGCCTGAACCAGCGCCCAGAAGCGCGGGCCGTGGTTCAGCTCGCGCAGGTGGGCGCACTCATGGGCGACCACATAGTCGGACACTTCCGGCGGAGCGAGCGCCAGGCGCCAGGAATAGCGGACCACCGCCGGCTGGACGCCCACGGCCGGCTTGCACGAGCCCCAGCGCGAGCGGGCGTCGGTCAGGGCCACCTTGGGCAGTGCGGCCCCCAGGGCCTTGGCGTGGATCGCCGTCAGGGATGTAAGCTCGTCGAGAGCGTGACGCTTCACCACCCGCTGCACCGCCCGGGCATAGGGCTCGCCCGCCCCTGGCGCGAGAATCTGGCCAGGCCCATCGTCGTCGGCCTCGATCAGCCTCGGCCGCCCGGCGGTCACACCCAGCACGATATCCGCGCCGAACAGGCTCAGCCGGGCGCCAGGCGCAAGCGGCTGGGGGGCAGGCAGCTCGGCGAGGCGCGCCAGGATCCAGTCGATGCGATCGCGGGCGAAGGCCGCGGCCTCCCCCAGCCGTCGCAGGCTGGGCGCCGTGGCCACCACCTCACGCCGGCTGCGGTCCAGGCGCAGAGATACGCGGCGCGCCCGCGCATGGACTTTCAGGCGAATGACGGCGCCGGCGATCTCGATCCGGTCGCCGTCGGCGAAGCTGCGGCCAAAGGGACTCATCTCCCCTTGATTTAGGCAGGCTTGGCCGACTTGTCGAAGCGGCTTTGATGATCGGCGATGAAGTCCCGCACCCGGGGATAGATTTCCTCGCGGAAGCGACGGCCATTGAAGACGCCGTAGTGGCCCACATGGGGCTGCACATAGTCGATCTTCAGCTCGGCCGGCAGGTTGGCGCACAGGTCATGGGCCGCCTGGGTCTGGCCGATGCCGGAGATGTCGTCGTTCTCGCCCTCGACGGTCAGCAGGCCGATGTCCTTGATCTGCCCAGGGTCCACAAGCCGGCCCTGGTGAACCAGTTCACCCTTGGGCAGCAGGTAGCGCTGGAAGACGTAGTCCACTGTCTGAAGATAGAATTCCTCGGTCAGGTCGAGGACCGACAGATACTCATCATAGAATTCCAGGTGCTTGTCAGCGGAGTCGCCATCGTCGCGCATCAGATCCTCAAGGTAGCGCAGGTGCGCCTCCTGGTGACGCTCGATGTTCATCGACATGAAGGAATAGAGCTGGACGAAGCCCGGATAGACCCGGCGGCCCATGCCCGGATAGGGCGGCGGGACCGTGTAGACCATGTTCGAGGCGAACCAGGCGAAGGGGCGTTCCTCGGCCAGCTTGTTGGTCACGGTCGGCGAGAACCGCGCATCGATGGGCGAGCCCATGAAGGTCATGGAGGCCGG
This sequence comes from Phenylobacterium sp., assembly GCF_036963605.1. Classification (GTDB taxonomy): domain Bacteria; phylum Pseudomonadota; class Alphaproteobacteria; order Caulobacterales; family Caulobacteraceae; genus Phenylobacterium. The sequence continues at coordinate 5,952 of NZ_JBALUY010000091.1, read as the reverse complement.
CCGCGACGCCTCGTCATCCTGGGCCATCAGGCTGGCGGCGGCCAGCACCGGCGGGCCAGGCTGGCAGACGGCCACCACATGGGGCCGCGGACCCAGGAAGCGCAGCATGTCGCGGATGTGGTCGATATAGTCGTGGAAGTCGAAGCGGCCTTCCATCACCGGCACCGACCGGGCGTTCTCCCACTCGGTGATGTAGACCTCGTGGTCCTGCAGGAAGGCCTGGACCGTGCCTCGCAGCAGGGTCGCATAGTGCCCCGACAGCGGAGCCACGATCAGCACCGGCGGCTCCAGCTTGGTGCGGCCGGCCCGGCGCATGTCGGTCATGTCGCGGCTGAAATGGGTGAGCTTCACCCAGGGCGAGCTCCACACCGTCTGGGTCCGCACCGCGACGCGCTCGCCCTCGATGGTGACGGAATCGATGCCCCATTCGGGACGCCGATAGCGACGGGTGAGGTTCGAAAACAGGTCCGCCGTCGCATAGAGCCGACGGCCAAGCTCGGTGTCCTTGGCCGGATTGAGCGGAGAGCTCCAGAAGTCACGGGTCGCCAGGGCGGCCAGGCGCAACGGCGTCGCGCCGTAATAGCCGGTCTCGTGCAGGGTGTAGAGCATGGGCTAACGTCCTTGTGCGCCGCAACATAACACGCCCCGCCTTAACGGAGTCCAGCCTTGGCCGTTCCTAGAGAGCGGCCGCGGCGCGACGCGACGTCGCGGCGGCGGCTAGCCTTCCTGCATCGCGGTGCGGATCAGGCGGGCCATCTCGTCCGGCGCTATGCCAAAGGCCAGGACGCGGTTGAAGCGGCCCTGGGGGTCCATCAGATAGGCGGCCGTGGAATGGTCCATCGTGTAGTCCGGCCCCTCGCCGGACTTGCGATAATAGACGTAGTAGGCCTTGGCCACCTGGGCGACCTGCTCGGGCGTGCCGGTCAGGCCGATCACATTGTCCGGGAAGGCGTCGAGGGACAGATAGGTCTTCAGCTGCTCGGGCGTGTCCCGTTCGGGATCGACCGAAATGAACACCGTCTGCAGGTCGTCGCCCCGGGGGCCGAGCTGCTGCTTGGCCACATCGATCGCCTGCAGGGTCGAGGGACAGATGTCGGGGCAGTAGGTGAAGCCGAAGAAGACGATGTTCCACTGGCCCTCCAGCACGCTCTCATCCACCGGCCGGCCGTCCTGATCGACCAGCTGGAAGGGGCCGCCCACATTCCCCTGCGCCGTCTGGGCGCCGTCGCCCGCGCCTGCGCCGCCGCCCATCTTCCAGAACAGCCCGGCGCCCGCGGCAAGGCCAAGGACCGCCACCAGGGCGATGAGGATCAGAGAACGTTTCGACATGGCCAGACCTCGCGCAGGGCGTGCAATTTCGTTTGGGGCTCGCCAGGATCGCCAATCTCGGTGATCCTCAGGCGCAATGGCCCTGAAGAATGATGGATCGGCAGGCCGGAAGGACCCGCTGGGTCTCGATAGGCAAAGCACCGCCCTGCTGCAAGGCGAGCTCGCCTGGGACGAGGCGGTCCTCAAGCAGGGCCGGCTGCGGATTCGCACCGTCGTCACCCTGCGCTGGGTATTGGTGGCCAGCGAGGCCGCCGTGCTCACGGTCAGCGCCGCCCTGCTGAACCTGCCCGCCCCCTACGCCATCTGCTTTGGGCTGGTGGGCCTGGCCGCCTGGGTCAATCTTCTGGTGGGCATCGCCACGCCAGGCCAGCGGCTGCTGAACCCGGCCGAGGCCACCCTGCAGCTCGGTTTCGACATCATCCGCATCGCCGCCCTGGTCTTCCTTACCGGCGGCATCCTCAATCCCTTCGTCGTCCTGATGATTCCGCCCCTGGCCCTGGCGGCGGCCACCCAGTCCCTGGCGCCGACCCTGGCCCTGGGCGTCCTCGCCATGGGGTCCGGCGCGGTGTTGAGTTTCTTCGCCCTGCCCCTCCCCGGCGCCGAAACCCCTGTGGCCGCCTGGCCCCTGGGCTGGCGGCTGGGGGCCATGACCGCCCTTCTGCTGGGGCTGGCGGTGACGGCGGCCTATGTGCGCGAAGCCGCCCAGGAGACTGCGCGGCGCGCCCTGGCTCTGGACATCACCCAGGCGGTGCTGGCCCGCGAGCGGCGCATGACGGCCCTGGGCGGGTTGGCGGCGGCGGCGGCCCATGAGCTTGGCACCCCCCTGGCCACCATCGCCATCGTCGCCAAGGAAATGGCCCGGGAGGCGACCACGCCCCAGATCCGCGAGGACGCCGACCTGCTGATGGCCCAGGCCCAGCGCTGTCGCGAAATCCTCGCGCGGCTGACCGAAGCTCCCGACGCCTCGGACCAGGTTCACGAACGCATGAGCCTGCTGCAGCTCTTGCAGGAGGTGATCGAGCCCCATCGTGACGTGAAGGGGGTGCGGCTTGAGGCCATCGTCACCGGCGCGCCAGGCGTGCGCAAGCCGGGCCTCGCCCGTATGCCCGAGGTGATCCACGCCATCAGTTCCTTCGTGGAGAACGCCGTGGACTTCGCCGCCTCGGAGGTGCTGGTCACCGCACGCTTCGACGCTGACGCCGTCGCCCTGGAGGTCCGCGACGACGGCGCGGGCTTCGCCCCGGAGATTCTGGCCCGCCTCGGCGAGCCCTATGTGACGAGCCGTCCGGGGGCGGAGGGCTCTCGCACCGGCCATATCGGCATGGGCCTGGGCTTTTTCATCTCCAAGACACTCCTGGAGCGCACCGGCGCAGTGGTGAGTTTCCAGAACGGCCGCCCCCGGGGGGCGGTGGTCACGGTTCGCTGGCCGCGGGCTCGGATAGAGCTTGACCATGCTTGACCCAGAAGCCGTTGGGACTTGCAGTTCGGCGCCAGTGCACCCCAGTATCGATACACGCACGGAGGGAGGCCCGCACGCGCGGGTGGCGGTTCATGAGCGACTTGAGCACCCAGATCGAGGTCTTGCCAGACAAGAGCCTACTGCTTCTGGATGACGACACGGCCCTCCGCACCCGGCTCGGCCGCGCCCTGGAAGGCCGTGGCTTTGAGCCGGTGCTGGCCGCCAGCGTCACCGAGGCCCTAGCGGCTGTGAAGGTCTATCCCCCAGCCTTCGCCGTCCTGGACATGCGCCTCGAGGACGGCACCGGCCTGAAGGTGGTGGAGGCCGTGCGCGAGGCCCGCCCCGACGCCAAGATCATCATGCTGACCGGCTATGGCAACATCGCCACCGCCGTGGCCGCGGTGAAGGCCGGCGCCGTGGACTATCTCTCCAAGCCCGCCGACGCTGATGACGTGGCCCGCGCCCTGCTGGCCCTGCCCGGCGACGTGGCCGCCCCGCCGGAAAACCCCATGAGCGCCGACCGGGTGCGCTGGGAGCACATCCAGCGGGTCTATGAGCTGTGCGGGCACAATGTCTCGGAAACCGCCCGGCGGCTGAACATGCACCGGCGCACCCTGCAGCGGATCCTGGCCAAGCGCGCCCCGCGCTGAGGGGTTAGAGGCTCAGGGCCGCGCCGGCGCGCAGGGCCGCCAGCCGGCCGAAGGCCACGGTCAGCGCCTTGCGCCGGGCGCCGGCCAGGCTCGCCACAGGCGCCTCGCGCAGCACCGCCCCGCCAAAGGCGTCGGCGACGATCAGGCCCGGATCGTCCGGCAGGACCTCCTTGGGAAATTCCGGGGCCACGGCGAAGGCGAAGGCGTCGCAATAGGGCTCATATTCCCGCCACTTCAGGTCTGTGCGGAAATCCTCCAGGCTCGACTTCACCTCGACGATGAACAGGTCGCCGCGGCGCCCCAAGGCCATCAGGTCGGCTCGGCGTCCATTGGGCAGGCAGACCTCGGCCAGCGGCGCATAGCCCAGCGCCGCCAGCAGCCGCGCCGCGCCGCGCGTCACCGCCTGGGTGATCTCAGGCCGCGAGACCGGCGTGCAGGTGGTCAGAACCAGATCCATGCGGCCATCTTGTTCCGCCTTCGTTCCAGAAACAAGAGGCCTGCGCTACCGGGCCTGTTGCGGGAATTCCAGGGTGGCGGGGTCGTAGCCCAGCTGCTTGATGCGGGCGATGGCCTGGTTGCGGACCGTGGCGCTCAGCTGGGGGGCCTTGGAGAGCAGCCAGACATAGTTGCCGCCCGGCGTGCCCATGATCAGCCAGCCCTGGTCTGAGCGGTGGTCGAGGATCCAGTATTCCTGCTTCATCACCCCGCCGAAGAAGCTGAGCTTGAACTTGGCGTTCTTCTCCGGATCGACCGGGGTGGCGCTGGCCTTCCATTCCTTCTTCGGGCCGTCCGGCGCGCCGCGGCGGCAGGTCTGGACCACCGAATAGCCTGAGCCCGAACGGGTCCAGTCGGCGGTGGCGGCCTCGCAGGCCTTCTGCATGGCGTTGGGGGTGCGGGCGACCTCATACCAGCGGCCGGTCATGCTGGTCAGTTCGACCCGGCTGGCGGGCTCGGGCGCCTTGGCGGCGGCGGGCGCGGCCAGGCTCAGAACCGCCGCGGCCAGGGCGGCGGCGGGGGCGAAACGGCTGGCGGTGCGGCGGAGGGAACGGGTCTGCATGGCGCAGACCCTAAGAAAACAATGCGCCCGGAACAAGGACGCCCGCCGGACCAGCCGGCGGGCGTCCAAAACTTGGCCTTGAAAGGGGCGGCCTATTCGGCGGCGATGGTCACCGGCTTCAGGGCGCGTTCCTTGAAGTTGATGGCCTGGAGATAGACGATGCCTTCCTCGGCGATGTCGTCGCCGACCATGCGGTCGCCCTCGGACTTCAGCTCATCCATGTCCACATACATGCCGTAGAAGGCCTTGGTGCGGTCGGTGATGATGCCGGCGTTCAGCAGGGTCTTGATCAACACCCGGAAGATGTTGGTCGATTCCTTCATGTCCTCGCGGCGGGCCTCGTCGGTGGCCAGCAGCTGGATCTCCTCCAGCACCTTGTCGGGGTCGAGGCCGAACTCCTCATAGAGGTCGCGCTGCTCGCTGGGGGAAACCAGGTTGAACAGCAGCACCTGGAAGCAGTGGGCCGCCCAGTCCTCGATGATCTCGTGTTCCTGCGCCGTCAGCTTGGGGATGGTCCGGTCGGCCCAGATCTTCCCGAACTTGTGGTGGAAGGCCTCGTCGGTCATCACCAGCTGCATGAGCTTGCGGCCCAGGGGGTCGTTGAGCTTCTGGTAGAAGGTGGCGAAGGCGCCCATGGCCAGGCCTTCCACCAGCATCTGCATGCCGATGATCTTCTTATAGACCTCCGGCGAACCGATGATGTCGACCAGCAGGTCCTGCAGGACCTTGGAGCATTCCACCGGCCGGCCCCAGCGGGCCTTGATGTATTTGGCGAAGGCCGTGACGTGGCGGGCCTCTTCGCGGGTCTGGTTGGCGGCGTATTCCTGGGCGCCCTGGTCCAGCAGCACGTGGCAGAGGCTGGCCGACAGGTTCAATGCGCCCTGTTCGCCGTGCAGGATCGAGGAGAAGGATCGCAGCAGCGACTTGTTGATGAACTGGGCGCGCAGGCTCGGGGTGTTCAGATGATCGCTGACATACTTGGTCTGCAGGGCGACGTTCAGCTCCTCGGGCACCAGGGGCTGGTTGTCCATGTCCCAGGGCTCGTCGAAGTCGATGTACTTCTTGTCCAGCGGGTCCCAGAAGTGGTCGTGGGTGGCGGAGATGATCTTGTCGAAGGCCGTGGACCTGCCGTTGTAGCGGTCCAGGTCGAGCATGGACTCGAAGTCGTCCGGCGCCACGGCGTCGTAGATCAGGTCCTTGGTGATGTTGCCGTCAGCGGCCATTCGTTCCTCCTGGGGTTTGGGAAAGCTTGGGCGCCCTTGCTCCGATCTACGCTCGGCGGACGTCTCTCTGGCTTTGGAACCAGCCTGACTCCTCAGACCGGCGTTCGTCAAAGGAATACGTGACGCCGGCGTCAATTTTGCGGCGCCGGCCACGAAAAAACGCCCGCCGGAGGTCCGACGGGCGTTTCGAGGTCCTAGAGGACGCCTCGGCCTATTCGGCGGCGATGGTCACCG
>NZ_JBALUY010000090.1:0-12499 GCF_036963605.1 Phenylobacterium sp. | reverse complement strand
CGAGCCCTCGCTCACATCGGTCAGGGTCTGGCCATCCTCGGAGAGCTGGAAGATGCGGCTGTCGGCCCAGGACTCGCCCTCGCCACGCATCATGGCCTCGACGGCCAGGCGGTTATCGGCCTGGAGCCGGGTGGCGCTGATCTCGCCCTGGCTTTCATAGAACCGAATGGTGTCGGCGCCGATGATCAGCCGCGACTCATTGGCGGCCCCGCTGCAGGCGGAGAGTTCGGCATTCCATTCGCCCTGGAAGGCGGCCGGGGTGGTGGTGGAGATGGCCTCTGCCGGGGGCGGCTCATTCGCCTTGGGGGCCGAAGACGCGCCAGTCGACGGCTGCGCCGGCTCGCCGGGCGAGCATCCGGCCAGCAACAGCGGCAGTGCGAGGGCGGCGGAGAGGATTGGACGCATCGGGCGCCTTCTGTTCAGGTTCGACAGCGGCAAGACAACGCCGGGCTGCGTCTTAGGGTCCCGAGCCCAGGACCTCAGCGCCAGGCGAAGACCGGTTGGTCGAGATCGGCGACGCGGGTGACCCGGCCCGCGACCAGCTCGCGCAGCTGATAGACCAGGGCGGCGGTGGGCGCGTGCAGGTGCTGGTCGCCGATCCGCATGCGGATCACGGGCCGCGGACTCTCCGGAATCGTCTCGAAACTGACCGCGGTTTCGTCGCCGATATGGTCCAGGCGGATGCGGTGGGCGGACGCCACCTCGGCCGGGTTCAGCCGCAGGTCGCAGGCGCCGCCCAGCCAGGCCACCACCGGGCTGATCACATAGCCCGACCGGGTGGGATAGTCGTCCAGGACGCCGAGGATCTCCGAGGCGGGCAGGGTGACCCCCAATTCCTCCTCCAGCTCCCGCAGGGCGGCCTGCTCGAGAGTCTCGCCGGGATCACATCGGCCGCCGGGCAAGGCCCATTGGCCCGCATGGGCGCGCATGGCGGCCGCCCGCCTTGTCAGCAGGAAGGCTGTTTCTCCAGAGCCGTCGTCGGCCTCCACCAAGGTGATCGCAACCGCCGCTCGCTTCAGGTCAGCCCCGGGATAGGCGATGCGGGGAAATGCGGCGCAGGCGCGGGCCAGGGCCTCGCGGAAAGGGGCGGCGAAAAGGTGGCTCATATGCAATCAGCTACGCCACGACGCCCTTGGCGGAAACCCTGATTGACAGCCCCTCGGCTTCGAAGCTCCGCCTCGCAAGGGTCAGATCACCCTTAGGCCGAGACCGATCAGCAGTTGCGCCGCCTGGGCCTTGGAGATGAAGGCGCCCCGAAATCGCCCGGCGTCGGAAAGGCGCAGGTCGCCAAGGTCGGCGCCACGCAGGTCGGCGGCCTCGAACCTTGCCTCGGCGAGATTGGCTTCGCGAAGATTGCAGTCCAGCAGTATGGCCTCGCGGAAGTCGCAGCCGACGAGATCGGCGCCTTGGAGGTCAAGGCCCTCCAGTTCGGTCTTGCGGAAGCTCAGCCCCCGCAGATGAGTATTGACCAGGAGGCAGCGCGCGAACGTCAGGCCGAGGGCGCTGACCTCATGAAACTGGGCGCCGGTGAGCTTGCAGTCGGTCAGGCGGGCGGCCGCCAGCCGCGCCCCGCGCCATCGGGTATTGTTGAGATCGCAACCCATGAAGCTCGCCTCGGTCAGGTCTGCGGACCCGAAATCGGCCCGGCCTGCCCGGCACCGAACAAAGGCGCAGCCCGCCAGTTCCAGGTCGGTGAGGTCGGCGCCAGCGAAGTCCCAGCCGACAAAGCGGCTGGCCCCGTGAGCGGCCACCACGGCTGCGACGCGCGCCCTGTCGGCCACGCCCTCGAGCGGCGGCGGTTCGAAGAGGTCGGCGGCCGGGATCATGCCCCCCTGGCTATCTACGACGCAGCCCCGGCGCAAGTGAGCCTGCGGGGGATTGAGGCTTCCAGCGGGTGGTTCTTCGACGCCGCCCTGCCGCGTGCGCAGGACGGCGTCGCCAGATCACCAAGATCAGGATCGCACGAAGGCCAGGAGGTCGGCGTTCAGCACCTCGGCATGGGTGGTCAGCATGCCGTGCGGCAGGCCGGGATAGACCTTGAGCGTCCCCTTTTTCAGATGCTCGATCGACATGCGCGCGGAGGCGTCGATGGGCACGATCTGATCGTCGTCCCCATGCAGCACCAGGGTTGGAACCTCGATCGCCTTCAGGTCGTCGGTGAAGTCGGTTTCGGAGAACGCCTTGATGCCGTCGTAGTGGGCCTTGGCCCCGCCGGCCATGCCCTGGCGCCACCAGTTCTGGATCACGCCTTCCTGGGCTGTGACGCCATCGCGGTTGAAGCCGTAGAAGGGGCCGCTGGCCACATCGCGATAGAACTGCGCCCGGTTGGCCGCCAGGCCAGCGCGGAAGCTGTCGAACACCTCGATGGGCAGGCCGCCGGGATTGGCCGGCGTCTGGAGCATCAGCGGCGGGACAGCGGCCACCAGCACCGCCTTGGCCACCCGGCCCTCGCCATGCCGGGCCACATAGCGGGCGACCTCGCCGCCGCCGGTGGAATGGCCGATATGGACGGCGTCGCGCAGGTCCAGGTGCTTGACCACGGCGGCGACGTCGGCGGCGTAGTGATCCATGTCGTGGCCGTCGGCCACCTGGCTCGACCGGCCATGACCACGGCGATCATGGGCGATCACCCGGAAGCCGTTCAGCAGGAAGAACAGCATCTGGGCGTCCCAGTCGTCGGCGCTCAGCGGCCAGCCATGATGGAAGACGATGGGCTGGCCAGAGCCCCAGTCCTTGTAGAAGATCTCGGTTCCGTCATGTGAGTTCACAAAGGGCATGGTCCAGGCTCCTTGATATGAGGTCGGCGGAATGGCGGCCTCGCGACATATGCGTCGCCTGCCAATCTGGCCGCATGGCGGCGCCCCGACCATCGCACTCAGGCATGACAGCCTGACCCGTGGGTGTGGTGGAACCATCCTTTGGTAGGGGGTCGAGAGCCGCCGGTGAGCGTCTTGGAGAACATGGGCGGCCGGCTTGTGGGACGACCCCGCCGATCTGCCAACTGGAGCGGATGAAGGGAATCGAACCCTCGTCGTGAGCTTGGGAAGCTCCTGCTCTACCATTGAGCTACATCCGCGCGCTGGCGGTTCTGGCATAGGGTCCGGGGCCTCGCAAGGCGAAAGGGGCCGCTCGATCCGCCGAGCCGCCAGCGCGTTCAATCCCTTGCGGGGCGGCGCCGTCACGTGAGGAACGGCTTGCTTCCCCGTCCGTCAGCCGCGGTAGGTTCGGCCCCATAACGAGAGATCGGGAGGACCTCACCATGATCGGCTATGTGACCTTGGGCGTCAGCGACCTGGAGCGCGCCAAGAGCTTCTATGGGACGGTGCTTGCGCCCCTGGGCGCCAAGCCCGCCTTCGGCAGCGACCGGATGCAGGGCTTTTCCAATGGGGCCGGCCCCATGCTCAGCGTCTGCGCGCCCTACGACGGCGAGGCGCCGAGCGCCGGCAACGGGACCATGGTGGCCCTGGCCGCCCCTTCCCGGGAACTGGTGGACGAGATCCATGCGCTCGCCCTGAAGACCGGGGCCGCCGACGAGGGCGCGCCGGGCATCCGCATTCCGAACTTCTACGGCGCCTATTTCCGCGACCTGGACGGCAACAAGCTCTGCATCTTCAAGATGGGCTAAACGGCTCGGCTCAGCGCCAGGGGCGGAAGTGTTTCGACAGCTTCAGCCCCTGGCGCTGATAATGTGAGCCACCCTCGCCATAGAGCCGATCCGGCTTTTCGGTGAGCGGCTCATAGACCAGGCGCGCCACGGTCTGGCCGTCCTCCAGCAGGAAGGGCGTCTCGTGGCTGCGCACCTCCAGCACGCCGCGCGAGCCGTGGCCGCCGGCCTCCTCGGTGCCGAAGCCAGGATCAAAGAAGCCCGCATAGTGCACCCGAAACTCCCCCACCGAGGGATCGATCGGCGTCATCTCGGCCGCCTGCAGCACCGGGATCTCTACGGCCTCCTTCGAGGCCAGGATGTAGAATTCGCCGGGATCGAGCAGCAGCTCCCCGTGGCGAGGGACCAGGGGCTCCCAGAAGTCCCGCGGGTCGTGGCCGTCTTCCTTGTCCATGTCGATCACGCCGGCGTGGCGGCGCGCGCGGAAGCCGGCCACGCCTTCGGTCAGATCGACGCCGACGCTGCGCAGATCAAGCTTGGGTGGCGCGCCGCGCTTGAGGCGCAACTGGTTCAGTCGCGTGCCCGTCCGCACCAGGATGGAGAAGGTCTGGGGCGCGATCTCCATATAGATCGGGCCGGCATAGCCCTCGGCTACGTCGTCGAAAGCCGCGCCGTGGTCGGTCAACAGACGCACGAAGACGTCCACCCGCCCCGTCGAACTCTTGGGATTGGCTCGGGCGGCCACGCCCGGCGGCAGGGCCAGGCGCTCCTGCAACTCGGCGATATAGACGCAGCCCTTTTCCAGCACCGCGCCGCGGCTGAGGTCGAGCTCGTGCATGGCCACGTCTTCCAGCCGCTGGACCACCTTGCGCCCGAGGCCCGGCAGGAAGGAGGCCCGCACCCGCCAGGCGCGCACGCCCAGGCGCAGGTCAAGGCTGGCCGGCTGGACCTGGTCGGCGTCGAAGGCCGTGGGGCTGGTGATCGCGCCCTGGGCGATCAGGGCGTCGATGGCCTGGCAGGGCAGGATGCCGGGCGAAAGCGGAGCGTCATTCATCGCAGGGACACTCGCCGCTGGTCCCGAGTCTGACAAGCCGCTGTCTGACCGCTGCGCCTTGGAGCCGCAGCCCTTGACCGGCAAGCCCTGAGGCGGTTGATGCGCAGTCCGAACTTGCCTGCCGGGAGGAGCCCCCATGGCCGAAGATCCGCGCGACTGGAACCTGGAGACCAAGCTGGTCCGGGGCGGCATGGCCCGCACGCCCTATGGCGAGATCTCCGAGGCCCTCTTCCTGACCCAGAGCTTCGCCTATGACAGCGCTGCGGCCGCCGACGCCCGGTTCGCCGGCGATGCGCCGGGCTTCATCTACCAGCGCTTCGGCAACCCCACGACGCAGATGTTCGAGGACCGGCTGGCCCTGCTGGAAGGCGCCGACCTCTGCCGCGCCACGGCCTCGGGCATGTCGGCGGTGCATGTGGCCCTGACCGGCCTGGTGCGGGCCGGCGACCACATCGTGGCCGGCCGGGCCCTGTTCGGCTCCTGCCGTTGGATTCTGTCGGAGTGGATGCCCCGCTTCGGGGTCGAGGTGACCTATGTGGACGCTGTCGACCTAGAGGCCTGGAAGGCCGCCGTGCGCCCCAACACCAAGTGCTTCCTGGTGGAGAGCCCGGCCAATCCCCTGCTTGAGGTCACTGACATCCGCGGCGTGGCGCAGATCGCCCAGGCGGCCGGCGCCAAGCTGGTGGTGGACAATGTGTTCGCCACCCCGGTCTTCCAGAAGCCGCTGACGCTCGGCGCCGACATCGTCGTCTATTCGGCCACCAAGCATATCGACGGCCAGGGCCGCGTCCTGGGCGGGGCGATCCTGGGCGGCGAAGAGGTGATGCTGGAGTCCTACAAGGACATCCTTCGCCACACCGGCCCTGCCCTGTCGCCGTTCAACGCCTGGGTGCTGCTGAAGGGCCTGGAGACCCTGGACCTGCGGGTGCGCCGCCAGAGCGACAACGCCGCCCATGTGGCGGAGGCCATCGCCGCGCATGCCAAGGTGCGCCAGACCGTCTATTGCGGCCGCGCCGACCACCCGCAGGCGGCCATCATCGCCGAGCAGATGACCGGCGGCGGCAATGTGCTGGCCTTCGACCTCGGCAGCCGCGAGGCTGCCTGGCGGTTCCTGGACGCCCTGCAGATCGTCGACATCTCCAACAATCTCGGCGACGCCAAGTCCATGGCCACCCATCCCTGCACGACGACGCACCGGTCCATGCCCGCCGAGGAGCGCGAGTCCATCGGCCTCACCGAGGGCTGGGTGCGGATGAGCGTCGGCCTGGAGAACGCCCAGGACCTGCAGCGCGACGTCGAGCGGGCCCTGGACCAGGCCTGACCGGCCTAACCGCCGGCCAGGCTCTCCGGCGTCATCCGGTAGGTTTTGGCGCAGTACTCGCAGGTGACATGGATGTGGCCGTCCGGCTCGATCATGTCGGCGCGCTCCTGCGCCTCGAACGAGGCCAGGACGCCGCGGATGCGCTCCTCCGAACAGCGGCAGACTGCGCTCAGGGCCTGGTCCTCGAAGACCCGCACGCCATCCTCGTGGAACAGGCGGAACAGCAGGGTCTGGCCCGAGATGGTCGGGTCGAGAAGCTCGTCCTCGCCGATGGTCTCGAAGAAGGCCTGGCTGCGGGTCCAGGCCTCCTCGGTGGAGCCGCGGGCCTGATCCTCGGCCACGTTCTGGATCAGCATGCCGCCGGCCCGCCAGCGCAGCCCCTCACCCACATCGGCCTGGCCCACCGCCAGCCGCACGCGGGTCGGGGTCTGTTCGGACTGGGCGAAATACTGCTCAGCACAGAGCGCCAGGGTCTCGCCCTCGATGGCCGTCACACCCTGATAGCGGTCCATGTCCGGACCCTGATCGACGGTCATGATGAACACGCCGCCGCCCAGCAGGGTGCGGGCGCCGGGACGCACGAAGCCCTGCGAGGCCTCGGCCACCGCGTCGGGATCGAAGCGGCAATAGCCGCGCAGGTGGCCTGCGGTGTCATAGTCGGCGACCACATAGCGCACGGGGCCTTCCCCCTGCGCCTGGACGATCAGCCGGCCCTCGAACTTCAGCGCCGAGCCTACCAGGGCTGCGAGCGCGCAGGTCTCGCCGAGCAGGTTGGCCACCGGCTCGGGATAGGCGTGGGCCGCCAGGATTTCATCAATGGCCGGGCCGAGCCGCACGAGGCGGCCGCGGACCGCGGCGTCCTCGATCTGGAAGGGGCCGACGACGTCGTCGGGGATGGGAAGCGGGTTCTGGGACATGGCGAGGCCATATAGGCGCCCCAGGTCCCGATTGCGAGCCCCCGAGGCCGCCGGGTTCAGATCGCCTCGAAGCACCAGGCCAGGACCGACTTCTGGGCGTGGATGCGGTTTTCCGCCTCGTCCCAGATGCGCGAGCGTGGCCCGTCCATCACGGCGTCCGACACCTCCTCCCCCCGGTGGGCCGGCAGGCAATGGAGGAAGATGCTGTCCTTGGCCGCCAGGTCCATCAGTTCGTCGTCCACCTGATAGGCCTCGAAGGCCGCCAGACGCTCGTCATGGTCGGTGTCGCCCATGGAGACCCAGGTGTCGGTGATGACGCAGTCGGCGCCGCGGACCGCCGCCCGGGGATCTTCGGTCATGGTCACCTGGCCCTGCATCTCGGCGGCGCGGGCCAGGTCTGTCAGGTCCGGGTGATAGACGGTGGGACAGGCGATGTTCAGCTTGAAGCCGAACTTGCCCGCCGCATGGATGAAGCTGGCGCAGACATTGTTGCCGTCGCCCACCCAGGCCAGGGTGCGGCCCCGCACGGGGCCGAGGTGCTCCTCGAAGGTCAGCAGGTCAGCCAGGATCTGGCAGGGGTGGCTCTTGTCGGTCAGGCCGTTGATCACCGGCACGGTGGACGCCATCGCCAGGCGTTCCAGGTCTTCATGAGTGTTGGCCCGGATCATGATGGCGTCGACCATCCGCGACAGCACCTGGGCGGTGTCCTCGATCGGCTCCCCGCGGCCCAGTTGCATGTCGGCGGCGGTGGAAATGATCACGTCGCCGCCCAGCTGGCGCATGGCCGCATCGAACGAAAAGCGGGTGCGGGTGGAGTGCTTTTCGAAAATCATGGCCAGCACCCGGTCGCGGGCCGGCGCATCGGCGTCCACTCGGCCCTTGGGCCAGCCGATGCGGGCCGCCTTGCGGGCCTGGGCGTCGTCGAGGATGGCGCGCAGATCGGCGGACTCCATCCGCCAGAGGTCGAGAAAATGTCTCGGAGTGGGGGTCATCGGGGGAAATCCCATCGACCCCGCGCTTGCGCCGGAAAAAACCGAAATGGCGCGTCTGGGGCGCGAGGTCCTTGATTGATGAGTCCCGGCGATCGGCCGGGTGTGAAAGCCTTCAGGCGGCGGCGCGCGCCTTGGCGCGGGCGCGGTCACAGGCGCGTTCGAAACGCTCGACGGCTTCGCGCGCCTCATCGAGGGTGAGATTCAGCGGCGGCAGCAGGCGCACGCAGTTGTCGCCGCCGCCGGCGATCAGCAGGTGCTCCTCGCGGGCGTGCTGCATGAATTCGCGGTTGGGCGTGGCGAGCTTGACGCCGATCAGCAGCCCCTTGCCGCGGACATCCACCACCACGTCGGGATAGCGGTCGCGCAGGCCCGAAAGCTGCTGGGTGAAATATCCGGCCACTTCGCGGACGTGGGCCAGCAGCTCGGGCTTGGCCAGCTCGTCCAGGGCCGCCCCGCCCACGGCCATGGCCAGGGGGTTGCCGCCATAGGTGGAGCCATGGGAGCCGACGCTCATGGCCGATCCGGCTTCGATGGTGGCCAGGCAGGCGCCGACGGGGAAGCCGCCGCCCAGGGCCTTGGCCACGCACATGATGTCGGGATTGGCCTGGCCGTCGGCCCAGTCATGGGCGAACAGGCGGCCGGTCCGGCCCAGGCCGCACTGGATCTCGTCGAAGATCAGCAGGATGCCGTTGTCGTCGCAGAGCTGGCGTATGGCGGTCATCTCGGCCACCGACATGGCGCGCGCGCCGCCCTCGCCCTGGACCGGTTCGATGATGATCGCCGCCGTGGTCGGGCCGATGGCGGCCTTCAGGGCGTCGGGATCGCCGAAGGGCACCTGGACGAAGCCGGGCAGCGGCGGGCCGAAGCCCTCAAGGTAGCTGGCGTTGCCCGAGGCGTTGACCGCGGCCACGGTGCGGCCGTGGAACGAGCCGTCAAAGCCGATGATGTCGATGCGCTCCACATCGCCGCGGGCCCAGTGATACTTGCGCGCCGTCTTGATGGCGCATTCCACAGCCTCGGCGCCGGAATTGGTGAAGAACACCACATCGGCGAAGGTCTCGGTGCAGAGCCGCTTGGCCAGCGCCTCCTGCCCCGGGATCTTGAAGATGTTGGAGACGTGCCAGAGCTTCTCGGCTTGGTCCTTCAGGGCCTGGACGAGGCGGGGATGGGCATGGCCCAGCGCGTTCACCGCGATGCCGGCCATGCAGTCCAGATAGGCCTCGCCGTCCGTGGTGAACAGTCGCGCGCCCTCGCCTCGCTCGAACGCCAGCGGAGCGCGGTTGTACACGCCCATGATGTGGTCGCTGGGAACGGTCGCGGCGGACGTCGCGGTCTTTTCGGTCACGGGAGGAAGCCTCCAAAGGAAACGTCCCCGCACGCCGGGCGACGGGGACTGGAAGGCTGGATGTTTTCCGGCGAGAACCGCGCTCTGTCAATGATTTCGCGGGCCAGGCGACTGTTCGCGCCGCCCTGTGTCCCGGCCGCCAGATTCAGGTCTTGAGCTTGTAGCCGCTCTCGAACATCCACAGGCAGACGCAGGCGAAGGCCACGACGATGCCGGCGGTCATGCCGACCCCGGTCAGCAGCGAGCCCTCGGCCGTGCCGATGAAGCCATAGCGGAAGCCGTCGATCAGATAGAAGAACGGGTTGAAGTGGCTCGCCGTGCGGAACGGCTCGGGCAGGCGGTCGACCAGATAGAAGGTCCCCGACAGGAAGGTCATGGGCATGATGATGAAGTTGGTGACCGCCGCCATGTGGTCGAACTTCTCGGCCCACAGCCCGGCCATGATGCCCAGCATGCCCAGGATCATCGACGCGACCATGGCAAAGTAGAGCACCGCCCAGAGGTGGGTCAGCGGCAGGTTGGCGAAGGGCAGGACGGCCAGCCAGGTCACCGCGCCCACGGCCAGGCCCCGGGTCGCCGCCCCGAGCGCGAAGCCGGCCACATGTTCCAGCGGCGTCAGCGGCGGGGTCATGAAGTCCCCCACCAGGCCGTTGACCTTGGCCTGCAGCAGGCTGGACGAGGCGTTGGCGAAGGCGTTGTTCAGGATGGTCATCATGATCAGGCCCGGCGCGATGAAGGTGGCGAAGGCCACCCCGCCCACCGCCGGCCGCGTCCCGCCGACCGCGACCACAAAGACCATCATGTAGAGCAGCGAGGTCACCACCGGCGCGGCCAGGGTCTGGGTGCCCACCTTCCAGAACCGCTTCACCTCACGCAGGTAGAGGGTGCGGAAGCCCGGCCAGTTGAACCCGTGATAGGCCCGCGGGGCCGGAGGCGTGGCGGCGGAGATCTGGGCGGCGCGGGAGGGCGACATGTCGTTCATGCCGCACATGTGCGCCCGGACGGCTCAGCCTGCAAGGGTGCGACGCGACGACGCTATATCTAGTTCCTGTGGATGGAAGCAGGGGCGCCTATTGTGGCCTTTAAGGAAGTCTTTACGATATCTAGTAGTTCGTGGGGCGGGGCAACCGCTTCCCCCACAAGATGTAGTTTCGTTCGGCCGCGCGGGGCGGCCTTCGAGACACGCGGCCGTTTTGGGAGGCTCTGATGGGTTGGACTGACGAGCGAGTCGATACACTCAAAAAGCTCTGGCAAGACGGCCTTTCGGCCAGCCAGATCGCGAAACAGTTGGGCGGCGTCACCCGCAACGCGGTGATCGGCAAGGTCCACCGCCTGGGCCTGTCGGGACGCGCCATTCCGTCGAAGCCGGCGCGCCCGGTCTTCAAGGCGCCCCGTCCGCAGCGTGCGGCGGCCACGCCGTCGGCGCCGCGCCGTATCGCCGAGCCGGTCGAGGCCGAAGCGGCCCCTGCCCCGGCCCCGGTGCGCTATGTGGAAGAGGCCCCGGGCTCGGCCACGGTGCTGACCCTGGGCGCCCACATGTGCAAGTGGCCGATCGGCGATCCGTCCAGCGACGGCTTCACCTTCTGCGGCCGCCGCGCCAGCGACAGCCCCTACTGCGCCGAACACGCCCGGGTGGCCTATCAGCCGGCCCAGTCCAAGAAGCGCGCCGGCGGCTCCGACCTGGCCCGCTCCCTGCGCCGGTACATCTGACGACGCCCTGAGATCAGCCCGGCGCTCAAAGGGGGTTCCAGACCCGCTTGGGGCCGGGCCGTCTCAGGACTGGATTGGGTGGGAGCGGAAGTTAGAACCAGCGCTTCAACCAGCGGGGTTTCGACCGCCTCTTGAGCCGCCGCGCGATCTTGGGCGCTATACGGTCAAAGCTCTGCCAAGTGTCAGAAACCTCGTACAGACTTACGGCCTCCGGGAATCCCTTTTCGTAGTCAGAGAGGTAGGCGTTGGGAGCGGACGCTAGATTACCTCCAGCACCGTAGTAGGCGGCCGCGAACGCGTTTCCTTCTTCAGTTAGATCCTCGTCGGTGAATTTCTCATCACAGGCAGCAATAAACCACTGCGTCGGGGTGATGTCGCGAGCCTTCAGACTGGCCAGAAGCTCAGCACTGTCGCTGGTGTGTAGTTCGCCCGCCATTCCGTTCAACGCGCACCAAGCGACGAACATGGCGATGTGCGTTGCCGCGGCTTCCCTCGGCAGATGAGCGGGAAAGTCGCCGCCGTAATGCCACGATGCGTCATCGTACTTCATGCATCCCCCTGCGCGTTCGATGCTCGTTAGCAGATGGCCCGAACGTCCCCTAAGGGTCGTTTGCGGTCGTTGTCCCGTGCCCCAAGAGCGGACCTCTGAACTCCTCCGCCGGTTTTTCCCCGCGCCCGGTTTTGCCCCATCGCGAGACGGGCTAGCTTCGCCCGATGAGCGACGCCGCGCCTGACTCCAACGCCCAGCCCTATTCGGTCTCCGAGCTCGCCTTTGCGCTCAAGCGGACGCTGGAGGACCGGTATGGCTTTGTCCGGCTGCGCGGGGAGCTGTCCAAGGTCACCCACCATGGCAATGGCCACGTCTATCTGACCCTGAAGGACGAGCGCGCCGCCATTGACGGGGTGGTCTGGAAGGGCTCGGTGCGGGGCCTGTCCATCCGGCCCGAACAGGGGCTGGAGGTGATCGTCACCGGCAAGATCACCACCTTCCCGGCCGGCTCCCGCTATCAGATCGTCATCGAGACCATGGAGGCCGCCGGCGTCGGCGCCCTGCTGGCCCAGCTGGAGCGGCTGAAGGCCAAGCTGGCGGCCGAGGGTCTGTTCGAGCCGGCCCGCAAACGCCCCCTGCCAGCCATGCCCGCGGTCATCGGCGTGGTGACCAGCCCCACCGGCGCGGTGATCCGCGACATCCTGCACCGCATCCGCGACCGCTGGCCCTGCCGGGTCATCGTCTGGCCGGTGGTGGTGCAGGGGGAGCAGGCCGCCGCCCAGGTCAGCGCGGCGATCCGCGGCTTCTGTGATCTTCCCCCAGGCGGCGACCTGCCGCGGCCCGACATCATCATCGTCGCCCGCGGTGGCGGGTCGGTGGAGGATCTCTGGGCCTTCAATGACGAGGCCCTGGTCCGCGCCGTGGCGGCGGCCGACATCCCGATCATCTCGGCGGTGGGGCACGAGACCGACACCACCCTGATCGACTTCGTTTCCGACCGCCGGGCGCCGACGCCGACGGCGGCCGCCGAGATGGCCACCCCGGTTCTGGCCGAGCTGCGGGGGGG
>NZ_JBALUY010000089.1:0-12660 GCF_036963605.1 Phenylobacterium sp. | reverse complement strand
CGCCCTCGCGGCGGGTTGCGGCGTCTTTCTGTTCGCCACCTGGGATCGCGGCGACGCCCGGACGCGCGATCGGGAGGCGGACGACCCGCCGCCGCGCCAACTGGCGCCGTTCGAGCCGGCGCGTCGACCCGAGCCGCCCCTGCTCGAGACCGCCGACACGGACCCCTTCGCGCCGACGCTCGTGGACGAGGGCGAGCAGGTGCCGGCGATCGAGCCGGGCTCGCGCGGCGGTTCGTCGTCCGGACCGACGCCGGCGGAGCAGCGGCGCGCTCTCGCCGAAAGCGCCCAGCGCGCGCCCGTGCTCGCCTACAGCCGCCCCGGCCGCCCCACGGATCGGGCCGCCGCCGTCGCTGAGCCCCTGCTCGCCCCGGATCGATCGGGCGACCCCGGCCATGAGCTCGACGCGCTGCGCCAAGTGAGCCCGATCGTCTCCGCGCGGGCGGGCCGCCTGCCGGACCGCAACCTCCTGATCACGGCCGGCTCGAGCTTGCCCTGCGTCCTGCAGACGGCGATGGACAGCTCCACCCCAGGCTATGTCAGCTGCCTGATTTCGCGGGATGTCTATTCCGACAACGGCGCGGTCGTCCTGCTGGAACGGGGAACGCGGGTGCTCGGCGAGTACCGCGGGGCGGTGGAGCCGGGCCGGGGCCGGCTGTTCGTGCTGTGGACCCGCGCGGTCACGCCCGCTGGCGTCGCGGTCGCCCTGGCCTCGCCCGCCGCGGACGCGCTCGGCCGCGCCGGCTTCGACGGCGCGGTCAACACCCGGTTCTGGGACCGGTTCGGCGCGGCCCTGCTGCTGTCGATCGTCGACGACGCCGCCTACGCCGCGGCCGGCGGCGGCCAGTCCCTGCAGTCGACCGGCCGCGTTCCGTCAGACGCCGCATCCGTCGCCCTCCAGGGCTCGATCGGCATCCGCCCTACCCTGCGCAAGGCCCAGGGGTCGGAGGTGTCGATCTTCGTGGCGCAGGACCTCGACTTCGCGGACGTCTATCGCCTGCGGCCGAGGTGATGCGCGACACCTCCGTCATCGACCATTACCTCGCCCCGCTCCGGCCCTTCCTGTCGTCGGCGTCGGTCACCGAGGTCGTGGTCAACCGGCCCAAAGAGGTCGGGGTGGAGCATCCGGACGGCTGGCGCTGGCATGAGGTGCCCGAGTTGACGGAAAGCTGGCTGCGCACCCTGGCGGTGGCGGCCGCCGCCTGCACGGGACAGGATGTCGACGCCGAGCGGCCCATCTGTTCGACCGTTCTCCCCGGCGACGCGCGCTGCCAGATCGTGCTGCCGCCGGTCGTCCCCGCCGGCGCCGTCTCCCTGACGATCCGGAAGCCGTCCGGAAAGCGCATGAGTCTCGAGGACTTCCGCGTCGCCGGTCTGTTCAATGCGGCCGAGACCGTGCGCGGCGGGGAGATCGACGAGACCGACGCCGCGCTGATCCAGTTGCGGGAAGCGGGAGACTGGGTGGGCTTCTTCCGGCTGGCGGTCGAAAGCCGTCGCAACATCCTGATCTCGGGCGCGACCGGGTCCGGCAAGACGACCTTCGCCAAGGGGTTGGTCGAGCTCATCCCCGATCACGAGCGGCTGCTGACCATCGAGGACACGCGCGAACTGATCCTGCCCCAGCGCAACGTCGTCCACCTGCTCTACTCCAAGGACGGCCAGGGTCTGGCCAGGGTCGGCCCCAAGGCGCTGCTGGAAAGCGCGCTGCGGATGCGCCCGGATCGGATCCTGCTGCAGGAGTTGCGCGACGGAACGGCCTTCTTCTTCCTGCGCACCGTCAACTCCGGCCATCCCGGATCAATCACCACCGTCCACGCCGATTCCGCCACCCTGGCCTTCGAGCAGCTGACCCTGCTGGTCCGCGAGTCCGAGGGCGGTCGCGATCTGCCGCGCGACGACATCCGCACCCTGCTGCACCTGATGGTCGATGTGGTGGTGCAGATGAAGAAGACGGACGGCCGGTTCCTCATGACGGAGGTCT
Organism: Phenylobacterium sp.; assembly: GCF_036963605.1. Lineage (GTDB taxonomy): Bacteria > Pseudomonadota > Alphaproteobacteria > Caulobacterales > Caulobacteraceae > Phenylobacterium. Next base: position 10,682 of record NZ_JBALUY010000089.1, on the reverse strand, counting down.
GGCATGACCCGCTTCGCAAGCGCCGCGCCGGCGACTAGGGCCGGTCTGGTCGCCGTCGCCGTCCTCGCCGCCTCCGCCCTGTTCGCGGTCGGAGCCCTGACCATCGCCCTGATCGGCCTCGGGCGTTTCTCCACCGAGATCGAGCCGACCCGCGTTCCGGGCTGGTTCCTCTACTACCGTCATGACCCCGACGTCCGGCGCTGGCTGGCGATCGGCGCCGGTATGATGGGCCTCGTCCTGTTGATCCTTGCCACGGCCGCGGCCCTGGGCGTGCGCCGCCTGCTGCACGGCGCCGCCCGTTGGTCGACGGCGGGCGAACAACGCAGGCACGGCCTGCGGGCGAAGAGCGGACTGCTGCTGGGCGAGGCGGCAGGCGAACTCCTGATCAGCGACGGGCCGGAGCATGTGATGCTCTACGCCCCGACCCGGACCGGCAAGGGCGTCGGGGTGGTGATTCCCAATCTGCTGGCCTGGCCGGACTCGGTCGTGGTCCTGGACATCAAGCGGGAGAACTTCAGCGCCACCGCCGGTTTTCGCGCGGAGGCCGGCCAGACCGTCCATCTGTTCGACCCGCTTGCGTCCGACGGACGCACGGCGCGGTTCAATCCGCTCGACCACATCGACCGGACATCCCCGGTCGCAGTGCTGGACGAGCTGCAGCGCATCGCGGGCATGCTGTTCCCCGCTCATAGCCATGCGGACCCCTTCTGGTCGGAGGCGGCCCGCACGGGCTTCATCGGCGTCGGCGCCTACGTCGCCGCCACGCCGGAGTTGCCGTTCACCCTGGGCGAGATCTACCGCCAGCTGACCGAGGACGATCCGCGGGACCGCTTTCCCAAGCTAATGGAGCAGCGCCGCATGAATGGCGATCCCCTGCCCAGGGGGGCGGTGACCGCGCTGACCGACTTCTGCAGTTCCAGCGAGAACACCTTCGCCTCGATCCGTCAGTCGATCACCACCCGGATGGGCTTGTGGCTCAACCCCCTCGTGGACGCTGCGACCAGCGGCAGCGACTTCGACCTGCGAACGATCCGGAGCGGTCGTCTGTCGCTGTACCTGGCCGCCTCGCCCGAGAACATGGATCGGGTCGCCCCGCTGTATGCCTTACTGTTCCAGCAGCTGGTGGACCTGAACAGCCGCGCCCTGCCCGCCCCGGGCGATCGTCCGACCCTCGTGCTGCTGGACGAGTTCGCCCGGCTCGGCCGGGCCCCGGTGCTGGCGCACGCCTTCGCCTGGGTGGCCGGTTACGGCCTGCGCCTGCTGCCCGTGATTCAGAGCCCCTCCCAGCTGCGCGCCCTGTATGGCCCGGACCTGACCGAAGACATTCTCACCAACTGCGGCCTGGAGATCGTCTTCGCCCCCAAGGAGCTGAAGGTGGCCCAGGAGCTTAGCGAGCGGCTCGGCTACTACACTTATCGGGCGCGCAGCCGCAGCCGCCCGACCGGCCTCGGCCAGGGCCGGCGCAGCCTGACCGACTCCGACCAGAAGCGCGCCCTGATGCTTCCCCAGGAGCTGATGCAGCTCTCGGCCAAGGCGCTGATCGTCCTCAAGGCCGGATTGTCGCCCACCCGGGGACGCAAGCTCGTCTACTACCGGGACAAGCGCTTCACCGGCAGGCTCCGTCCGCCGCCTGAAACCGCCCGCGCGTCGACGGCGATCCAGCTGTCATTCGCCGCGCCGCCTACCCGGTCCCCGTCGATCGATGACACCGACATGAACTTCGACAGCATCGTGCGCCGCTTCGCCGCCGAGGGCCTGAGGCCGCCGCCGCCCGGCGCCGGTGAAGCCGAGGTGCAGGCCTGGCTCGACCGGGTCGTCGCCGCGCCAGCCGCGACGCCGCCAACTCTTGAGCGTCAACCATGACCCGCCCGCCTTCCGGAACAGCCCCGGTCAACCGGCTGGCGCCGCAGCCCGCCGCCTCTGCGGAGCGGCGCTCGCTCGACAAGGGCGACGTGCCCACCCAGCTGCTGGACCGCTATCTGATCGAGCGCGACCGGCAGGGTCGCCCCGAGCGCTACTATCGCGACCACAAGACCGCAGATCCCGCGTTCCGGGACCATGGTCGCGCCCTCTCCTCGCTCCACGCCTATCCGGACGCGGTCGTTTCCATGCTTCGGGTCGCGCAACACCGGAACTGGTCGCAGATCAAGGTGTCGGGAGACGAGGCCTTCCGCCGCGAGGTCTGGGTCCAGGGGCGGAGCCTCGGTCTGGAGGTCGCCGGCTACAAGCCCAGCGAACGGGACCGTCAGGCCGCCAACGAACCGGACCGCGCGGCCGGCCGGCGCACCGCGACAGAGCCCCGGAAGGAGCCCTCCCACGATGCCGTCAAGCGCCGCCTCGAAATGGCGGCCGTGGTGGTCCGCACCCTCATCGCCGACCCGGCCGCCCAGGCGCGCCTGATGGAACGAGCCTGGGCTCGAGTACGGCGGGAGAGGGAGAAGCCGCGCGCCCGCGATGCCGATGCAAACCGGCGAGCAGAGCGGCGGCGGGAGCGCTAGGATCGCCCGGCGAAAGACCGGAGAGCGCCGTGGCCGAACCCCTGATCGATGTCTGGGACGTCGAAACCTTCGACGCCGAAGTTCGACAGCTGCTGATGGAGAACGCCGAGCTGATGCGGGCCTATCATACGACGGCGCGCGAGAACCTCATCCAGCGAGAACTGTCGGATCGGACCGGCCCGTATCCGGACAACCCCTTCGCGGGCGACCACATCGACCTGGCCGAAACGCTGATGGCGGTCATGAACCGGCGGACGATCCGGGCTTGGCACTACACCCGGCTGACCAACGCCGAGGCGGATCGACTGCGTCAGGACGGCATCATTCTCCCGTCTTCGCAGTCCATTCGCTCCCGCCTGGACGCGCAGGTGGCTGCGGGGAGCTTTACCCCCGAGATCGCCGACGCCCTGCATGCCGCCAGTCCCTTCCAGCGGGGCCAAGCCGACATTCGTTCCGGCCGGTTCTGGATGGTCTCTCATCCCCGCGACATCCAGGACGGCGGAGTCGAACTGCTGCTTGGAAACTGGGGCGGCGAAGGCGTTTACTTCTGGCTCTCAGACCCCGAGCACCAAGCCCTCGTGGCCTCCATCGGACGCGCCCGCGTCCTTGAGATCGCGGCGCCTTTGTCGACAAGCCGGCACGCCTTCTCGGCCGCCGAAGCGGTCATGGCGGCCTTCTCCCGCTCCATCGGATGCGACCCGGAGGCCAAGGTGTTCGATCTCTATGTGGGCGAGCCTCTGCTGCCCGAGGCGGTGCTGGCGATCCATACCGAGGGAGACACCGCCTTCGAGCGCATCGGAAACGGCTACCCGGCCCGCTACATCGACGCGGATCGGGGCCGGTGGGACGCGATCGAGGCGCAGATCGCGCGCCGCCGGCGCTAGCGCGACCGGTCCTTGGCCGGCGTCGGCTTCTCCGGCCTCATCGCCAGCGCCCGGGCGAGGATCTCCCGTTGCGTCAGGACGGGCGGCTGGGTGCGGATGAACTGCTCCAGATCCTGCCCAAGCCGACGGTCGTCATCCGCCTTCGACGCTTGCAGCCGCAAGGCCTCGACCACCAGCGTGCGTCGGATGGCCGCCTGCCGCTGCCGCAGGCGCGTCTCCCAAGGCGGTTCGGCGGACGGTGGCCGTGCCGCCGAATCCAGCGCCCCCGCAAAGGTCTTCGGCATCAGTCCTTCACCGCGCTCGAAGCGCTCCCGCAGTTTCCGCACCGGCGTGCGTTCGGCCTTGCGCACGACGCCCCGGGCCCGACGCGGCGTCGCCTCGGCCTCCACGCCGCGGTCCCGAAGGGCGGCGGCGAAGGTCTCCCGCCAAAGCTGCAGGTCGGCCTTGCGGGGATTGAGCCGCTCGCCGTCTCGCCCGAGGGCGCGAACGGTGAGGTGAACATGCGGGTGCCGGTCATCGGTATGCAGGGCGAACACATAGGGGTGCCGGTCCGCGAACAGGTTGGCGGCGAAGGCGCGCGCCGCATCATGGACCCGTCCTTCATCAGTGCCGGCCGGCATGCTCAGAACGATCGACAGGGACACAGGCGCATCTCGTCGCTGCGGCGCCACCGACAGCTCGTCGCGCCAGTCTTCGGCCAACGTCCGGACCTCCGCGCGACCGCTCAGACGCTCGCCGTCCGGCCCCTCCAGGGACAGTTTCCCGTTGCGGGTGATGTAGTCCAGATGGCGCTGCAGGTGCCCCCCGTCCCGGGTCCGGCCGGTGATCTTGACCATCACCTCGGGCGCTCGCCGCACCATACGCTGGAGCCGGGCTCTGGCCGCGCCGGCCTCTCCGGCCGCCCCGACGCGAAGAACCGCCTGGGCGAGACGCGCCCGTCTCGTGCGGACGGGCGGACGCAGGGCCTCCTCGAAATCGGATGGAACGCGGAAGTCGTTCACACGTCGACCGACCAATAGGCGAGATTGCCCTGAAAGGCGTCCCGCACCCCGACCAGGTGCCCGCGGATTTCCTCCGAGAAGGCGGCCAGCTGGGCCACCTCCAGGTCCAGCACCGCGCCCTCCATCACCGCCGTGTTCAGGGCTCGGGCGATCTGGTTGACGTTGACCCCGATACGCCGGAGCTCGCGCTGCACCTCGATCAGCGCCAGGGCGTCACGACGGCTCAGCTGCGGCCGATGATGCAGCCGCGCCCGGATCAGGGCAACCGTCCACTGGGTCCGCGTCATGCCCACGCGCGCCGCCTCCGCCTCCAGGACAGTCAGGTCAGCGGGCGTCAGGCGAAGTCCGAGCTTGCCGCTCAGCCGCGCCGACGACGTCTCCACGGCCTCGGGCAAGGCCGCCAGCGCGGCCTCCTCCATCAGACGTCGCAGCAGCCGCGACCGCCCGCCCCGGGACGCCGCGGCGGCGTCGAACCGGCGGATCAGATCGAACGGTACGCGAAGGGTGAGGCGATCCATGGGGGTGTCGGTCTGTCAGACATTGCCGGCGCAAAGCCTATCCTGCCCTAGACCGTCACCCCCTTCGCCCCGTAGGCCTACGGGTCTGCCCGCCCTCCCCTCGGCGGCCGGTTCCGGCCGCTCGCCCGCCGCCCTGAAGGGCGCCCCATCCAGGGCGGGGGCTCGGGGATCCTCGCCCAAACTTCCGCAGAGGTATGCCATGAGGACGACCCACCGGTGTGGCGCGTTCCCGCCCCACCTCGGGCGCCAGGCTGCCGCTGAATCAGCGCAACGCGAATCAGCGCATCACGGGAACGAGCGTAATCAGGTCTAGTCGGGTAGGTCCTCAAGAGACCATACCCTGCCGCAGCGGGATTCTTGTTCGGCGACGGCGAGGCCCATAGGTTCGCTGCGAAGGAGTTCACTCATGACCGCGCCTACCTCATCCACGGTGCTCGCCTTTCCGCCCAAGGCGAGCACGAAGACCGCCTCTTCCCAGGAGAAGATCTGGGGCAAGGCGGTGGTCGCCAATGGATACGCCGGCATTCCGTCGATCCTGATCCAGGCCCAGTCCCGGCTGGGACTGACCGCCATGCAGTTCAACATCCTCGTTCAGCTGCTGGACTACTACCGCGACCCCCATCGCGCGCCCTTCCCGTCCCGCGCGGAGCTCGGCCGTCGGATCGGCGTGAAGCCCAAGACGATCCAGACCAACATGCGCCAGCTCGAACAGGCCGGTCTGGTGCGCCGGGAAATGCGCAAGACAGCGGCGGGGGATTGGGCGTCCAACATCTATCACCTCGACGGCCTGGTCGAACGGGTGAAGAAGCTCGAGCCGGAGTTCACCGAGGCGCGCAAGGAACGGGAGGCCGCGCGTGCGCGCGTGTCCACTCCGGTGGGTCGCCGACGGTCGTAATCGCTGGGGCTGAAATTGATTTACCCCGGGGGCATGCTTTGCAGCAGAGGCGATCCCGGGGTGTACGCTGGTAGAGATAATCCATGACCCACCCTGATGCAAGGGCGGTCGCCGACGCCGACGCGGTGGAGGCGGCGCTCTCCCTCGAACGGTTCGCGCGCTATGTGGCCTGGGCCGGGGGCGATCGCCACCGCGCCGTCGAACTCTATACGCTGAACACCCGGGTGTCCGAAGCCCTCTATGTGCCGCTCCAGGCTCTGGAGGTGGCGCTGAGAAACCGCATTCACGCGGTGATGACCGAAGCCTCCGGCGCGGGCTGGTTCCAGCCCGAGGCCGGTCACGTCACCGACCGTCAAGCTGAACAGGTGCGGGCGGCGATCGCCGAACTGACGGAAGCGGGCAAGCCGATCGAGGATGGCCGCGTCGTCGCCGCCCTGACCTTCAGCTTCTGGACCTCGACGTTCGGGCGCGAGCAGGACGATCTGTGGAAGCGCACCCTGCACCGGATCGCGACCCGCGATGGCAAATTCCTGTCGCGCAAGGCGTTCGCCACCCCGTTGACCCAGGTGCGTCTCCTGCGGAACCGCATCGCCCACCACGAGCCCATTCTCTACTGGGATCTTCCCAAGCATCATCGGGCGATCGCGGACATGACGCGTTGGCTGGCCCCGGCGATGGATGACTGGCGCGCGACGCTCGACCGGTTCGATCAGATTCATCCGCCGGAGCGAATGCGCCTGGCGCGCCTCCGGGACGACGAGGCCTGAGCGGACCGCTCTTCGCCATCCCCGGGCCCGCGTCGCCGCCGGCCCGAGGATCGCTTCACTGCAAGGACCGCAGATAGTCGATAGCCTTCTGCGCGTGCGCGGCCGCCGAGACGATGAAGCGGGTGTCGTTCTTCAGCACCTGCAGCCAGCTGGCGATATAGGCCGCGTGGTCCTCGCGGGGTTCGAGGGCCAGCCCAAGATCCGCACAGAGGAAGGCGGCGCCGATCTCGGCGACGAGTTCTTCGCGGGCATAGCCGGTATCGCCGAAGCGCTGGCGACCGAAGTCCCGGTCGAGACGGGCGGGATGGCGCGTCCAGTGCGTCATCTCGTGGCCGAGGGTGCTGTAGTAGGCGTCGGCGTTCTCGAAGCATTCGAACGGCGGCATCTGCACATGGTCCGGCCCCGGCGCATAATAGGCGCAGCCGCCGCCGTGGCGGATCTCCGCCCCGCAGTTGCGGAAGAAGGCGTCGATGCGGGCGATCCGCTCATCCGGATTGATCTCGATCGTCTCCGGCTCGCCGTAGCGTTCGGGCAGGCCATCGATCTGGCCGACGTTGAAGACGGTGTAGGCCTTCAGGAACGGGATGCGCTGCTCCACGCTCGCCCCCGTGTCGTCGGTCTCTTCGCGGACGACCTGGTTGGCGTAGACCACGGTGGCGCCGCGCTCGCCCTTGCGGACGTGGGCGCCGAGCGTCAGCGCCTGGCGAAAGGTCATCCAGGTCGACCGGCTGAATCCTCGGCTGGCGGCTTCGCCCCAGAGCAGGACGACATTGATGCCGTTGTACGGCGTTCCGTCATGGCGAAGAGGGCGGCTGACGGAGGTTGAGGCCTTCCAGGGCTGGATCCAGGGGCGGACCCCGGCTTCGAGCTGGGCGAGTATCTGTTGGGTGATCCGGGTATGGATGTCCGGGCGTGCGGGATCGGCGGGGCGCGTCATGGCGGCCTCCTCGAACTGGGTTGTGGGAAGAAGGAGCGGCGGCGCGGTCCCCGCGCCGCCGCAGCTCCTGGATCAGCGGGACCAGATCAGGCTGTGCCCGCCCTCGACCTCGACCAGGGAGGCGTAGATCGGTGCCGGGAAGCTGGGATCGTCGAGCTTGACCGAGAGGTATTCGCGGTTCTGCTGGCTCGTCTTCTTCCAGGCGGCGCCGAACTCGGTCTGGCCGGCGAAGATCCGGAAGTCCGGGGCCTTGTCGTCGGTCTTCTCGTTTGGCCGCAGGACCGCCTGCTTGACGTTCAGGGTGAGGGTCTTGATCGACCCGGTGTAGCCGTCGCCTTGAGCGGTGAAGGTGCCGATGGTGGCCATGTCAGTCTCTCCTTTGCTTCGGGCCACGCCTGCCGCGGCCTCGATGGCGATCGACGGACCGGGGCCCGGGCGGCGCGCAGGGAGAGCGAAGCGAGTCCCCGCAGCGAAGCGGAGGACCGCGATGAGAGACTTTCTTGTTTCGCGAGGAAGGCCGTCAGGCCGGGGATGAAAGTCGCGAGAGCGGTTGCGCCAGCCGACCGGATTTCGGTCAGATCCGCCTCATCGAGAGGCCGCGCCGGCTGGCGCGAGCAGGATGCGAGACAATGGCCGCCGCGCTCCAGGACGCTCATGGACGACACCCTACGGCGGCTCAGGCCCCGTCCGACGTCCGAGGCTCAGGCCGTAAGCGGGAAGGCCTTTCGACGTCGAGGCTTCCGGCGGGCAACGCCCGCAAGAGTTCGCCCCCCGGCTTATGAAGACTGCGCCAGTCCGCACCCTCTCGGGACGCAGAAGCACGATCTGACGTCGTGATCGGGGGCGATATCCTTGCTCGGCTCCGTGGTCAGCATGGCGAAGGCGCCATCCTTTGAAGAGGCCCGCCCCAGACGAGCCGCCGGCCGGACAGGTGCAGCGCCACTTCGTTTTCGCTTCCCGCGCCGGTTCGGGACTGGTGACGTTGAACATGCCGTCCGTCCGCGGCGCCGGCGACTGAAGAGACTCAGCAGCGCAACGTCAGATCGAGGACGTGGCGCACAGCTTGTCAGCCCGTGTCACGACCAGCCTCCTCGCGGAGGTCACGCAGCCGTTCTTCGCACACAGTCTTCGTCAGACCGCGTAGCACCTCGACCCGTTTCGTAAGCCAGGCGAGTTCCTCGTCGCTGATCTTGTAGTGCTTGGAGTAGCGCGCCTTGACGTAGGCCTCGCGCAGAAGCTCGAAACATCGACGCTCGAACTTGGTCTCCCGCGGCCACGCGTCGGCGAGGCGGGCATCGATCGCCTCGGCCTTCTTGCGAAGGAAGGCGATGTTGTGAGCCTTGCCGCTGTAGAGCGTCACCACCAGCAAGACACAGTGGTAGAGGTGTTCCGTCGCTTGATGCAGGCTAAAAGCCGCGAGTTTCGGATCGTCGCCCTCCCCCATGTAGAACTTGGCACCTCGAGCGAAGCTCGCTGAGCTCGCCATCCACTCGGTAAAGAAGTCCTCGGCCTCAGCGAGTGCAGCCTTGGCCTTGATGTCGGCGGGCTTGTGCAGCTTGGCGCCGGGCGTGTCGTAAAGGATGACGCCGTCGCGCAGAATGTCGGCGAAGAAGTAGCGGCCCCGATCCAGCTGCTCGTTCACATCGTCCAGGCTGTGAACGATGATGCTGACGGGCGTGCGGATTTCGCCCTCGCCCGGCATGGTCCGGTTGGTGGCGTCGAACCAGAACTCGCCGTCGGTCAGGTCCTCGTGGTCGACGATGACCAACAGGTCGAAGTCCGAGAAATAGCGCCCTACCGGATCGTGAACCCAGTCGCCCCGCGCATACGATCCATAGAGGATGACCTTGAGGATCTTGCCATTCTTCAGCCGCTCGGCGCGGCGCGTCGAGATCGCCTCCTCGAAGGAGGCGCGGATCACATCGACGACGTGACGCAGTTCGGACTGCTTGGGCAGCGGCAGATGATCGAGGGTTTTCTTCACTCGGCGAGTCTCCCCGATGACCTGCCTGCGGGCAAGGCATGATTGAATCTTCTGCACGAGGCTGCGCTCGGCGGGCCGAGCCGCCTTACTGAGCCGACGTCGTCTTCAGTTCTTCGAGCCGGTTCTCGAGAATCGCGACCTTCATGCTGCGGATCGGTTCTGCGCTCTGCGGCTCCTGATCGATCAGATCGCAGACCTGATCGAGCGCCATGCGAACGAAAGACAAGCACACGATGGCGCGCTTGTCCGCCAGGGTGAGCGACCGGGTCGTCCCCATCAGGCCGCCGATAAGCGCGGCCGTGCGCTTGTCGAGCTCGTCGAGGCCTTGAGACGTTCGAATGTCTGGTCGCCAGGCATGGCGCGAAAGCATGTCGGCCTTGTATCCCCATTCCAGGCTGGCGAGCCCGTCCTGTTCGACCTTGTCGGCCAGACCTCGCAGCAGCATCGCGGCGTCGTTCAACTTCGCCTGGCTGCGGGTCTTGTAGGTCACTCCGCTGACGGCGGCCGCGACCATCGCCTCGGCGATATATCCCAGCCGACGTCCGCCTTCGGCGTCCCGAGGCTCTCGGCGTCGAGATCGCGGGCGCGGAAGAAGGCGTTCAGCGCCAGATCGTAGACCTGAGCCTTGTACCTGGTGCTGTTGGATGTCGCGCTCACGACTCCCCCGTTCAGTGAACTATCCGTCGCGGATAATCGGAACCCGCCAGCGTGCAACCCGCACGCTGGCGTCGCGTTAGAGGATCGACGCTCTCACCTCGAAATCATCTTGGTGACGCCGCATAAGAACGTCTGAGCGTGACTACCGCGGCAGGTAATGGAACCCCCTTTGTAACGGGTTCCGCGAGATATCCGTTCGCCCCCGGCGCCAGACCGGTTGGAACGGCCCAGACCCAACCGGTCTCGGATCTCTGCCTGCTGCTGCATCCGCAACACGCGACAGAGCCGAGGCCTTTCGATGAAAGGCTTGAGTTCGAATGACGACCAACGATCCCGACAAGCATCGCTTCGACTTCGAAGGCCCGGGGTGGCGGCTTTCCGCCAGCGGCCTCGGCCTGGCTGTGGTGGTGGTGCTGGCCCTCGCGGCCATCGTCTACTTCACCGGCGCCGGCTAGCCGGCGCCGACAGCAAAAAGGCCGCGCGCCCCCAAAGGGCGCGCGGCGAGTTTTTCGACGTGTCGCCGTCTATTCGGCGGCGAAGC
>NZ_JBALUY010000088.1:0-12672 GCF_036963605.1 Phenylobacterium sp. | reverse complement strand
CCATAGAACATCAGACCGATGCCCATGCCCGCTGCGAATAGCATCGAGAACCACCCAAGGTAGGTATAGTCGGGGATCGGTCTGGGGCAGAGCCAGGGTGACGATGACCGGGAAGTGGTCCGAGCCCAGGGCCGGGCCCCGTTCGGCGTCCAGAGTCACCCAGTCCGACCCGGCATAGACATGATCGATGGCCAGGAAGGGCAGGGGCATGTGGATGTCCCAGCGGGAAAAGGCCATGGCCGGCCAGCTCAGCATGGCCTGGTTGCGCCGGATCAGGCCCAGGGCCTCGTCCTGCCGACGCAGGGTGAAAGACCAGGGCGTCGAGTTGAAATCGCCCGCAATGATCAGCCGCTCCCGGTCGTAGAGCCCGGCCATCGTCGTCAGGCGCAGGCTCTGCTGCTGCTGCGGTCCGGCCGGCACGGGCCAGGTGTAGTGAGCGCCGATGACCGTGAATTCGCCGCCCGGGGCGGCGAAGGTGGCGCGGGTCGCCGGGAAAAATGATCCCTCGCTGACCTTGGGCAGCCCCGCCGAGATCGGCGCGACCTTGCTGTAGATGATGACTTCGCAGCGATCGTCGGGATCGCAGGTGCGATGGTATGCGGCGCGCGATTCCAGCGCCCGCTGGAACCTGCGGCTGGCCTCTTCGACCACGATGATGTCGGGGTCCTGGGCGACGATCCAGTCGGCGGTCTCGGCCATGGTCTGATTGCGGCCGCTCCAGCTGTTGATCTGGATGAGCTTGATCTGGTGGACGCTCGCGGTTTCAGGCTCGGAGTCCGCGCCGGTCTTGCGGAACACCTCGGGCAGGATCAGCAGGCCGGCCAGGCCGACGGCGAGGGCCGCCATGCCCAGGGTGAAACGACGCAGCCTCGTTGGCGGAGTCAGGGCGGCCAGTAGGGCCGCGAGGATGGCCATGGCGACGAACACCACGGCGAAATGGGTGGCGACATCCAGATTGTCGCTGAACCGCCCGCCCTGGGCGGCCATCATGGCCAGGGCCGCCAGCACCGCCGTCGTTGCGGCGATGTCCTCGAGAATGCGGGTGATGACGACTCGGATCAGGCCCATGGAACCGGCTCTAGCATGAGCCTGCGCTTGACGCGCGGGGTCTCGCATGGCCTGACGCAGGTCACATGAAGACTGCCGATTTCGACTTCGACCTGCCCGACAGCGCCATCGCCCTGCGTCCCGCCCAGCCCAGGGATTCGGCGCGGATGCTGCGGGTGATCCCAGGCCAACCCCTGGCCGACCTGCGGGTCCATGACCTCCCGGGCGAACTGCGGGCGGGCGACATCCTGGTGCTTAATGACACCCGGGTGATCCCGGCGAGGCTGAGCGGCCGGCGGACCCGGGGCGAGAGCATCGTCGCTGTCGAGGCTACCCTGCACAAGCGGGTCGCCCCCGATCGCTGGAGCGCCTTCATGCGGCCGGGCAAGCGCCTGGCGCCCGGCGACCGGGTGAGCTTCGGCGAGACCGAAGATCGCGCCTGCCTGCTGGGCGCCCTGGACGCCACCGTCGTCGAGAAGGGCGAGGGCGGCGAGATCCTGCTGGCCTTTGACCTTGCCGGCCCGGCTCTGGACGAGGCCATCAAGGCGCGCGGGGCCATGCCCCTGCCGCCCTATATCGCCGCCAAGCGCCCTGAGGACGAACAGGACCAGACCGACTACCAGACCATCTACGCCCAGGCCGACGGCTCGGTGGCCGCGCCGACAGCAGGCCTGCACTTCACACCGGAGTTGCTCACGCGACTGAGCGAGGCCGGGGTCGAGACCTGCTTCGTCACCCTGCATGTGGGGGCCGGCACCTTCCTGCCGGTCAAGGTCGACGACATCGACGGCCACCGCATGCACGCCGAGTTTGGCGAGGTCAGCCCGGAAACCGCCGAACGCCTCAACCGCGCCCGGGCCGCGGGCGGCCGTATCATTTGCGTCGGCACCACCTCCCTGCGGCTGGTGGAGAGCGCGGCGGGCGAGGACGGCGTGGTGCACCCCTTCGCTGACGACACGGCCATCTTCATCACGCCGGGCTACCGGTTCCGGGCTGCCGACGGGCTGATGACCAACTTCCACCTGCCGCGCTCGACCCTATTCATGCTGGTCAGCGCCTTTTCCGGCCTGGAAACAATGCGGGCGGCCTACGCCCACGCCATCACAAATGACTACCGCTTCTATTCCTATGGCGACGCCAGCCTGCTCTGGAGGGCCGACTGATGGCCGCCTTTCCCTTCGAGATCGCCGCCACGGACGGCGCCGCGCGCACCGGCGTGCTGAAGACCGCCCGCGGCGACATCCGCACGCCGGCCTTCATGCCCGTCGGCACGGCCGCGACGGTCAAGGCCCTGACGGTCGACCAGGTGGCCGCCACCGGCGCCGACATCATCCTGGGCAACACCTACCACCTGATGCTGCGCCCCGGCGCCGAGCGGGTGTCGCGCCTGGGCGGGCTGCATCGCTTCATGCGCTGGGGGAAGCCAATCCTCACCGATTCCGGCGGCTTTCAGGTGATGTCGCTGTCCAACATCGCCAAGGTGACCGAGGAGGCGGTGACCTTCGCCAGCCACATTGACGGCTCGCGCCACGTCCTCTCGCCAGAACGTTCGGTGGAGATCCAGGCTGACCTGCTGGGCTCGGACATCGTCATGCAGCTGGATGAGTGCGTCGCCTGGCCGGCGGAAGAGAGCCGCGCGGCCGAGGCCCTGCGCCTGTCGGCCCGCTGGGGCGCGCGCTGCAAGGCCGCCTTTGGCGAGCGCGAGCACCAGGCCCTGTTCGGCATCCAGCAGGGCTCGACCATCGAGGCCCTGCGCCGTGAGTCCGCAGAGCGGCTGGTGGAGATCGGCTTCGACGGCTACGCCATCGGCGGCCTGGCGGTGGGCGAGGGCCACGAGGCCATGTGCGAGGTGCTGGACTATGCGCCGGGCCTGCTGCCGGCTGACCGCCCGCGCTATCTGATGGGGGTGGGCAAGCCCGTCGACCTGGTGGAGGCCGTGGCCCGGGGCGTCGACATGTTCGACTGCGTCCTGCCGACCCGGTCGGGTCGCCATGGTCAGGCCTGGACCTGGAACGGCCCCATCAACCTGAAGAACGCCCGCTTCGCCGAGGACGACACGCCGCTGGACGAGGCCTCGTCCTGCCCGGCCAGCCGGGACTATTCCAAGGCCTATCTCCACCACCTGGTGAAGGCCGAGGAGATTCTGGGCCAGGTGCTGCTGTCCTGGCACAATATCGCCCACTTCCAGGCCCTGACGGCCGCCATGCGCGCCGCCATCGCCGAGGGGCGGTTCGAGGCCTTCCGTCGCGACTTCCGCAGCGCTCAGCGCACGGGGTAGCGGGGGCGCAGCTCCTGCTGGATGACCTGCGGCTTCTCGCGGCCATGGTTGGGCGTCGCCGGCGGATTGCAGCCGCGCGCTTCGCCCAGACCTTTCAGATAGGCCCGCCGGACCCCGCCAGCGATGATGGCGCTCTGCACCGTCTTGTCGTGCCGCTCGGCCCCGCTCAGCTGGCGCACCCAGCCGCGGAAGGGGATGACGTCCTGCGCCAGGCCGGCCATGGCGCCCAGGGCGGTCGTGCGCCCCTGGTCGAGCAGGTCGTCCTCGTCCACCGCCTCTTCATCGAGGTCGGCGCCCAGGGCGTTGCTCAACGGCCGGATCTCAGCGATCAGGCTCTCGCAGCTCGCCGGATAGGGCCGCCGGTAGGGATCGGCCTGGGCCTCCAGCAGGATCGGCGGAATCTTGGTGCGCAGCACATTGACGTCGCGCAGAGGGGAGACGACGGCGCCTTGCACGCTCTCGCGGTTGGCCTGGGATGTGGTCTGGATGCGTGGCGACCCATCCGCCCGGGTCGTGGTGCAGCCGGCGGTCGCCAGGACTGCTGCGGCGAGGAGGACGAGGGAAAGGGTACGAGACATATCCCCATCCTACGCGCCCTCAATGATTGCCGGAAGTCCAAGCCCGACTTGCCCGAGTCGGACCTGCGCCCTATGGTCCGCCCCCTTCGACCCGGCGCCCATCCCGCGCCGCGTCATGGGCCGGTAGCTCAGTGGTAGAGCATTCGACTTTTAATCGAATGGTCGTGGGTTCGACCCCCACCCGGCCTACCAATTCCCGCGTCCCCCACTGGGAGGGACGCGGCGTTTGGATTAGTGGTCCATTCCGTGCGGGGCTGAGCGGATTTCGGCCGTCACGATGGCCTGGGGGGCTTTCTCGAAGTTCAGGGTCAGGGTGACCTCGCCGCCTTCGTCGAGCGCGGCGGTGGGACCGATCAGCATCAGGTGGTCGGCGCCGGGTTTGAGCACGGTGGTTTCCCCGGCCGGCAACGGCAAGCCGTCCTCCAGCTGACGCATCCGCATGACGCCGCCGTCCATGGTCATGGTGTGGATCTCGACCCGTTGGCCCGTGGGGCTCTCGGCGCCCACCAGCCGATCTTCGGCGGCCGATTGCAGCGTCACATAGCAGCCCACCGCCCGCGCCCCGGCCGCGGCGGGTCGGCACCAGGCGTCGCTGGGGGTGACAGCGGGTTCGACCTGTGTTCGCGGGCTGCAGGCGGCGAGCAGGGTCAGGGGGGCGATCAGCAGGATGGGTTTCATGGGGTGATGTTCCGTCTGCGTGGGGAATGTGCAAGGGGCGACCGGTGGCCTGGCCGCCCCTCGTCGAGTCAGAAGTCGAGGACGAGGCCGGCAAACAGCGAGCGGCGGTCGCCGGGCCAGTAGGCGGCCGTGGCGGGGCCAGCGGCGATCACTGGCTGGACGTTGGAGACATAGGCCTCGTCGGTCACGTTGCGCAGGTCGACGAAGACGCTGACCCCGGGGCGGAAGGTCCAGCCCGCATTGATGTGGGCCACCGCATAGGCTGGCGCACGGGTGGTGTTCTCGAAGTCCACGAAGGCGCCTTGCGGGGTCCATTCCACGGAGGGAGCGACGAACCAGCCCTGCGGCGCCTCGTAGCGCAGTTCGGCGCGATAGAGGTGTTCTGGCGCCACCGGCAGGCGGTTGTCGCCATATTGCGGATCGTCCCGGAAGGCGAAGTCCGACCAGGCATAGGTCTGGCGCAGCCGCCAGGCCGGGGCGAAGCGCCAGTCGAGCGCCGCCTCGATCCCCCGGTGATAGGTCTCCCCGGCGTTGAAGGTGGTGGCCGGGCGATCCTGGCTGACGCTGAACTGCAGAAGCTCTTTCTCCAACTCGGCGTGATAGAGGGTCACGTCCCAGGTGAAGGCCCCGCGGCGGCCCCGGGCGCCGGCCTCATAGGTGAGCGCCTCCTGCGCGTCCACCGGCGCGAAGCCGGCGTTGTTGGGGGAGAGCGACCCGAAGTTGGGCGGCTCCACCGAGCGAGTCACGTTGGCGAACAGCTGCGCCCCATCCGGCGCCTCCCACAGGAGGCCGATGCGCGGGGCGACCCAGTCGAAGGTCCGCGAGGCCTGCAGGTTGAAGGTCCCGGCGACGCCCGGCACGGCGCGGCTGTCATAGTCCCGCTCGGCGACGCCGTAGGTCGCTCCGGCCACAACAGCCAACTGGCCGGTCAGGAACAGGCGGCCTTCGCCGAACAGGTCCAGGGCGCGGGCGTTCTGGTAGGAGATAGAACGCAAGTCGCCCCGCGATCCGGCGCGATTGACGTAGAAGTGGGAGTCCAGGTCGCCATGGCGGCCCCAAAGGCCGCCATAGGCGTCGGCCTGCAGGCCCGCAATCTCGCCCGCCCAGTCCAGCTTGGCGAAGACGCCATAGTTGCGGCTTTCCTGGGCGATGACCTGGAAGATGGGATGCTCGAGGTTCTTCCAGATCCCATAGAGGCCGGCGCTGAGCGAGAGGTCGCTGGCGATATCCCAGTTCAGGGTCACGGCGCTGCGCAGGGCGCGCACGTCGCGGGCATAGTCGTTGGCGATGTTGCCCGCCGTCGCCTGATCGGGATCGGCGTCGAACTGGGCGCGGGTCAGGGCGCCGGGAATCTCCTGCTTGATGTCGGCGCCGTTGAGGATCAGGCGAAGCTCGGCGCGCTCGCCCAGATCCCGGCCGACACTGAGGCTGGCGAACTGGAGGTTCTGCTGGCTCTGGGGGCGTGGACCCTGGCCCGTCTGGTTGGTTATGGCGACGAAGCCGTCCCAGACGCCGGTTTCGCCCGCGGCGGCCACATGCTGGCGCAGCATGCCAAAGGCCCCGCCGTCCAAGCGAAGACGCCGGTCATAGGGGGCGGTTTCGCCGGTGGGCGTCACCATGTTCACCGCCCCGCCCAGGGTTGCGCCGCCGAACCGCAGGGCGTTGCCGCCGCGATAGATCTCCACATGGCGGGTGATCAGCGGATCGGCGATCTGGCTGTCCCCATAGCCATCGGCCTCGTTGAGCGGCAGGCCGTCCTGGGCCAGCAGCAGGCCGCGGTTATGGTTGGCGTTGCCGAGCCCCGAGCCGCGGATGGAGAGCCGGATGTCGCCGCCCCATTTCTTTTGGGCGAACACGCCCGGCGCGTCGCGCAGCATGTCGTCCAGGGCCAGGGCGAAGCGATTCTCATAGGATTCCGCGGCCACGACCGAGACGCCGCCGGGGGTCTCGGAAAGCCGCTGGCGGGCGTCGGCCACCACGGCGGGGTCTTCGGGATCCGGCCGGCCGGTGACGATGACGGAGTCGACGGTGGTTTGGGCCTGGCCCGCGCAGGGCAGGGCCAGGACGAGGAGGGCGCCGCAGGCGCCGAATACGGTTTTCATATGAAAAAGGGTCCCCGGCCGCGCGAACGGCGGCCGTCACAGGTGCAGGAGGCCGGGCGCGGCCGTGCAGGCCCGCCCAGGGTTCACATCAGGACCGGAGCGGTCCTTAGGCCTGCAGGTGTGGGGGGCCTCTGGCGGGCGGGGGTGGCGCAGCGAGGCCACGGCCTGGTGCGAGGTCGGTCGAAATCTCGAGGGGGGCGAGCGCGGCCGGCAGAAACGCCACCGGCTGGCTCGTCAGAAGGTCGGGCGCCGTGGCGCCGACCCCGTGCTCGGCGAAGACGCAAGGGTTATGACGCGCCCCGTCATCCTCGTCCGATGGCGCCTGGTCGTCGGAGGCCGCCCCCAGATCGACCATGCCCTGGGCCGTACAGAGAACCAGGTTGAATCCAGGCCCGTCCGCCTGGGGCGGGGCGGCCATGTAGCCGGGGGGGATGAGGATCTTCAGCCCAAGGGCGAGCATCGCCAGCATCAGCAGGATGCCGTGCGGGAGGCTCGCGGATCGGGTCGTCGAACGCTTCACGCCGTCGCCATAGGCCAGGCCTGCGCCCTTGGGAAGGGGCGAGCTTGACCTATTGCTGCTGTTGCTGCTGCTGGTCGTGCATGCCGGTGGCCGGGTTGGGACGCCGACGGGCGTTGCGGCTGAAGGTCGGCTGCGAGATACGCAGGAATTCCGGCTCGGTGATCGCCGCCCGAGCCCGCCGCACCGAGACGCCCACCGCCAGCTGGCTTTCGGCGTCGCCCTTATAGACGCCGCGCGAAGGCGGCACGTCGCTGTAGTCGCGACCGACAGCGGCGGCCACGTGGCGCTCACCGGCCATCACATTATTCGTCGGGTCAAAGCCGACCCAGCGCAGGCTCGGCAGGAAGACCTCAACCCAGGCGTGGGTGGCGTCGGGGTCGGAGCGGTCGCCGCTGTCGCGGTCGGTGAACAGGTAGCCCGAGACATAGCGGGCCGGAATGCCCCAGGCCCGGCAGAGCGCGATCATGATGTGGCTGAAGTCCTGGCAGACCCCGCGGCGCTCGCGCAGGGCCTCGTCGATCGGGCTGTCGGCCTCGGTGACGCCGGTCTCGTAGGCGAAGGATTCGTAGATGATCTTCGACAGCTCGCTGACCGCAGTGAGGGGATCGCGTTGGCGCAGGCGGCCGATGTCGTGGTCGGCCGCAAACGCGCGCAGCAGGTCGGTCTGAACCGCGAAGCCATGCTCGCGCAGGAAATCGAACTGGTCGCCCTGGACAAAATCGCTGCGCAGCCGGTCCCATTCGCCCATGTCGAGGGCCTCGGGCAGGGGAATTTCAGCCTGGGTCTCGACGGCCGAGCGCGCCACGATGGTCAGGCGGTCATGGGGCTGGGGCACGTCGAAGTGGTAGACGGCGTTACCGAAGGTGTCGGCGTAGGAGAACAGCTGGGTGCCCGGATCGATCTCCAGGTCGAAACTCACCAGCCGTTGGCGCGCGCCCTTCTGGGGCTGCATCCAGACCTCCATCAGGCTTTCGCGGACCGGGGCGGCGTAGTGATACTGGGTGACGTGGCGGATTTCGAGAAGCACGGGATTCCTTAGGCCGGAAGGCGCATTTCGAGGGGATAGGCCACGAAGGCGTCGTAGACCCCGCGGTGGATTTCGCCGCACTCGGCCAGCACGCCCTCAAGGAAGACATGCGACCCGTCGCGCTCGATCTCGCCCATGTCGGCATATTGCAGCCGCGCCTTCAACCGTCCGGCCAGGCGCTCTGGCCCCACATGCACGGCCTCGGCGTGACGGCTGAGCATGGAGAGGTGGGCCTCGATCTCGTCGGTGCAAAAGCGGATGGAGCGCGGGAACTCGGCGTTCAGCAGCAGGAATTCCAGGATCGGCCGCGCGCGGACATCGGCGGTATAGGCCCGCAGATAGGGTTCGAGCGCGCAGCTCATGCGCAGCACGGCGGTCAGGGTCGGGTGGTCGAGCTGCTCCACGCCGCGTCCGAAGCAGACCTCAAGCAGTCGCCCGATCAGCTGAGCGCGTTCGAGATGAGCGCCGAGCAGCAGAAATCGCCACCCCTCACCGTGGCTCATCGTGGCGTCGGCGGCGCCCTTGAACAGGTGCAGGTCGGCGATGATGTCGTGCAGGAAGGCCGAGGAGCCGTCGTTGAACGACTTGGCCGCGGTGGCGCCCGACAGGCGCAGGTGCACCAAATTCAGCCGCTCCCAGGTTTCGCTGGTGATCTGGTCGCGGACCTGACGGGCGTTTTCCCGGGCGCGGGCCAGGGAGGTGACCACCGAATTGCCCTCCAGCCGGTCCAGGGCCAGGGCGCGCGCGGACTCAAAGGGATTGGCGACCTTTTCAGGCGCGGCCTCTCCCACCGCCGACAGGGCGATGCGCGCCACCTGGGCGGCTGTCTCGGCCCGGTCGAGGGTGGCGGTGAGCATGATGTCCGACAGGCGGGCGACATGCTCGGCCCGCTCCACATAGCGGCCTATCCAGTAGAGGCTGTCGGCGACCCGGGCGAGCATCATGACGGGTCGACTCCAGACTCGGCCAGCACCCAGGTGTCCTTCGAGCCCCCGCCCTGGCTGGAATTGACCACCAGCGAACCCTTGCGCAGGGCGACCCGCGTCAGGGCGCCCGGGGTCACGGTGATCTTTTCGCCCGACAGGATGAAGGGCCGCAGATCGACGTGGCGGGTGTCGATCTCGCCGTCGATCAGGCAGGGCGCGGTTGAGAGCTGGATGGTCGGCTGGGCGATGTAGTTGGCAGGATCGGCCTTGATCGCCTCGGCGAATTCTTCGCGCTGGGCGGTGGTTGCGTGCGGGCCGATCAGCATGCCGTAGCCGCCTGAAGCGCCGACCGCCTTGACCACCAGCTTATCGAGATTGGCCAGGACGTGGCTGAGTTCGGACGGCTCGCGACAGAGGAAGGTTTCGATATTGGGCAGGATCGGCTCCTCGCCCAGATAGTAGCGGATGATCTCTGGCACATAGGCGTAGACCGCCTTGTCGTCGGCGACGCCTGTGCCCGGCGCATTGCACATGACCACCGTGCCGGCCCGATAGGCGTTGAACAGGCCCGGCACGCCCAGGGAGGAATCCCGGCGGAAGGTGAGGGGGTCGACAAAGTCGTCATCCACCCGGCGATAGATCACGTCGATGCGCCGCAGGCCGGTGGTGGTCCGCATATAGACCATGTTGTCGTGGACCACGAGGTCGCGCCCCTCGACCAGGGGCACCCCCATGAGGCGGGCCAGATAGGCATGTTCGTAATAGGCCGAGTTGTAGACGCCGGGCGTCAGCACCACGACCTGGGGATTGGGCCGCCACTCCACCATGCTGCGCAGGGTCGAGAGCAGAAGGTCCGGATAACGATCGATCTGGCGCACGCCGGCCAGCCGGAAGGTGCCTGGGAAGGTGCGCTTGGAGGCCTCGCGGTTGGCCAGCATGTAGGAGACGCCCGAGGGCACCCGCAGATTGTCCTCCAGCACCGCGTAGGCGCCGTCCTCCTGCCGGATCAGGTCGCTGCCGCAGACATTGGCGTAGGCCTGGTGAGGCACATAGAGGCCCTGCATCTCCCGGCGATAGGACGGCGCGCCGAGCACCAGCTCCCGCGGCACCACCCCGTCCTTGAGGATCATCCGCTCGCCATAGATGTCGGCGAGGAACAGGTTCAAGGCCTGGAGCCGCTGGGTCAGGCCGCTCTCGATTTTCGCCCATTCGTCGGCCGGAATGATGCGGGGCAGCAGGTCCGTCGGAATGATCCGCTCGGTGGTGCTCTCGGCCCCATAGACCGTGAAGGTGATGCCCTGGAGCAGGAAGAACCGCTCAAGGGTGCGTTGGCGCTCATCCAGCTCGCCGGGATCCAGATCCGCCAGCCGTCGGGCCAGGGCGGCGAAATGGGGCCGGACCGACCCATCTGGGGCGTGCATCTCGTCATAGGGCGGATTGGCCGCCGCCGCCTGGGCCATCGCCCGGTCGATCTCTTCGGATCTCTGCGCTGTCGCCACGCCCTACTCCACCACGCTCCCGTCCTCGAAACCGCAAGCCGGGACGACAGCCTAGTGACTGTGGCGCGTAACGTCGTGCGCTATTGTGGGCGCTGTAAAACACAGCATCCGACGATGAAAAAAGAGGCGGCCCCGGCGGGGTGACACAGGGCGCGGGCGTCGCTACAGGGGTGTTCGGGGGCTGAAGGGTGATTGCGTGGGACGAAGTGTCTTCGCAGCCGTCGCCACGGCTGCCCTCTGCGTTTACGGCGCCGGCACGGCTCGCGCCGAGCCGCGTGCTGACGTGCGCGGGGATATCAATAGCGACCTTCGGGAGCGAATCGTCCGCGCCATAGGCGAGGCCGACCAGCCCGTGGAAAGCCTGTTCCAGGCGCGCCGCCGCGCCCGGGACGCCGCTGAGGACGCCATCGCCGTCCTGAGATCCGAAGCCTACTACGCCTATGGCGTCGAGGCCGATGTGGGCGAAGGCGAGCCGCCCCGTCCCATCGTCGAGGTGGAGCCTGGCCCCCGATTTCTGTTTGCGGACCCGCAGGTGGCCTGGACCGGCGAGGCGCCGGACCAGGAAACCCAGGCCAAGGGCCGCGAGGCCATGGATATTACGCCCGGCGAGCCTGGACGCGCGGCCGATGTGGTGGCCGCGGAGGGGCGGATCGTCGCGGCGGTGCGGGAGTCCGGCTACGCGGACGTCTCGGCCGATCCCCGTGAGGTGATCGTCGATCATGCCGACGACACGGTGCGCCCGACCTTCCGGATCGACGCCGGCGGCCTGGTCCGTCTGGATGGCCTGGTGCTGGACACCGAGGGCCGAACCAATCCCGCCTGGCTCATCCAGTTGCGGCCCTGGACCCCCGGCGATGTCTACGATCCGGAGGACGTGGCCGAACTCGAACGGCGGCTCCTCGACACTGGTGTCTATAACTCGGTCACCGTAGCCCTTTCGGCGCAGGACGATGTGGACGAGGAGGGGCGCCGCCGGGTCCTGGTCGGCCTGGAGGACCGCGAGCCGCGTACGCTCGAGTTCGGGGCCAGCTATTCGACGACCGAGGGTTTCGGCGTCGACACCCGCTGGACGCGATACAATATGTTAGGCCGCGCCGACACGCTGGCGCTGGTGGCGCGGGTCTCGGAGCTGGACAGCCGTTTGGGGGCGGATCTGACCCTGCCGCATTGGCGCCGGGCCGCCCAGACCCTGCATGTGAACGCGGGCGCCTATCGCAATGAGACAGACGCCTTTGAAGAGACCGGCGTGGGCGTGGGGGCTGATCTGCGTCGGCGCTACGGCGCCAACTCCTTTGTCACGGTCGGCGGATCCCTCGACCTCACCCGCAGCGACGAGAAGGATTCGCGCACCCTCTCGCCCTTGGGGCGTGACCTGATCATCGGAGCCGTGTTCGGCGCGGTGTCGCTGGACCGATCCAACGATCTTCTCGACCCGACCCAGGGCTGGCGGGCAGATTTGCGGCTCGAGCCGACCTACATCGCCGGCGATGAATCCTTGCCCTATCTGGAGATCGCCACCCAGGGCGTCGCCTATATGCCCCTGGACTCCCAGGCCCAGACCGTCCTGGCCGGGCGGCTGAAGGTCGGCAGCCTGATCGGCGCCACCCTCGACATTCCCGCCTCGCGCAGGTTCTACGCCGGCGGCGGCGGTTCAGTCCGCGGCTACGCCTATCAGGCGGTTGGGCCCCGACTGGAAGACAACACGCCGCGAGGCGGCCTGTCCCTGGTCGAGGTCAGCCTTGAGGCCCGCCGCAAGCTGACGGAGCGCTGGGGTGTCGTCGCCTTTGTGGACGCCGGCTCCGTGGGTGATGAAATGACCCCCACGGGCGAGAATATGAGCGTCGGCGTCGGCGTCGGCGTCCGCTACGACCTCGGCTTCGGGCCCATCCGCGCCGACATCGCCATTCCGCTCGACGCCGACAAGCGGGATGGCGCCTTCCAGATCTATCTCAGTATCGGACAGAGCTTTTGAGCGTCGAAGATCACGTCGAGGCTGAAGCGCCCGCCCACCGTCGAA
>NZ_JBALUY010000087.1:0-12698 GCF_036963605.1 Phenylobacterium sp. | reverse complement strand
GCGATGGCGCGGGCGACGTCGCGATAGACGCGCGGTTCGTCGGACTTGAACATGGCCAGGCGGTGTTCGCCCGAGCGGCCAGCCAGGCGCAGCCAGACGCTCCATTCGCCGGTTTCCGATTCGGTGAGTCGGACTTCCTTGATCGAGCCGCCGCGTTCCAGGAACCAATTGACGTTGCGGGCACGGATCGGGAAGTCCGGGTTGGTCGCGATGACCCAGGCCTCCTCGCGGGCGTCCGTCTCTGTCTCCCGTTCAGCCATCATCTGCTGCGGCAAAGCCTGCTCCCCTTCAATCGTGCTTAACTTGGCAGAAAAGCACTGTGCTGTCGCGGGCGACCTTAGGCGTGTGCGTCAATGTCCGCCCGGTTTTGCCGGGCTGGCGTCGTAATTTTGAACGTCTTCGTTGAGACCTGTGCAGTGGGCCAACATCGGCGTGTGGATTTTGTCGTGCGCGAGGCGGGGGGGAGCGCCCTCCCCCTGAGTCGCAAAGGCAGGCCTTGAGCGCCTACCCCCTCTAGCGGGGAGGTCCCCGCAACGCCCCTGAAGATTTGGGCCGGCCTGCGGCGCGGCGGAAGGGTGGAGAAAGGGAGCCTTCAGGCGACCCTTGAGGGACAAAGGAGGATCGACCCATGTCCTTGCGACCCATCGTCCAGGCCCTGGGCGGCGATCTCTATGATCGAGGCCTGCGGGCGAATATTCCTGCGCCCGGCCATAGCGCCGCCGACCGTTCGGTCTCGCTGCTGCTGCAAGAAGGCCGGGTGATCGTCCATACCTTCGGCGACGGCGACTGGAAGGACGTGCTCGACTACCTGCGCGGCGAAGGCCTGGTCGATGCGCACAATGCGCCGACCAGCCTCTCGCAGTCGCGCCGGGCTCAGGCCGCCGGCGCAGCGACCGGATTGGAACGCCGCCAGGCCGCCTTGCGGATCTGGGAGGCCGGCAGGCCGTTGGGTGGGACGCTGTCGGCGCGACATTGCGCCCAGCGGAGCGTCAGCCGCCCCCTGCCCGGCCCCGACGTGCTGCGCCACGGCGGGCAGACGCCGGTCTCGGCCTACACCGAGACGCGCCATCACCGTCCGGCCCTGCTGGCGGCGATCAGCGACAAGGACGGCGCGTTCACTGCTGTCGAGGTCACCTATCTGGCGCCCAACGCCCGGCGGGCGATCGATCTGCGGCTCAGCCGCAAGACCGTGGGTCCTTCGCCGGCCAACTGCGCGGTGCGCATCGATGCGGCCGCGTCACAGATGCTGGTCGGCGAAGGGCTTTTCACCACCCTGTCGGCCAGTGCGCGCTTCGGCCTGCCGGCCTGGGCGCTGATGTCGACGCGCAATCTGCGCCACTGGCGCCCGCCGCAGGGCGTGCGCGAGGTGCTGATCGCCGCCGATCGCGGCGTCGACGGCGAGGCGTCGGCCGAACAGCTGAGGGCGGGCCTGGCGGCTGCGGGCCTGAAGGCGCGTGTCGCGCTGCCGCCTGACGGCTTTGGGGATTGGAATGAGGCGGAAGCCGCGGGGCTCCTGGACCCGGTCCTGAGCTGAATTCCAAAAGGAGGGAGGAAGGGATCGGGCGGGTGCGCCCAGGGGCAGGATGTCCCTCGCCCAGGCGCGAGGAGCTAGACCCCGATGACCGATCAATCCCCCACCTCGCCGGTCGCCATGAGCCGCATCCAAGTGCGCCTCGGCGACCTTGGCCTCGCCAAGGAAAACCTTCGCTTCCAGGAGCCGGCCGATGACGGCGTGCCGCAGCTGGCCGACACCCTGCTGGCCGCCGGCGTGGTCATCCCGCCGATCGTGCGTCCGGGGCGCAAGGGCGAGGCCCTGTTTATGGCGCTCGATGGCCGTCGCCGGCGCTTTGGCCTGATCCTGCTGCGCGAGCGCGGCGAGATCGACGACGACTACCGCATCGACTGCCTGCTGGCCGAGACCCCGGCCCAGCAGGCCGCGGCCATCGTGCTGCCGAACACTGAGCATGCGCCGGTCCACATCGCCGACGTCATCACCGCCATCGGCAAGCTGCGGAAGGCGAAGATGGACACCCAGGCGATCTCGACCGCGCTCGGCTACGCCGAGCTGGAAATCAAGCGCCTGGAGGCCCTGGCCGCCGTCCATCCGACGGTGCTGAAGGCGCTGCGGCAGGGGCGACTGACATTGAAGCAGGTCCGCCTGTTCGCCCGCCTGCCCGACAAGAAGCAGCAGGCCGAGATCGCCCAGACCGCGCTCGACGGCTACTTCCAGGACTATCAGCTGCGCGCCGTCGTCGAGCATGACCGCGCGACGGTCGAGGACGACCGCTTCACCCTGGTCGGCATGGATCGCTATCTGGCCGCCGGCGGCCGGGTGGCCTCCGACCTGTTCGGCGAATACCCCGACTACCTGCTTGATCCGGAGGTCCTGCAGGGCGCCTGGCGCGAGCGCGTGCAGCCGATCGTCGACCACCTGAAGGCCGAAGGCCTGGCCGTGTATGTCGCTCGGGAGGCCGGTTACAGCGCGCCGGACGGCTTCTTCCGTCTCCCGCATGTCTGGGAGCGTGATCTGGACGAGGGCCAGAAGACGGCCCTGTCCGACGCCCGCTATCAGGTCACCCAACTCGAGAGCGCTTTGCAGGATCTTGATCCGTCTACGGAAGAGGCGCCTGCCCAGCTTGCGCCCCTGGTGAGCGCCTTCGGCGTGACGGCGGGCGCGGTGCTGACCCGCAGCAAGATCGGTGCGGTGCTGCTCACCCCGTCGGATGGGCACGGCCTGGCGGCGACCTTCTTCTCGGTCCCTCTCCCCATCGAGGATCTGCCGCAGGAAGAGGAAGCCGAGGACGACGAGGTGTCGACCGGCGGTCGGTTTGGCGGGGCCTCCAACGACGTGGAAGTTCCCCGCGCGGATGTGGAGGTCGAGGGCGCCAGTCACGTCCTGCATGAGACCCGCACTGACGTGGCCACCCGCGGTCTGATCCGTGACTTGGCCGATGATCCAAGCGCCGCGCTGACGGTCCTGGTCGCCCAGCTCTTCAAGCAGTTGGCCCTGCATTCCAGCGGGGCGCTCGATGGTTCGGCCTCGCAGATCGCCGCCACCCGCTATCAGCGCGGATCCCAGGCCCCGATCGCGGCGCTGGACGGGGAGGTGCGCGGCCGGCTGGACGCCCGACGCGAGGCCTATCGCGCCTCGGGGCTGCGGCCGATCACCTGGGTTGAGACCCTGCCCCACGGGGAGAAGATGGCCTTGCTGGCTGAGCTGACGGCGGTGTCCCTCAACATCCGCGAAGCCCGCACCAGCCTTCTTCGTCACGGCGCTCGGGCCGAGGCGGCCGAGATCGCGGCCCTGTGCGGCGCGGACATCTCGGCCCACTGGACGCCGGACGAGGCCTATCTGGCGGTCCATTCAAAGGCCCAGCTGCTGGCGATGCTGGACGAGCTGGAGGTGGAAGACGACCGCGCCAAGACCCTCAAGAAGGACGCCCTGGTGACGTTTGTCGCCGAGGCGGCGGCCGAACGGCAGTGGGCGCCGGCGGTGCTGTCCTGGGATCGCCCGGCGGCGCTCGACGAGGCCGACGACGGGGCCCGGGCTGACGAGGACGCTGGAGACGCTGAAGTCGACAGCTTGGCTGGACCCGAGGCGGAAGGGGAAGCGGAGGCAGAGCCGCTCGCCGACGCCATCGCGGCCTGATCCACGAGAGCCCCCGTCCCATCGGCGGGGGCTCTCGCTATGCCCCGAAAGGATCAAGGCAGGGGGTGGACGGGCGAGCCCGTCGGGACTGGAGGGAGGCGCCCTCCGCCGCGGGTGAGCGGAAACCCCGTCATGAACGCCATGCTCCCCCTCTTCGCCCCGACAGCCGCCGCTGATCCGGCGTCACACAAGGCCGCCAACGTCCTGGCCGCCGCCCGGGCCCTGACCCCGCAGCTGAACCGCTCTCGGGCGCTCGACCGCCGGCTGGTGGCCAACACCATGACCATGGCCTTCGGCGGCTCCGACGCCGAAGGCGCGTGGATCTGGCGCGACGCCTATGACGCCGTCGAGGCCGCTTTGGTCCTGCAGTTGCGTCGCCTGTCGCCGCAGATCAGTCGGCTGGAAGATGCGCCGGCCGAGATCTGCGCCTTGCTGGCCAACCTCGCCGACCTGGGCCTCACCCACACGCGGCGCAGTGAAGAGCAGGTCGCGCTGGACCAGTTCTCGACGCCGCCGCAGTTGGGCGCCCTGGCGGTGCTGGCAGCCCAAATCCGGCCGGGCGACCAGGTCCTGGAGCCGTCCGCCGGCAATGGCCTTTTGGCCGTGCTGGCCGAGGCCTGCGGCGGATGCGTGACCCTGAATGAGATCGCCGATCAACGCGGCGCGATCCTGGAGGGATTGTTTCCCCTGGCTGCTCGCAGCGCCCATGACGCCCGGCATCTGAAAGACATCCTGCCCGCGTCCGGCAACTTCCACGCGGTCGTCGCCAACCCGCCCTTCCAGGTGCTGGAAGACCACCTGCATGCCGCCCTCGACACCTTGGCCGACGGCGGGCGACTCTCGGCGATCGTCCCGACGCGGCTGTTCGAGGATGCCGCAGCCATGCGCCGTCTGGCGGCGCGGGGCGCGGTCGTCCTGCGTCTGGCCTTCCCGCCCCGCGCCTACGCCAAGCACGGGACTTCCGTCGAGACCGGACTGCTGGTTGTGGACCGGGGCCAGGCTGGCGAGACCGCTCCGGTGATCGCGGCCGAGACCTTGGCCGATGCGGCCCGGGCGGCGGGCGCCGTGGCGCCGCGCCCGAGCGCCCAGCCCCGCCAGTTCCGGGCCGTCTCCAACGTCGCCATCCTGGCGCCGCGGGCCCGCGCCCTGGCGACCCCATCGAACCGCCTTGCCTTTCTGGCGACGACGGCCCCCCTCGCTTACGTGACCAAGGCGTGGTCGGGCGAGGGACACGATGTCGGCCTCTACCAAGCATACCGGCTGGGCCGCATCGGCTTCCCGGAGGGCCGTCCCCACCCCTCCCCCCTCGTGGAATCTGGCCCCATGGCCTCGGTCGCGCCGCCGGCGCCGACCTACCGGCCGATCCTGCCCGCCAAGATTACAGACCAGGGCCTGGTCTCGGACGCGCAGCTGGAGACGGTGATCTATGCCGGCGAGGCGCACGCCACCCTGCTGCCCGGCCGCTGGCGGCTCGGTGACGCGCCGCACCAGGTGATCCTGGTGGGAGAGGACACCCCGGACGCGGTCAGTTTCCGGCGCGGGTTCTTCCTTGGCGACGGCACCGGCTGCGGTAAGGGCCGCCAGATTGCCGGCGTCATCGCCGACAACCTTTCGCAGGGGCGGACCCGCGCCGTGTGGCTGTCCAAAAACGACGCTCTGTTGGAGGACGCCCGTCGCGATTGGACCGCCATCGGCGGCGCGGCCAGCGACCTGACCCCGCAATCGGCCTGGAAGCAGGCCGACGCCATTCGCCTCGATCGCGGCATCCTGTTCACCACCTACGCCACCTTGCGCCAGCCGGCGCGCGGCGACCGGGCGTCGCGGCTCGATCAGATCGTCGCTTGGCTGGGGGCGGACTTCGACGGCGTCATCGTCTTCGACGAGGCTCACGCCATGGCCAACGCCGCTGGCGGCGCGAAAGGCGCGCGGGGGCCCAAGAAGGCCTCGCAGCAGGGCATGGCGGGCTTGGCCCTGCAGAACCGGCTGCCCGACGCCCGCATCCTCTATGTCTCGGCGACGGGCGCCACGACTCCGGAGAACCTGGCCTATGCCGCGCGGCTGGGCCTGTGGGGCGGCCCGGATGCGCCGTTCCCGACCCGGGAGGCGTTCATGGACGCCGTCGAGACCGGCGGTGTGGCCGTGATGGAGTTGATCGCCCGGGAGCTGAAGGCGATGGGTCTCTACATCGCCCGCTCGCTGTCGTTCGATGGCGTGGAGTACGACGCCCTGCGTCATCCACTGAGCGCCGACGACACCGGCATCTGGGACGCTTGGGCCGACGCCTACCAGCTGATCCACCACAATCTGCGCGCCGCGCTGGAGGCGGTTGGGGTCACCGAAGACGGCAAGCCCAAGAGCGGCCAGGCGGCGTCGGCCGTAATGTCGGCCTTTGAGGGCTCCAAACTGCGCTTCTTCGGCCATCTGCTGGCCGGCCTGAAGGCGCCGTCCCTCGTGGCTTCGATCCGCAACGACCTGGCGGCCGGTCGCTCGGCCATCGTCCAGGTGGTTTCGACCAATGAGGCGGTCATGGAGCGGCGGCTGGCCGAGATCCCGCCGGAGGAGTGGAACAACCTCGCCGTCGATCTGACGCCAAAGGATCAAGTGCTCGACTATCTGATGGGGGCCTTCCCGATCATGGCGATGGACGCGGTCGAGGACGAGGACGGTAACGTCACCATGGTCCCGGTGATGGTCGATGGCGCGCCTGTCGTCAGCCAGGCGGCTCTGCGACTGCGCGACGAACTGGTGACCCATCTGGCCTGCCTGCCGGCAGTGCCGGGCGTGCTGGACGCCGTGCTCGAGGCGCTGGGTCCTGAGCAGGTCGCTGAGATCACCGGGCGCAGCCGACGGGTGATCCACCGCGATGGCCGCCGCGTGGTCGAGCGGCGCAGCGCCTCGGCCGCCAAGGCCGAGACCGACGCCTTCATGAGCGGCAAGAAGCGCGTGTTGGTGTTCTCCGACGCGGGCGGGACCGGGCGCAGCTATCACGCCGATCTGGGCGTCCCCAACCAGCAGCGCCGGGTCCACTATCTGGTCGAGCCGGGCTGGCGAGCCGATGCGGCGATCCAGGGCCTAGGCCGCTCGCACCGCACCAACCAGGCCGTTGCGCCGCTGTTTCGACCGGTGACCACGGACATCCACGGCGAGAAACGGTTTTTGTCGACCATTGCGCGGCGGCTCGACAGCCTGGGCGCCCTGACCCGGGGCGAGCGCCGGACAGCGGGCAACGGCCTGTTCCGGGCCGAGGACAATCTCGAAAGCCCTTGGGCGCACCGCGCGCTGCAGGCCTTCTACGTCGCGCTGCACTTCGGCAACGTCGAGGCGATGGACCGGGAGACCTTCGAGGCCAAGACCGGCCTGCGCTTGATGGACGGCGACGGCGAGCTGCGGGCGTCTGACGACATGCCGGCGATGAACACCTTCCTCAATCGGCTGCTCGCCCTTCGCATCGCCGATCAGAACAGCCTGTTCTCGGCGTTCGACGAGATCCTGACCAGCATCCTAGAGCGCGCGGCGGCCTCCGGAGCGCTCGACCGGGGGATGGAGGACATCGTCGCCGACGACCTGTCGGTGCTCGACGAAGAGGTCATCCGCACGGATGCGGTGACCGGGGCGGAAACCCGTCTGCTGCGCTTCCAAGTGCGCACGGCCCGCGCGCTGATGAGCGCCGAGACAGCTTTGGCTGAGACCGATCCGGAAGCACGGGTGTTCGCCGTCAATTCGAAGTCCGGCCGCGCGGCCTTGGTCGTTCAGGGCCTGACCACGACCAACGACGACGACCGGCTCGTGCCGGCGGTCCGTCTGATCCGGCCTGAGAAGCGCAGCGTCGCGCCGCTGAAGGCCTATGAGGAATCGGCGTGGGAGGGGACGGACGAGGCCGCCTGGCGCGCGGCCTGGGACGCCGAATTGGGGGCGGCGGACCCGTGGGTCACCCGCGAGCTCGTGTTGGTGGCGGGTTTGCTGTTGCCGATCTGGAGCAGCCTGCCTGACAAGCGGACCTCGGTGCGACGGCTGAAGGCGCCTGATGGGCGCCGTTGGCTTGGCCGTCTTCTGGACCCGGCCCAGGTCACGCCCCTGAAGATAGCGCTGGGGCTGACTGACACCGCCAGCGCCGTAGGTGATGGCGAGGCGGCCACCCGGCTGGTCCTTTCGGAGGGAGCCTCCGTGGCCTTGAGCGGCGGGCTGTGGCTGCGCCGGGCCAAGGTGATGGACCGCTGGCGGCTGGAGATCGTCGGGGCGGGGGCTCAGCGCACCAGCTTCGTGGCGCTTGGTTGCTTCGTTGAGATCATCGCCTACACGCCGCGCGTCTTTGTGCCAACCGATCGACCCGACGTGCTGAGCGAGATCCTCGATCGCTGGCCGGCCCAGACGATCCTGCCGGCCGCGGCCTAGCAGATCTGGGATGAGGGAGCCGCCGGTGATCCGCCGGCGGCTCTTTCCATGCCGGCGGCCTGGCGGGCAAAGGGCTGGAGGAAGGGACGGAGCGGGCAAGCGCTCCGGGATTGGCCCGGGGGCGAGCCCGAGGTTCCCATGTCCAACCCCCTCAACGACCTGATGAATGACATCATCGCCCGCATCGAGGCTGGCGTGCCGCCGTGGCGCCAGGCCTGGAAGGCCAGCGCCGATCCCAAGGCGCCACTACGCGCGACCGGTGAGCCCTTCAGCGGCAGCAACGCCTGGCTTCTCGCCTTCGCGGGCGCGCTGCGCGGCTATCGCTCGCCCTACTGGTTCACCTTCCGCCAGGCGCTTTCGATCAATGCCCCTGTGGCCAAGGGTGAGAAGGGCTCGCCCGCGATCCTCTACAAGACCCGGATGGTGGGTGATCCCGCCGATGGAGCCGACGTGGGGCCGGCCGACGACACCGGCGATCCTCGCATCCTGCGCTACTTGAAGACCTATAGCGTGTTCAACGCCGAGCAGCTGACAGACTGTCCGCAGCAATATCTCAACGTCGTCGAACCCGATCCGGCCGCCCGCGCGGCAGCGCGCAACGCCGTGCTGGATCCGATCCCGGCTCGGGTGGAATTTGGCCGCGGGACGCCCTGCTATGTGCCGGCGCTGGATCTGATCCGGCTTCCCCTTCCTGAAGCCTTCGACACGCCCGACGACTTCCTGGCCACCAAGGCGCACGAGCAGCTGCACTGGTCGGGCGCGGCTCATCGGTTGGATCGCACCTTCGGCAAACGCTTCGGCGACGAGGCCTACGCCTTCGAAGAACTGGTCGCCGAGATCGGCGCGGCGGCGCTCGGTCTACGCATCGGGCTCGCACCGCAGCTGCTGGACAGCCATGCGGCCTATCTTGGCCACTGGGCGAAAATCCTGCGGCATCGTCCCTCGGCCCTTCTCGAAGCGTCCGGCCATGCCCAACGGGCCGTCGACTATCTGCTGGCGTTCAGCGCCCAGGCTGCGGTCGCCGACTTGGCCGCCTGAAGCCGGCCTTTCCCATCATCTTGCAAGGAGGCCGCCATGGGCTGGCTCTACATGCGCTCGCTGGAGGGGCACGCGACCCCCAAAGCCTATCTCGATGCGCAATTTACCTACGACCGGCACACCGGCCGTTCTCGCGTGCTGGCCTCAAGTGTGTTCGGACGGCGCACCTACTACGCCGCCGTCGAATGGATCAGCGCCGGAACGGAGGTGCGGGAGGTCTGGGGCTTGGTGTGCCTGGTGCGCCATAACCCCCGCGACCGGGAAGGCTTGGTGTTCGGCTACAAAGACATGTCCGAATCCATGGGCCCGTGCGAGTCCGACTGCCCTGCGCGCATTCTCGACCTGCTGACGGCGACCGACAACACCAACGCCCTGGCTTGGCGCGAGCGGTGCCGGTCGGGTTTGGCCCTTCGGGCTGGGCGCGCCGCCAAGCCGACACCCAAGCCTGGTGATGTCGTCGTGCTGGCCGAGCCGCTGTTGTTTCGAGACGGCCGGACGTTCTCCCGCTTCGAGGTGGTCTCTTTGCCTGGACGCAAGCGCGGCGGTCTCGTCTATCGCAGCGAGTTGGGCGGCCTTTACCGCATCCCCAAGCTCAAGGACCGCGTCTACCTCATCGAGCGGAAGGCGGGGCGCAGTCACGCCTGAGCGCATGGGCGGACGGGTGGTGCGTGGCAGTGCCAAACGCTGAAGCCGAGGCGGCAAACGGTTGGTGTCGGCGGTGCTGCGGTCCTGGAGTCCTCCGGCTCTTGAGACCTCGCCACCGTCTGGCGCCCCCCACAAGGGACGCTCCGCTCAAAGCCCTTGTGGGCGTCCCCAGCCGTCGGCGCTGGGCGGTCGTCGAGCCGACGGGCTCAGAACCCCACTCCGACAAGGATCTCCCTCATGCCCTCCTCCGCCTTCGCGCCGCTGACCGGCGCGCTCACCCACTTCGAAGCCCAGGCTCTGACCCTGGATGACCCCCGGCCCCACCCTCACGAGGATGCTTTGATCCAGTTGGGTCATGCGGTGCTGACCGAGACCCTCGATGTCTTTGGCGAGACCGCACTCGAGGATTTCCAGGCCATCATCTGCGAGACGCTCATCGGGGCGTTTCACTCGGCCGCCCAACGCATCGAACGGGACGCGGATCGGGCCAGGGACGAGCTCAACCGGCTGAGCCGGGACTTCGACGGCTCCGAGATCGCTGACACCGAGATGCAGGACGCCACCCGAAAAGCCCGCGCCGCCGACGTCGCCTGCCTGGCCTTGGAGTTCGTGCGAGACGCCGCTGCGGCGAGCTACACCACGGCGACCGGCGAGGTGTGGTCCCCTTGGAAGGGACATGTGAAGGCCTCGCGCCTGACTGCCGCCCAGATCGACGCGCGACGCCCTGCGGACCGCCAAGGCTCGCAAGCACGCCGCGACTGACCCTGGCGCCACCATCGTCGCGTTCCGCGCCGCGCCGCAAGCCGACACCGAGGACGACGCCCATCGCATCTTCGATGCGCTGAACTGGGCCCAGGCCCAATGGCCGGACATGGCGTTGGCGACGACAGGGGCCAAGGGCGGGGAGAAGATCGCCATCAAGTGGGCCAAGCAGAAGGCGGTCACCCTGGTGCTCGCCAAGGCCGACTTCGACAAGAACGGCCGCGCCGCCCCCTTCCGGGCCAATGACGAATTGATCGCCCTCGAACCGGTCTGTGTCCTGACCCTGGCGAACACCCTGAACGGCGCTCGCGGGGCGTCACTGCAGCCCTTCGGACCCGCCCTCAATCTCGGTCAAAAGGCCGCTGAACGAGGCATCCGCCACCTTCCAGTGAAGACCCGCGGTTGACCCCGCAGGGCGTGGCCGCTGGCGCGGTCACGCCCATTTGTCTGTTGGCGGTCTGTGGACAGGCGCGATGCCCCCTTGCCGGGGCGCAAATGTTCTACTTATGTTCTCGACCTCGCCGCCTGCCCCCGTGTCGGCAGGCTTTCGAGGTCTCATGCGTCCTGTTGTCATCGGTCTTCCCCTTCCCCTCCCCCTCGTGGGCTTTCGCATTTGCTGCGGATTCCCAAGCCCGGCCGACGACTGGATCGAAGACGCCATCGATGTCAGTCGCCTGGTCGTCACTAACCCCGCCGCTACCTTTCTGTGGCGTGCGTCCGGAGACTGCATGACGCCGACCATCCTGGACGGCGACTACCTGGTCTGCGACCGCTCGCTGGCCCCTGTCTCCGGCGACGTGGTGGTCGCTGTCGTCGACGGCGAGCCGACGGTCAAGCGCCTCGCCTATGTCGCCGGCCGGCCGACCCTCAGCCATGACAATCCCCTGTCGCCGCCCTTCGCGCCGGACCCGCACAGTGAAATCAGCATCTGGGGCGTGGTCGCTTGGTCCCTGCGCGCGCATCGGCCGAGCCGATGAGGCCGGTGATCGCGCTGAGCGACGGCAATTGCTTCTACGTCTCGTGCGAGCGGGTCTTCGATCCGCGCCTGGAAGGACGACCGACCGTGGTGCTGTCGTCCAATGACGGCAACATCATCGCGCGCAGCCCCGAGGCCAAGGCGATCGGCCTCAAGATGGGCGATCCCTATTTCAAGGTCCGCGAGCTTTGCGCCCGCGAACGGGTCACGGCCCTGTCGTCGAACTACGTTCTCTATGGCGACATGAGCCGGCGCGTGAACGCCGTCTATGAGCGCTTCGCGCCCGAGGTCGTCGTCTACAGCATTGACGAGAGCTTCCTCGATTTCAGCGGTCTCGCCGATCCGGTCGGTCACGCCCGCGCCTTGCGCGCGACGGTCCGCCAGTGGACCGGGATTCCGACATGTGTCGGGCTTGGTCCCACCAAGACCCTGGCCAAGGTGGCTAACCACCTGGCCAAGCGCACGCTGGCGCTGGACGGCGTTTGCGATCTGAGCGACCCGCAGGTGCGCGCCGCGGCCCTGGACGATCTGCCCGTTGGCGACGTCTGGGGCGTGGGCCCGGCCTATGCCGCTCGGCTGACGGCCATGGGGGTGACCACGGCCGGCCAACTGCGTGACCTCGATCCGCGTCAGGCCCGCGCCGTGCTCAGCGTCGTGGGCGAGCGCCTGGTACTGGAGCTGCGCGCCCAGACCTGTCTGTCGTGGGACGAGGTTCCGGCGGGCCGCAAGGGGTGCGCGGTGACCCGAAGCTTTGGCCAGCCGATCACGGACTTAGGCGACTTGCTGCAGGCGGTCGCGAGCTTCGCCAGCCGGGTAGGTGAGAAGTTGCGCCGCAATGGCGTTGTCGCCCCGCGGCTGTCGGTGTTCATGCACACCAATCCCTTTGGCGCGGGGCCGCATCACAGCGCCAGTGGCGCCGTCACCTTCCTGGAAGCTACGGCCGACAGCACCGAGCTCGTCGCCGGCGCGCGGCAGGCGGCGCGCCAGGCCTGGCGGGACGGGTATCGCTACAGCAAGGCCGGCGTCCTCTGCGAGGGCCTAGTTCCCGCAGGTCAGGTGCAGGCAAGCCTGCTGGCGGCGAAGGATCCGGCGCGATCAGGGCGGCTGATGGCGGCGCTGGACGCCTCGAACCGCCGGTTTGGGCGCGGCAGCGTGGTGATCGGGGCGACCACGGGCCGCACGCGCTGGACGCAGAAAGCCGAGTGGCGGACGCCGCGCTATACGACGCGCCTGGAC
>NZ_JBALUY010000086.1:0-12811 GCF_036963605.1 Phenylobacterium sp. | reverse complement strand
GGCCGCAGAAATCAGCGATCTGGTCGAAGGTCAGCGAGGTGTTGTCGACCAGCCAGACGGCGGTCGCCTTGGGCATCAAGATGTCGGTCATGGCCGTACTCCAGAAACGACGGCGCCCGGCCTTTCGGCCGGGCGGTTGTCAATATTCCGTATAGGCCCGTTCCGCGGGAAAGGAAATGCCCGGCCGGGGCCTTTCCCGATAGCGTGAAGGCCGCCGACCGGGAAAGGTTTGGAAGAGCGAGCCCTCAGGCGCTGGCGGCCGAGGCCAGAGCGCGTTCCGATAAGTGGGAACCGGTTATCGGAACGAAACGCGCTCATGACTTAGAGGCTAGAGCCTGATTGCATCAGGCTCTAGCGGAGCAGGCGCCGGCGCGCCGGCCGGACGGCCGATCCAGATCTGGCCGCTTTTCGCGACCACCTCGCCGGCCGCGTCATAGAGGGCGACGCCGGCGAAGAACTTGCGGCCTTCGGACTCCCGCGCCCAGGCGACGACCACATAGGTCTCGCCGGCCCTGGGCGCCTTGAGCACCTCGCCGGCCATGGTGCCCAGCAGGCCCACCGGCGAGCCGGTCTTGATCCACCAGGCCATGGAGCCCGAGCAGTCCAGGGCGCCCCAGGTGATCTCGTCGGGCATGGTCCCGTCGGGGCCGGCGAAATTGGCGTGGGGAACCCACAGGCCGGCGCAGACCCCGGGCTCGGCGCCCGGCAGCTGGCCCACATGCACGCCCAGGCCTTCGCCCTGCTCGCGCTCGATGCAGCAGGAGAAGCAGCCGCGGTGCAGGGAGCGGGTGGCGAAGGGCGAGCCCGCGGCGGCGGCGCGGGCGGCTTCGATCCCCGGCGAAGGGGGCGGCGCCGGGATCTGGTCGTCGGTGGCGACCTTGGCGAGCCCCAGCACCTGGCCCTCTGCGTTCAGGGCCGAGACCGTCCCATCTTCGCCCGTCACCAGCTTAACCGGGGTGTCCAGGGGCACGCCGGCGCGCAGCATGGCGCTGCCCTTGCCGCCCACGGCCTTGGCCAGGACGCCGCAGATATAGCCGCCATTGGCGGTGACGGGGGGGCCGCGGAACTGCCGCGGGACGAGGATCTCGGTCATGGGAAGGGTCTCGAAAATGGGTCGGTCTGAAATGGCGGCCGGAAAGTCCGGCGATGAGAAGCAGGCCTATTCGTCGGCGTGAAATTCCGCGCCGACGCACTGTCCCTCTAGCTTGGCGGAAAACCGGGGCGCTTGGCAATTCTGGAGCTTGGGTCGTCTTTCCGACGGAGCATCCTATCTCACCGCACGGCGTTAGGCCTGCAAGCGCCAGACAGCGGGAGACAGCCATGGCCAAGACCGACAAGATCGATGCGATCAAGCTTCTGAAACAGGACCACCGCGAGGTGGAGGATTTGTTCGAGCAATTCGAAAAGGCCACCTCCAAGGATCGTAAGGCCAAGCTGGTGGAGAAGATCTGCACCGAGCTGACCATCCACACCCTGATAGAGGAGGAGATCTTCTATCCGACCTTCCGCGGCAAGATCGAAGGCGACATGCTCGACGAGGGCTATGTGGAGCACGACGGCGCCAAGGTGCTCATCGCCGAGCTGATGGCCGGCACGCCGGACGACCCCTTCTATGACGCCAAGGTCTCGGTGCTGTCCGAAGAGATCGAGCACCACGTCAAGGAGGAAGAGCGTCCGTCGGAGGGCATGTTCGCCCAATGCCGCCGCACCGACGTGGACCTGGACGCGCTCGGCGAGAAAATGGCCGCCCGCAAGGAAGAGCTGCAGGCCCAGATCAAGGCCAGCGGCCTGCCGACGCCCGAGACCCGGTCCATGAAGGGCGCCGAGCTGGTCTATGGCAAACCCGTAGACGCGCCGGCGGCTTAGATTTCCGCGGCTTGATCCTCGAAGGCGGACTTCAGCTCCGCCTTCAGGATCTTGCCATTGGCGTTCCGCGGCAGGGTTTCGGGCCAGAAGGCCACCTTTACCGGGACCTTGAAGCTGGCCAGCCGCTCGCGAACGAAGGCGCGCAGCTCGTCCTCGGTGGCCGTGCCGCCGGGCTTCAGGTGGACCACGGCCGCCGGCTCTTCGCCCAGCGTGCGGTGGGGCAGGCCGATCAGGGCGGCGTCCATCACGTCGGGATGGTCGTAGAGGACGTTCTCCACCTCCACGCAGTAGATGTTCTCGCCGCCGCGGATCAGCATGTCCTTGGCCCGGTCGACGATGAAGCAGAAGCCTTCCTCGTCCAGGTAGGCCAGGTCGCCGGTGCGCACCCAACCCTCGACGAAGGTCTCGGCCGTGGCCTCGGGCCGCTTCCAATAGCCTTTGACGATATTGGGCCCCTTGGCCCACAGCTCGCCGACCTTGCCCAACGGCAGTTCGGTGACCCCGTCGGCGGGATCGACGATCTTCAGCTCACACGGGGGCGGGGCCACGCCGCAGGAGTCGGGGCGGTGCTCATAGTCGCGGCCGATATTGGTGGTGCAGGTGGCCGAGGTCTCGGTCATGCCCCAGCCGTTGGACGGCGCCGAACCCGGGAAGGTCTCGACGATCTTGCGCACCAGGTCGGGCGCGGACGGCGCGCCGCCATAGGCCAAGGTGGTCAGCGACGACAGGTCGAAGTCCTTGCGCGCCGGATGCTCGATCAGCTGCCAGGCGATGGTCGGCACGCCGCCGGTGTTGGTCACCCGCTCGCGTTCGATCAGGCCCATGGCCTCCACCGGCTCCCACTTGCGCATCAAAACGAGCTTGGAGCCCGAATTGATCGCCGGCGACAGGGTCGCGTTGCAGCCGGTGACGTGGAACAGGGGCACCACCAGCAGATAGACCCGCTGGGGCAGCTTGTGCGGGTCCTGCTCGGGGATCGCCTCGCCCCGGCGCAGGAAGCCGCGCGCGCCTGCGCAGGCGCTGGCCATGATGTTGGCCGTCAGGTTGCGGTGCGTCCCCAACGCCCCCTTGGGCTTCCCTGTAGTGCCGGACGTGTAGAAGATCGTCGCCACGTCGTCGGGCGCCAGGGCCACGTCGGGCATGGGCCGGTCGGCCAGGGCGCTCCAGCTGTTCACCGGGCCGATGACGTCTTCCAGCCGGGCCAGGCGCGGATCGACCGGCAGGTCTTCGGCGCGGGTCACATAGATGCGGGCCAGTTCCGGGCAGGCGTCCAGGCGCTCCAGGATGCGCTCCAGCCGCTCGTCGTCCACCAGGGCCACCTTGGCCCCGGAATCGGCCAGGCCGAACTCCAGCTCCAGCCCGGTCCACCAAGCGTTCAGGGGCGTGACGATGGCGCCGATGATGGCGGCGGCGAAGAAGGCGACGGGCCATTCGGGCAGGTTGCGCATGACCAGGGCCACCCGGTCGCCGGGCTTCACCCCATCGGCCTTCAGCTGGTGGGCCAGGGTGATGACCGCGCGGGTGAAGGCCTCGAAGCTGGCGCGGTCGTCCTCATAGACCAGGAATTCCCGGTCGCCGAAGGCTCGCCCGTTCAGCAGCACGTCGCGCAGGGTCGGCGGGGCGTTCTTCCACACCTTGGTGGGCACGCCGTCGATCACCGCCTGATCGAGCTCGAACCGCTGGCCCGGCGCGGTGAGCTGCGCATGGGCCTCGTCGATGGTCATGACGGGCCAGGGTTTGGCTGCGGTTTCGGTCATGTGGCGTCCTGGGGTCCTGGGAGGTTTTGGCCTTCTCGGAGGCCTTACGCTCAGAAAGCCGAGCCGTGGGCGCGAGGCAAGCCTGGGCGCGGCGCACAGCGCCAGAAAAGACTCAACCACGAAGGACACAAAGGGCACGAAGGGCCGCGTCGTCTTCGTGGTCTTCGTGGTTTTCTATCCCTGCCTGCGGCGGGCAGTCTTCGGCCCACCCCAACCGTCATCCTGGGCCTTGTGCCCAGGATCCCTCGTGAAGCTTGCGCGCGCCCCTTAAGAGGGATGCTCGGCACAAGGCCGAGCATGACGGAGTTGCGTGGTTACTGGCCCGATCAGGCCGGGGCGTTTTCCCGTTCGGCCTTCAGCTTGGCGTAGCCTTCCTTCAGTTCGTCCAGCTCCTTGGCGTACTTCTCCTTGGCTTCCTCCTGCAGGCGCGGGATGTGGTAGCTGGGGAAGAGGTCGTTTTCGGGCCGGTAGTCCTTCAGGATCTGCTTGGCCAGGGTCACCTTGTGCACCTCGGTGGGGCCGTCGGCGATGCCCATGACCAGCGAGCTCGTCACCATCCGCATGAAGGGCATTTCGTTGGAGACGCCGAGCGCGCCGTGCAGGTGGGCGGCCTTGGTGGCCACGTCGTTATAGACCTTGGGCATGGCCACCTTGATGGCGGCGATGTCCTTGCGGACCTTGTTGTAGTCCTTGTGCTTGTCGATCAGCCAGGCGGTGCGCAGGACCAGCAGGCGGAACTGCTCGACCGCGATCCAGGAGTCGGCGATCTGCTCCTGCACCATCTGCAGGTCGGCCAGGCGCCCGTCGCGGGTGGTGCGCGACACGGCCCGCTGGCACATCAGGTCGAGCGCATGGCGGCAGGCGCCGACCGTGCGCATGGCATGGTGCACCCGGCCGCCCCCCAGGCGGACCTGGGCGATGACGAAGGCCGCGCCGCGATCGCCCAGCAGGGCTTCAGGCCCCACGCGCACGTCATTGTAGCGGACATAGCCCTCGGTGCCGCCGCCGATCTCGCCGCCGCCGCCGACCGCCACATTGCGGATGATCTCCACGCCAGGGGTGTCGGTGGGGACCAGGAAGATGGAGGTCCGCCGATAGGGGTCCTTGGCGTCCGGATCGGTGATCGCATAGACCACCAGCAGCTTCGAATAGCGGGCGTTGGTGGAGAACCACTTCTCGCCATTGATGATCCAGTCCTTGCCGTCCTGCACCGCGCGGGTGGTGAAGGTCAGGGGATCAGAGCCGCCGGCCGGCTCGGACATGGAGAAGGCCGAGCGGATCTCGCCATTCAGCAGCGGCCAGAGCCAGCGCTCTTTCTGGGCGTCGGTGCCGTAGTGGGCGATGATCTCGGCGTTGCCGGTGTCGGGCGCCTGGCAGCCGAAGACGGTGGGGGCGATGGAGTTGCGGCCCAGCTTCTCGTTCATGAGGCCGAGCTTGAGCTGGCCATAGCCCTGACCGCCGAGCTCAGGGCCGAGGTGACAGGCCCACAGGCCCTGGTCCCGGACTTTCTGTTGCAGCGGCTTGATGAACTTCTCGCGACCCAGCGGGCCGTGGGCGGCCATGCCCAGATGGCTGAGAGGTTCGACCTCCTCGCGCATGAAGTCCTCGATCCAGTCGAGCTTCTTCTGGAAGTCGGGGTCGGTTTCAAAGTCCCAGGCCATGTGGTCCTCCTTGGAGCCCCGCCGCACCCAGGCGCGAGGCGTTCGTAAATGTGGTATGTTTCAGGTCGCCGAACATACCGGAAATTCAAAATGCGACGACCGACCTCGGCCGCCTCCCGTCATTATCAGGCGCACGGGCGCATGACGCAACCGGGGGCATAGAGATCCGGTATGGCGTTGATAAGAAAAGACTTATCGTGCACATCTGGTTGGCGGCGCCGTCCGCCCCATCCAGCCCAGCCCTCAACCGTCACCCTCGGGCGTGTCCCGTCTTTTGTAGCGCTGCGCGCCGCAGCCCAGCCGCCCGTCAGTCGGCCCCCACCACCGGGGCCATGGCTGGCGTGGCCTGGCCGGTGTCGGCCGCCGCGCCGCGCGGTGGGGCGGGCATGAGCCGGGCGGTCCGCCAGTTCCCCCAGAGGTAGTAGCCCCCGGCCAGGATCACCGTCGTCACGCTGCCCAGCGGAAAGCTCCACCAGATGGCGTCGGCGCCGATCACCGGGATCATGAAGTGGACGAAGGGGATGCGCACCACCCACAGCGAGACGACCATGGCCAGCAGGGGCGCGATCACCGCGCCGGTGGCCCGCACGACGCCTGCGAAGATGAAGGCCACGCCGAACGGGATGAAGCCCCACATGGCCAGGGAATTGATGTGCCGGGCGATGGGGGTCGAGGCGCTGTCGGCCGGCAGGAAGAGCTGCAGCACGATGGGCTCCACCAGATAGATCAGGATCACTGGCGTGGCCGTCATGCCCACGGCGAACAGGGCGCCCATCTGGGCGACCCGGTCGACCCGGTCCATCCGCCCGGCCCCCACGTTCTGGGCGGCCATGGAGGAGACCGCCGCCCCCAGCGCCATGGCCGGCATCTGGATATAGGTCCAGAGCTGCAGCGAGGCGGCATAGGCCGCCGCGGTCTGGGAGCCATAGGTGTTGACGAAGGTCAGCATGACCAGGGCCGCGCCCGACACCACCAGCATGTGCATGGCCATGGGCAGGCCCTTGACCACCAGGGTGCGCAGGATGGCCGGGTCGGGGCGCAGCATCCCCCATTCGCCGCGCCGCAGGACCAGCACGCTGCCGCTGCGGTAGAGATAGACGATCATGCCGGCCAGGGTCAGGGTCTGGCTGATCAGCGTGGCCGCCGCCGACCCTGCGATGCCCAGCTGCGGGGCCGGACCCAGACCCATGATCAGGACCGGGTTGAGAATGATGTCGAGGCCTACCGCGCAAAGGGAGAAGTAGAAGGGCGTCCGGGAATCGCCGGCCCCGCGCATGGCCATCATCACGAAGGAGAAGAAGTACATGAACGGCATGGCCGCGAAGATCACCCGCAGATAGGTGATGGCGTCGGCCCGCGCGTCGCCCGGCGTGCCCATGGCGTCCAGGATGGCGGGGGTGGCGAAGAATCCGGTGACCCCGACGCCCATGGACATGACCGCGAAGAACAGGGTGCTGGAACCTGCCACCCGCTTGACCTGATGGGTGTCACCCGCGCCCACCGCCTGGGCGATCAACAGGTTGGCGGCCATGGCCAGGCCGAACACGGCGCCCAGCAGCAGGAACAGGATATTGTTGGCGTTGGCTGTAGCGGTCAGGGCGGCAGGGCCGAGGATGTGGCTGACCCAGGCGGCGTTGGCCGTGCCGTTGAGCGACTGCAGCAGGTTGGCGCCCAGCACCGGCAGGGTGAAGGCGATCAGACTCCTGCCGATCGGCCCCTGGACCAGGTCCATCTGGCGGCCGGCGCGGGCCTTGGCCGGTCCCGGACCCACCGGCTCTTCACTAGAGACTTCCAAGACCTGACCATCCCCTGGCGCGCGCTGCGCGCGGCCTCAACTCTAGGCAGGCGGGCGGCGCGCCACAACCCGGCGCAAGGGCGCCCGTCTTGAGCCTGCCGCATTTCACTGTATGAGCAGGGGTCAGAGGAACGGGCGCGGACGAACGCCCGCAGAAGAAGGTCGGCATGAAAATTCTGATCACCGGCGGCGCCGGTTTCATCGGGTCGGCCGTGGTGCGCCAGGCTGTCGCCCAGGGACACGAGGTGGTGAACCTCGACGTCCTGACCTATTCGGCCAATCTGGAGAATGTGGCCCAGGCGGCCTCCTCGCCCCTCTACGTCTTCGAGGAGGCCGACATCTGTGACGCGCCACGGATGGCGGACATCTTCGCCCGCCACCGCCCCGACGCGGTCATGCACCTGGCCGCCGAGAGCCACAATGACCGGGCCATCGACGGGCCGCTGGACTTCGTGCGCACCAATGTCACCGGCACGGCCGTGCTGCTGGAGGCCGCCCGCGCCTATTGGAACGGCCTGGCCTCCCCGGCCAGGGAGGCCTTCCGCTTCCACCATGTCTCCACCGACGAGGTGTTCGGCGCCCTGGGCGAGGACGGCGCCTTCACCGAAGAGACGCCCTACGATCCCAATTCCCCCTATTCGGCCAGCAAGGCCGGCGCCGACCATCTGGTGCGCGCCTGGGGGCGGACCTATGGCCTGCCGGTGGTGATCACCAACTGCGCCAACAATTACGGCCCTTTCCAGTTTCCCGAGAAGCTGATCCCCACCGTCGTGGTCCGCGCCATGGAGGGCAAGACCATCCCCGTCTATGGCGACGGCCGCCAGGTTCGCGACTGGCTGCATGTGGACGACCACGCCCAGGCCCTGCTCCTGGTGCTGCAGAAGGGCCGCCTCGGCGAGACCTATTGCATCGGCGGCGACTCCACCCACCGCAATCTGGAGGTGATCCAGATCCTCTGCGCCGAACTGGACAGGCTCGCCCCGGCCAATACGCCGCACGCCGACAAGATCACCTTCGTCGCCGACCGGCCGGGCCATGACTTCCGCTATTCCATCGACGCGGCGAAGCTGAAGGCCGAGCTCGGCTGGGAGCCGGCCACGCCGCTGGACGAAGGCCTGGCCCAGACCGTCGCCTGGTATGTGGAGAACCGCGACTGGTGGCAGGCGATCCGCGACAAGGGGTTCCACTCCGAGCGGCTGGGCCTGGCCAAGGCATGAGCCTGCGCATCCTGCAGTTCGGCGCCACCGGGCAGTTCGCCCGGGAGATGCTCGACCGCGCCGGCCCGGACGTGACGATCACCGCCCTGTCCCGCGCCGAGGTGGACCTGACCGACGCGGCCGCCGTCGCCCGGGCGGTGGCCGAGGCCGGCGATGTCGACCTGGTGCTCAACGCCGCGGCCTATACCGCCGTCGATCGGGCCGAAGCCGAGCCGGATCTCGCCTATGCGGTCAACGCCTGGGCCCCGGCCGCCATGGCCCGGGCCTGCCAGGCGCGGGGCCTGCCCCTGCTGCACATCTCCACCGACATGGTGTTTTCCGGCGACAAGGCCGGCCCCTATGTAGAGACCGATGCGCCGGCCCCGCTGCATGTCTATGGCGCCTCCAAGCTGGCCGGCGAACAGGCCGTGCTGGCCGCCTGCGACCGCGCCCTGGTGATGCGGGTCTCCTGGCTGTTCTCGGCCTATGGGCAGAACTTCCTGCAGATGATGCTTCGGCTCGCCCAAACCCAGCCTGTGCTCAAGGTGGTCGCCGACCAGCGCGCCCGCCCC
This sequence comes from Phenylobacterium sp., assembly GCF_036963605.1. GTDB lineage: Bacteria > Pseudomonadota > Alphaproteobacteria > Caulobacterales > Caulobacteraceae > Phenylobacterium. The sequence continues at coordinate 3,964 of NZ_JBALUY010000086.1, read as the reverse complement.
ACCGCCAGCGGAGATCTGGCGGCCTTCGTCCTCAGCCAGGGCCAGCGCCTGGCCAAGGCCCCGGCCGGGGCGCCCGAATGGGGCCTGTTGCATGTGGTGAACGAGGGCGCGGCCACCCGCTACGACATGGCCCAGGAGATCTTCGCCCTGACCCGGCCCGACGATCCGCCGGTCATGGAGGCGGTGCCCACCAGCGCCTTCCCCACCCCGGCCAGGCGGGCTCTGAACGCGGTGCTGGACTCCGGGCGCATGCAGGCGGTCTTCTCCCTGCAGCTGCGCCCCTGGCAGGAGGCGCTGGAGGACGTGGTGGCCCAGCTTTCAGCCCAGAAGGAGACGGCGTGAGACGCGGCATCATCCTCGCGGGGGGCTCCGGCACCCGGCTGCATCCCCTGACCCTGGCGGTCTCCAAGCAGCTGCTGCCCATCTATGACAAGCCGATGATCTATTATCCGCTGTCGGTCCTGCTGCTGGCCGGCGTGCGCGAGATCCTGATCATCACCACGCCGGAGGACCAGGCCGCCTTCAAACGCCTGCTGGGCGACGGCTCCCAGTTGGGCGTGCGGTTCGAGTTCCTGATCCAGCCCAAGCCCGAGGGCCTGGCCCAGGCCTATCTGCTGGGCGAAGAGTTCGTCGGCGGCGAGCCCAGCATCATGGTGCTCGGCGACAACATCTTCTTCGGCCAGAACTTCAGCCAGATGCTGCGCTCGGCCGACGCGCGGAGCACCGGCGCCACGGTGTTCGGCTATCCGGTCAATGATCCCGAACGCTATGGGGTGGTGGAGCTAGGCGAAGGCGGCAAGGTGCTGGGCATCGAGGAAAAGCCCGCCGCACCGAAGTCCAACTATGCGGTGACCGGCCTCTATTTCTATGACGGCAAGGCCAGCGAATATGCCAAGAGCCTCAAGCCCTCCCACCGGGGCGAGCTGGAGATCACCGCCCTCAACCAGGTCTATCTGGACGCCGGCGAACTGAACGTCGAACTGCTGGGCCGCGGCTTCGCCTGGCTGGACACCGGCACCCATGACAGCCTGATCCAGGCCGGCGAACTGATCCGCACGCTGGAGCTGCGCCAGGGCCTGCGCATCGGCTGCATCGAGGAGGTGGCCTATTCCAAGGGCTTCATCGACCGCGAGCAGCTGGCCGATCTGGGCCGGTCCCAGGCCAAGGGCGAATATGGCCAGTACCTGATCCGCCTGGCCGAGCGCCTGGCGCCCGGCGCCGAGCCGGCCGAATAGAGTCCTAGTCGACCCAGAGGTCCTGGGCCTCGCCCTTGCGGTTCAGGGCGCGGACGGCGCGTTTGACCACCGCCAGCAGGCGCTCGCGCCGGGCGATCTCGTCATAGGTGAGCGAACCCCGGGCCAAGCCTTCCAGCAGGAAGCGGCCCAGGTCGCGGCTGGTCTGGAAGCGCGGATCGCTGCCGGCCTGGGTGAGCGCCAGGAACCGTTCGCCCACCTGATTGCGATCGAAGGCGCTCTGGGCGTTGGCCAGGCGAGAGCGCAGCATCGGGTCGGTGCGGGCGGCGGCCTCCAGCTCGGCGAAGGCCACGAAGGGCGTCTCATGCAGCAGGGCCCAATAGGCGTCGATGGCGTGCTCGGCGGCGTCCACGCCGGGGCCTGCGGGCGCCGAGGCGGCCTGTTCGAACAGGCGGGCGCGCTCGACCTCGATATGGGCCACGGCGGCCTCCACCAGCTCCTCGCGGCTGGAGAAGTGATAGAGCATCGCCCCGCGGGTCAGGTTGGCCGCCTCGGCGATCAGGGCGTTGGTGGCCGCGTGATAGCCGACCTCGGCGAACAGGCGCATGGCCGCGTCCAGGATACGGGCGCGGGTCCGGCGAGACTTCGGGGTCTCTTTGGCGGGATAGGTTCGAGCGTCCATCTGCACGGGCAAGGGTTCAATCAAAGTGCGGCTGACATATGGCGGCCCATGTTGCAGCGCCAGTGTTGCAGTGCGGTTTCATCAAAGCGACATGCAATCAGCCTACCCGACAGTCAAATGGGGTCGTTCCGGAGGCGTTCGTGGGCGATATCGGAATCCAGCGTTATCGAACAGTGTTTGTTTCGGACGTCCACCTGGGCACCCGCGGCTGTCAGGCCGAGATGCTATTGGACTTCATCCGGCACATGGAGTGCGACACATTGTATCTGGTCGGCGACATTGTCGACGGCTGGAAGATGAAGAGCGGCTGGTACTGGCCGCAGTCGCACAATGACGTGGTTCAGAAAATTCTTCGCCTGGCGCGCAAGGGCGTGAACGTCGTCTATATTCCGGGTAACCACGACGATCGCATCCGCGACTTCTGCGGCATTCACTTCGGTGGTGTCGTCGTGGCCCGCGATGCGATCCATGAAGGCGCCGACGGACGGCGTTTTCTGGTCACCCACGGTGATGAATTCGACGGCGTCGTGCAGCACGCCAAGTGGCTGGCCTTCCTCGGCGACTATTCCTACCGGGGGCTTCTGGCCGCCAACACCCTGTTCAACCGTGTGCGGCGCCGCATGGGCTTCGGCTATTGGAGCCTCTCGGCCTATCTGAAGACCAAGGTGAAGAACGCCCTGCACTTCATCGAGAACTTCGAGGGCGCGGTGGCCGAGGAGGCCCGTCGCCGCGGCGTGGACGGGGTGATCTGCGGCCACATCCACAAGGCCGAGATGCGCCAGATCGAGGATATCCTCTATATCAATGACGGCGACTGGGTGGAGAGCTGCACCGCCCTGGTGGAGCATATGGACGGTCGCATGGAGATCCTGGAGTGGGCCAAGCTCCGCTCCTGGACCGCGGTCCGCGAAGCCCGCACGGCGCCCGAGCCGGCCTTTGGCCTTGCGGGCGAAGGCGTCCGCGAGCCGGACCTGGCGCGGCCGGAGCCGGTCCTCGCCTGAGGCGTACAGGCTTCGTTGACAGCCCGCCGTACTCGTGACAGTTGGACTGTCATGAGCGAAGATGATCACGCGCCTGGCGACGCCCGCGACCGCCAGAAAGCCGCGACCCGCGACCAGATCCTCCGCGCCGTCGGCGCGCGTCTCGAGGCCGGGCCCCTGGACGAGCTGTCCTTCGCCGAGATCGCCAAGGACGCCGGCGTTGGGGAGCGGACGGTCTATCGCCACTTCCCGACCCGCGAGGCCCTGCTAGGCGCCTTCTTCGCCTGGGCCCAGGCCCAGGCCACCCTGCCCCTGGGCGAACGGGTCCAGCCGGCTCCCGCCGCCACTGGGCGCGCGCCCGCCCCCGCCCCGGAACCGATCGCGCCGCCGACGCCGGTGCGCTCGCCCGCGCAGCGGATGTGGGAGCCCGCCGCCCCGGCGGACGAGGTCCAGCGCCCCATGCGCATCCTGCTGGCCACCGACGCCTGGGAGCCGCAGGTCAACGGGGTGGTCCGCACCCTGACCCGGGTGGTGCGCGAGCTGCGCGAGCTGGGCCACGAGGTGGAGGTGATACGCCCCGACCAGTTCAAGACCCTGCCTCTGCCCACCTATCCCGAGATCAAGGTCGCCATCGGCGCCTATGAGCCGGTGCAGGAGCGGTTCAAGGCCTTCGAGCCCGAGGCCATCCACATCGCCACCGAAGGCCCCATCGGCCTGGCCGCCCGGCGCATCTGCGTGGAGTGGAAGCTGCCCTTCACCACCAGCTACCACACGCGTTTCCCGGAATATGTCTCGGCCCGCCTGCCGGTGCCGCTGTCGGTGGGCTACACCTATATGCGCTGGTTCCACCGCCCCTCGGGGCGGCTGATGGTGGCCACGCCGACCATGCGCGACGAGCTGACCCGCCACGGCTTCCGCAACATCTCGTCCTGGTCCCGTGGGGTGGACACCGAGATGTTCCATCCCAGGCGCGAGGGCGATCCGGACATCTTCGCCCACCTGCCCAAGCCGATCTTCCTCTATGTGGGCCGGGTGGCGGTGGAGAAGAATATCGAGGCCTTCCTGGGTCTCGACCTGCCCGGGACCAAGGTGGTCGTGGGCGACGGCCC
>NZ_JBALUY010000085.1:0-12854 GCF_036963605.1 Phenylobacterium sp. | reverse complement strand
GCCGCTCCACCAGCTCGGCCTCGGCGTCCTCCAGGTCGGAGATCAGCACCTCCTGTGGCAGAGGCGCCTCGCGGGCCTTGCGACGCACGCCGTCCAAGGCCGCGTTGCGCCCGACGAAGATCAGCCAGGCGGTGGGATCGCGCGGCGGCCCCTTGTCGGGCCAGTTGCGAAGGGCGCGCAGGCTCGCCTCCTGAAAGGCCTCCTCGGCAATGTCGAGGTCGCGGAAGTAGCGTAGCAGGGCGGCCATGGCCTGGGGCCGCGCGGCCGCCAGGGCCCCGTCGATCCAGGCCAGGTCGCTCATTGTCCTGCGTCGGCCGGCAGGGCGCTGGCGTGGTAGACGCCGATGGGCCGCAGCTCATAGGCGCCGCCGGGATTGGCGCGGCCCAGGTCGCGGGCGATCTCCAGAGCCTGATCCAGGTCATCGCAGTCGACGATGTAGAAGCCCAGCAGCTGCTCCTTGGTCTCGGCGAAGGGGCCGTCGAGCACCAGCGGCGGGTCACTGTCCTTGCGCAGGGTGGTGGCCGCCGAGGTCGGCAGCAGGCGCGCCACCGGCCCCAGCCGGCCATCGGCCGCCAGCTTCTGGTGGACCACGTCCAGCTTCTCCATGACCGCGTCGTCCTGCGCCTTGGACCAGCCGCCGACGATGGCTTCGGAGTGATAGCAAAGGATGGCGTAGAGCATGGCTGATCTTCCTGTTGATCCAAGGACGGGCGATTATGCCTTCCTCCGACAGGGCGTCAGGAGAAATTACAGGCTTTCCCCGTCGCGGGCGCCCGGCCGCCTCGCCAAGGCGCGGGATATTCGCTATCGCAGCGGCCTGGACGTTTGGGGGCCGGCTTGGACCAGAATTCGCTTATCAGCGTCATCATCCTCGGGATCATTGAGGGGATCACCGAATTCCTCCCCGTCTCCTCCACCGGCCACATGATCCTGGCGGGCGAGTTGCTGGGCTTCAAGGGACCCGCCGAGACCACATTCAAGATCGTGGTCCAGCTCGGCGCCATCATGGCCATCCTTGTGGTCTATGCGCAGCGGTTCTGGAATGTCGGCATGGGCGTGCTGAAGGCGCAGCCCGACGACATCGCGTTTGCCCGCAACATTATCCTGGCAGTGCTGCCGGCCATGGTGATCGGCGTCTTCGCCTATGACGCCATCAAGGCCATGCTGGAGTCTCCGGAGATCGTCGCCATCTCCCTTGTGGTGGGCGGCGTCGCCATCCTGCTCATTGAACGGTTCGCGCCCAAGGCCAGGATCATGAGCATCGAGACCCTGTCCTGGCGCAACGCCCTCCTGATCGGCCTCTTTCAATGCATCGCCATGATTCCCGGCGTGTCCCGCTCGGGCGCCACCATCATGGGCTCGCTACTGCTGGGGGTGGAGCGCAAGACCGCGGCGGAGTTCACCTTCTTCCTGGCCGCCCCGACCATGGTGGCGGCCACCGCCTATGACCTCTACCAGTCCTGGGACCTGCTGAACTTCGAGGACTTCCTGGGCATCGCCATCGGCTTCACCATGGCCTTCCTGACCGCCCTGCTGGTGGTCAAGACCCTGGTGACCATCGTTGGCAAGTATGGCTTTGCGCCCTTCGCCTGGTACCGGATCGCCCTGGGCTCAGCGGCGCTGGCATTTCTGTACTTCGCCTAGAACCTGCGGCGAGGGAACTCCACGCCTCAAGGACGGGTTGATTCCGCAGGATCGGAAGGAGCCCGGCCATGACTGTCGACACCAAGGATGCGGCGACCATCGAGCGTCGCCTCTGGAACGAGATCGAAAATCACCAGGTCGGCATGCTGGGGATCGTCGGAGGCGAGACCCACCATCTGCAGCCCATGACCGCCTTCGTACAGGCCGAGGCCCACCGGCTTTGGTTCTTCACCCGCAACAATACGGATCTGGTGCGCGAAATCGGCGCCGGGCACGCGGCCATGTTCGTGCTTCAGCAGCGGGACTTCCGCGCCTGTATTGGCGGGCGGCTGAGCGTCCAGCATGATCGGAACCGCATGGACCGCTATTGGAACGCTGTCGTGGCGGCCTGGTATCCCGAGGGCAAGGACGATCCGGCCCTGACCCTTCTCTGCCTGGACTGCGATGGCGCCCAGGTATGGATTTCCGAAGCTGGACCGGTGCGCTTCGCCTGGGAGATCGCCAAGGCCAACGCCACGGGACATACGCCGGAGCTGGGCTCCCCCGCCGAGGTGCGCTTCCACTAAGAGAAAATCTCCCGGTTTCAGGGCCTTTTTTCTTGCTCAGGGATTCAGGGCGAAAGCGTAGAGAGGCGCTGCATCAGGATTAGACGAAGGCCGCACGGCCTGCGGCAAGACGTCCCAGGGAATCTAGGTCGGCCATCCGACATAATTTCTGAACAATATCAGGCGGGGATTTTCCGAAATCATCGGCTTCCGGTCTTTATCGGAGCCCCGGCCATCACCCAGTGTCGAGTCCTCGACAGTCTCCACCGCACGAGATCGATAACTTCCCGCTTCGCCCCTGGGGCGATGTGTGATTCCCGATGCAGAGGCCGTACCCCCCTTGCAGAACAGGCTCCTGGCCGCGCTCCCCCCCGGCGAATTCGAGCGTCTGTCCCCGCATCTGGTCCAGTTCGAACTCGAGCGGGGCCGCACCCTCCATGAGCCCGGCGACCGTATAGATCACGTCTATTTTCCGCTCGTGGGCGTCGTTTCGCTGATGACCCTGATGGAGAATGGGGCGGCCATCGAGTCCGCGATGATTGGGCCGGAAGGAGCCGTCGGACTGCCTGCGGCCATCCGCCAACGGACGGCGATCAGCCGAGCTGTGGTCCAGGGCAAGGGACGGGCGCTGCGCCTGAGCGCCGCAGTCATCCACGAGGCCTGGACCGTCAGCCCGGCCCTCAGAGACTTGGTGGACGCCCACGGTGAGGGCCTCTACGCCAATGTCACCCAGTCGGTGGCCTGCAACGCCCTGCATTCAGTCGAGGAGCGCTTCTGTCGCTGGATGCTGTCCTGCCATGACCGGGTCGAGGGCCACACCTTGTCCCTGACCCAGGAATACCTCGCCGACATACTGGGGGTTCAGCGTACGACGGTGACCGCCGTGGCGCGCAGCCTGCAGGACAAGGGCGCGATCCGCTACCGGCGGGGCCAGGTGGACATCATCGACCGTAGCCTGCTCGAGGCCTCAGCCTGCGAATGCTACAGCGTTGTGCGCCGAAACTATGACCGTCTTCCGCCCGCGGCGGAACGTCCGGTCACGTCGGAAACGTCAGCTGAGCCCTGACTCCGCCATTCGGGCCTCGCAGAAGCGCCAGTTCGCCCCGAACCTGTCCCGCCAGACTCCGCGCCAGCCAGAGCCCGAACCGCTCCCGACCTTCCGCGGCGGCCGGATCGAAGCCGGGGCCCCCATCGGCCACGATAAGCTGCGCCACGCCGCCGGGGTTCCGGCGCAGGGTGATATGGATCAGCCGCGCCTCGGTGCCGATCAGGCCGTGGGTCAGGGCGTTGCCGACAAGTTCGTTCGTGATCAGGGCCAGGGTCGAGGCCGCCTGGTCGCGGATCTTGAGGTCGTCGACCTCAACCAGCACCTCCACCGCCCGGCCGGCCTGGCGACGGCGCCAGACCTGAGCCATTTCTTCCAGATAGCCGGCGAAATCCACGGTGTCGCCGGAACGGCGACGCTCCAGGGCGCCGAGGGCGCCGATCGCCTCGGCCATCCAGGTCATTTGCCGACGGGCTTCGAGGTCCGAGGTTTTCTGCCCCCGCATCCGCGCCAGGGTGGCCAGAAGCTGCAGGGTGTTTGCGGTGCGATGGCGAACCTCGGAGGCCGCCTCCGCATCGCCCTCGCCCTCATGTTCCGACATCGCCGCCCCACCCTGTGCGCACCAACCTTAGCTGCACTAAGCATGGCGCCCATGGCCAAGTTTGTCGCCTGCTCGACATAGGGCGAGAATTCCGGCCCCACGATCGCGCCGCTGATCCTTTTGGTTCGGCGCGGGTTAGGACCCGCAGCAAGCTTGAGCCATGGCCCCACAGGTGTGACATGAACGACAGTACCGCCGGCAGGAAGATTGCAGTGATCGCCGCGGTCACCTTTGCCATCATGGTTCCCGCCCTGCAGGCCCTGACAGGATGGGGGCAAACGGCGGCCGAATTCTCCAACGACGGCGACCAGACGCTTCGAGCCGCGGGCTACGCCTTCTCGATCTGGGGCGTCATCTATGCGGGGCTGGCCCTCTATGCGGTCTTCCAGGCGCTGCCGGGCCGGGCCGAACCCCATCTGATGGCCAGCGTGGGCTGGCCGTCAGCCGTGGCCGGCCTGGGCTGCGGCCTGTGGATCATCGCCTCGGCCGCCGACCTCGACTGGGCGACTGTGGTCATCATCCTGGCCTCAACCGGCGCTGTGACCTGGGGTCTGATCGCCGCCAGGGTGCGGGATCTCGGCCTGATCGGCCTGTCCCGCTACCTCGTGGTCTGGCCCCTGGGCCTACTCGCCGGCTGGCTGACGGTCGCCTCGGCGGTGAATATCCTGACCGTTCTCACGGCCCAGGGGGCGATCGATCCGGCTCATCCCCTGGCGCCGGCCCTGGCAGGGATAGGGATCACGACGCTCATCGCCGCCATCGTGGCCGAGCGCATAAAGGCCCCCACCTATGGCCTGGCCGTCGCCTGGGGCCTGGCGGCGGTGGGCGTCGCCGAGTGGGGACCAAAGCCCCTCGTGGGCGCTGCGGGTTATGCCGGCGCAGCCCTGGTCCTGATGCTCACAGTCTGGCTCGCCTTTCGCCGCAAACCCTTCTCGCCCTACGGGATCACCGATCGCTGAGGCGGATATGAAAACGCCCCCGGCCTCTGCAGGCCGGGGGCGATCTCGTCGTGCTATGGCTCCGATCAGACGTCGGCGCCGCGGATCGGTGTCACAACGGCCGTGTCGCTGGCGCGCCGGTCGGTGTCGACCGGGCGCGGCTCGCCGCTCACATCGGCGGCGAAGGACCGTGGCTCCTGGTAGCGCAGGCGCTCCTGGGCCACCTCGTCGCGGCTATAGGGCTGGGCGTTGTGATCGAAGCTCGCCCAGCCAGACTCGCGGTAGGCCGGCCCGCGCATGGCGGCGTCGACGCCGCGCTGCTGAACCAGGATCTGTTCGACCCGCTCGGTGTCGTCGCCCTTGGCCTTGACGCTGACCAGGGTGCCGCCCCGACGAACGCCCTCGGCATAGACGTTGGCGTCCTCGTCCGAATGGCCGGCTTCCTTCAGGGCGCCCAGCAGGCCGCCTGTGGCGCCGCCCGCCGCCGCGCCCACGGCTGCGCCGACCGCCGTCGAGGCGAGCCAGCCGGCGGCGACCACCGGGCCAAGGCCTGGAATGGCCAGCATGCCGAGGCCCGCCAGCAGGCCGCCGGCCCCGCCGATCAGACCGCCGGTCGTGGCGCCCTTGCCGGCGCCGTCGGCCACGTCGTTCTCGCCGTCGCCGTTGCGATCGCCCAGCGGACCCGCATCGTCGCCTGCGGCCGGATGTTTGTGGCCGGCGTGCCAGTTGTCAGCGTTGTTCGAGATGATGCTGATGCGGTCGTGGTCGACGCCTGCGCGCTCGAGATCGTCGATGGCGGCCAGGGCCTGGGTGTGGCTGTCGAACAGCCGGGTGATGGTCTTGGTCATAGGATCAACTCCGTAATTTGGGGGGACGGGCGGCGCGACTACTGAGTGGTCACTTCGCCGCGGTAATCGACGGAGACCTGCACCGGCGCGCCGGACTGCATGGCCGTGCCCTGCCAGAAGCCCTCGGCGTTCTGGGTCAGAGGGCCGACTTCGGTGTAGCCGGCCTCCTCGATGGCGCTCCGCGCCTGGCCTTCGGTAAACGAGTTGGCGCCCGGGGTCTGGCCGTCGGCGCCGGTGTTGGGATCGGTGTCGATCGCCTCGTTCCGGGGGGCTTCGGAGGCCGAGACCATTGGACCCTCGGTCTGGTCGGTCTCGGCGGCCTGATCATTGTTGCCGCAGGCGGCCAGCAGCGCCGCGGCGGCGGTCAGGGTCAGTATAGATTTGAACATGTGTCGGCTCCCATTTGTGGTGAAGGAAGCCGCAGGGCGACGGGTTGTTCCCGGGATCATTTTCGCGTCTGGGAGGAACCTTTCGGCCGCAGCCAGCGCGTACGAAAAAGGGCCCGGGGTCGAACCCCGGGCCCTCCGTCTCGGCCTTGAACCGCCAGCCTTAGCCGAACTGGTTCATGGTGTTGTGGACGCCGCCGGCCTTCAGCGCGGCTTCACCGGCGAAGTACTCCTTGTGATCGTCACCAATGTCCGAACCGGACATGTTCTGGTGCTTCACGCAGGCGATGCCCTGGCGGATTTCCTCACGCTGCACCTGCTTCACGTAGCCGAGCATGGCTTCGTCGCCGAAGTAGCGCTTGGCCAGGTTGTCGGTGGACAGGGCCGCGGTATGATAGGTCGGCAGGGTGATCAGGTGGTGGAAGATGCCGGCCCGCTTGGCGCCGTCGGCCTGGAAGGTGCGGATCTTCTCGTCGGCTTCGATCGCCAGCTCGGAGGCGTCGTAGTCGATGCTCATCAGCTTGTCGCGGTCATAGGCCGAGACATCCTTACCGGCCGCCTTGTAGGCGTCATAGACCTGCTGGCGGAAGTTCAGGGTCCAGTTGAACGACGGACTGTTGTTGTAGACCAGCTTGGCGTTCGGGATGACCTCGCGGACCTTGTCCATCATCGAGGCGATCTGCTCGACGTGCGGCTTCTCGGTTTCGATCCACAGGAGGTCGGCGCCGTTCTGCAGCGAGACGATGGAGTCCAGCACGCAGCGGTCGGCGCCGGTGCCTTCACGGAACTGGAACAGGTTGGACGGCAGGCGCTTGGGACGCAGCAGCTTGCCGTTGCGGCTGATGATGACGTCGCCGTTGCCGACCTGCGAGGCGTCGACCTCGTCGCAGTCCAGGAAGCTGTTGTACTGGTCGCCCAGGTCGCCCGGCTCATGGCTGACGGCGATCTGCTTGGTCAGGCCAGCGCCAAGCGAGTCGGTGCGGGTGACGATGATGCCGTCGTCCACGCCCAGTTCCAGGAAGGCGTAGCGGCAGGCGCGGATCTTCTGGATGAAGTCCTCGTGCGGCACGGTGACCTTGCCGTCCTGGTGGCCGCACTGCTTTTCGTCGGAGACCTGGTTTTCGATCTGCAGGGCGCAGGCGCCGGCTTCGATCATCTTCTTGGCCAGCAGATAGGTCGCCTCGGCGTTGCCGAAGCCCGCATCGATGTCGGCGATGATCGGAACCACGTGGGTCTGATAGTTGTCGACGGCGTCCAGAAGGGTCTTTTCCTTGGCCTTGTCGCCGGCGGCGCGGGCGGCGTCGATGTCGCGGTACATCATGCCCAGTTCGCGGGCGTCAGCCTGGCGCAGGAAGGTGTAGAGCTCTTCGATCAGGGCCGGGACCGAGGTCTTCTCGTGCATCGACTGGTCGGGCAGCGGGCCGAAGTCCGAGCGCAGGGCCGCGACCATCCAGCCCGACAGGTAGAGGTAGCGACGGTCGGTGTTGCCGAAGTGCTTCTTGATCGAGATCATCTTCTGCTGGCCGATGAAGCCGTGCCAGCAACCCAGCGACTGGGTGTACTTGGACGAGTCGGCGTCATAGGCCTCCATGTCCTTGCGCATGATCGCCGCGGTGTAGCGGGCGATGTCCAGGCCGGTCTGGAACCGGTTCTGCAGACGCATGCGGGCCACGGATTCCGGGTTGATCCCGTCCCAGGTCCCGTTCTTGCTCTGGATGAGCTCACCCATCTTGGTGATGTGATCTTGGTAGGCCATTACGCTTCTCCTCGAAATCCGCCGGGGATTTGAGGGCGCTCCTACAGGGTCTGACCGCCGGGGCGGAACCCCCTGTGAAGTTGGGATGTCAAACTTTACAGAATTTGCTTGTAAGGTTGTAAGGATGGCCACTCCGCGGTAGACAATTTCCATGTCCATCGACCGCCGCCTTTATGTGGGCGCTAATCTGCGACGGATGCGTCGAGACCTGGGCCTGACCCAGGCCGACATGGCCTCTGACCTGGAGGTCTCGGCCTCCTATATCGCACTCCTGGAACGCAACCACCGCCCGCTCAGCGCCGAGATGCTGCTGCGCCTGGCCCAGACCTATCGCATCGACGTGGCCGCGCTGGCGGGCAACGCCGACTCCGACGACGCCGCCCGGCTGCAGGCGGTGCTGAAGGACCCGATGTTCGCCGACATCGACCTGCCCTCCTTCGAAACCGGCGACGCGGCCACCAATTTTCCCGGCGTCACCGAGGCCCTGCTGCGCCTCTACACCGCCTATCAGGAAGAACAGCTGGCCCTAGCCGACCGCACCGCCGAAGCGCACGCCACAGGCGGCGGCGCCGAGGCGCCCGACCCGGTGGCGGAATCCCGCCGGTTCCTGGCCGCGCGCAGCAACAACTTCCCTACCCTGGACGACGCCGCCGAGCGCCTAGCCCAGAACGTCGCCAGCCATGAGGGCCTGACCGGCTATCTGAAGGCCCGCCATGGCCTGCGGGTGCGACGCCTGCCGGCTAACGTGATGGTCGGCTCGGTCCGGCGGCTCGACCAGCACCGCAAGGAGATCCTGCTGGACGACTCCCTGGACACCGCCAGCCAGACCTTCCAGCTGGCCCTGCAACTGGCCTATCTGGAGATGCGCCCTGAGGTCGCCGCCGTGCTCGCCGAGGGCGCCTTCGCCACCGAGAGCGGCGAGCGCCTGACGAGAAGGGCGCTCGCCAGCTATGCGGCCGCCGCCATCCTCATGCCCTACACCGCCTTCGCCAGGGCGGTGGAGGCCCGGCGCTATGACGTCGAGGCCCTGGCCCGACAGTTCGCCGCCAGCTTCGAGCAGACCGCTCACCGGATGACGACCCTGCAGAAGCCCGGCCAGGAACGGGTGCCCTTCTTCTTCATCCGGGTGGACGAGGCGGGCAATGTCTCCAAGCGCCTGGACGGGGCGGGATTCCCTTTCGCCCGCCACGGGGGCGGCTGTCCCCTGTGGTCGGTGCACCACGCCTTCCGCACGCCCCGCCAGATCGTCACCCAATGGCTGGAGCTGCCCGACGGCCAGCGCTTCTTCTCCATCGCCCGCACGGTCAGCGCCGGCGGTGGCGCCTATGGGGCCCAGCGGGTCGAGCGCGCCATCGCCCTGGGGTGCGCGGCCGAACACGCTGACCGGCTGATCTATACCCAAGGCCGCCCAGGCCCGGAGACGGCCACCCCCATCGGCGTCACCTGCCGGCTCTGCCACCGGACCGACTGCACCGCCCGCTCGGCCCCGCCCATCGGCCGCCAGATCCTGGTGGACGACATCCGGCGGACCAGCGCGCCGTTCGGATTTTCTGACAACTGAACCGCGGGGCGATGTCTTCCCCAGGATGGGCGATCGACTGCAAGGATTTCCGCGATCACGCCCTCGCCTGCGCAAGCTTCATCCGGCAATCTCCGGGCTCGGCCGGCAGGCAGGTGCGCGCGGGACGGGAGCCTCCCTCGCGATAGGGGCTTCAAAGCGGCGCGCTTCCGTGCAGTAAAGCGGCCGAGCAAGGACGTCGCCTAAGCGTGGCGGCGTCGAGAACGCCTTATCGAGAGCCCGGTTACGCGCATGGACATCAGCAACACCCTTTCGGTCGACGATCTTCTGCACGCCTTTGTCGAAGGCGAACTGCTGCCGGGCACGGGCGTAGAGCCGAAGGCCTTCTGGGCGGCGCTGGAGAACATCCTCGCTGATTTCACCCCGCGCAACGCCGAGCTGCTCAAGCGCCGCGACGAGCTGCAGAGCACCATCGACGCCTGGTGGCGCGAGCGCCGCGACCAGGATGTCAGCGTCTCCGAACAGACCGCCTTCCTGCGCGAGATCGGCTATCTGCTGCCCGCCCCGCCGGCCTTCAAGATCGACACCCAGAACGTCGATCCCGAGATCGCCCGGCTGGCCGGCCCGCAGCTCGTCGTGCCGGTGTCCAATGCCCGCTACGCCCTGAACGCCGCCAATGCGCGCTGGGGCAGCCTCTATGACGCCCTCTACGGCACCGACGCCCTGGAGCCGCCCACCGGCGGCAAGGGCTATGATCCCGAGCGCGGCGGCAAGGTCATCGCCTATGCCCGTCAGCTGCTGGATCAGGTCGCCCCGCTGTCGAGCGGCTCCCACGCCGACGCGGTCAGCTACGCCATCAAGGGCCAGGACCTGGTGGTCAGCCTGAAGGACGGGACCGAGGCCAAGCTCGCCACCGACGGCCAGCTGGCCGGCTGGCGCGGATCGAAGGATGCCCCCGACGGCGTGCTGCTGCGCCACAACGGCCTGCACCTGGAGATCCTGGTCGACCGGTCGAGCAATATCGGCAAGGACGACCCGGCCGGGGTCGCCGACGTGCTGGTGGAAGCCGCGCTGACCGCTATCCAGGACTGCGAGGATTCAGTCGCCGCCGTGGACGCCGAGGACAAGACGGGCGTCTATCGCAACTGGCTGGGCCTGATGCGCGGCGACCTGGAGGCGAGCTTCCCCAAGGGCGGCCGCACCGAGACCCGCCGACTGGAAGCCGACCGGGTCTATACCGCTCCGGACGGCTCGGACCTGACCCTGCGCGGCCGCAGCCTGCTGCTGGTGCGCAATGTCGGCCACCACATGACCACCGACATGGTGCGCTATGACGGCCAGGACGCCTATGAAACCGCCGTCGACGCCCTGATCACCGTGGCTGCGGCCTTGCACGACCTGAAGGGCCAGAAGGCCAACAGCCCGGCAGGCTCCATCTATGTGGTGAAGCCCAAGATGCATGGCCCCGACGAGGTGGCCCTGGCCGTGCGCCTGTTCGACCTGGTCGAGGACGCGCTGGGCATCGCGCGCAACACCGTCAAGATCGGCGTCATGGACGAAGAGCGCCGCACCAGCGCCAACCTGAAGGCCTGCATCCATGCCGCCCGCGAGCGGATCGTGTTCATCAACACCGGCTTCCTGGACCGCACCGGCGATGAAATCCACACCGCCATGGAAGCCGGCCCCATGGTCCGCAAGGACGCCATGAAGGCCGAGCCGTGGCTGCCGGCCTATGAGAAGCGCAATGTCGAGATCGGCCTGGCCACAGGCTTCATCGGCCGCGCCCAGATCGGCAAGGGCATGTGGGCTGCGCCCGACATGATGAAGGACATGCTGGCCGCCAAGATCGGCCACCCCAAGGCCGGCGCCAACACCGCCTGGGTCCCCTCGCCTACGGCCGCGGTCCTGCATGCCCTGCACTATCATCAGGTGGACGTTGCCGCCCTGCAGGCCTCGATGGACTCAACCGAGCCCACGGGCCTCGAAGATCTGCTGACCGTGCCCCTGGCCAAGTCCAACTGGAACGCCGCCGACGTGGCCCAGGAGCTGGACAACAACGTGCAGGGCATTCTCGGCTATGTGGTGCGCTGGATCGACCACGGGGTCGGCTGCTCGAAGGTGCCGGACATTCATGACGTCGGGCTGATGGAGGACCGGGCGACCCTGCGCATCTCCAGCCAGCACATCGCCAACTGGCTGCACCATGGCGTCTGCACGGAGGCCCAGGTGCGCGAGACCTTCGCCCGCATGGCCAAGGTGGTCGACGGCCAGAACGCCGGCGACGCGCTTTATCAACCGATGGGCCCTGATCTCGACGCCAGCGTCGCCTACCAGGCCGCCCTGGAGCTGGTATTCGAAGGCCGCGTCCAGCCCAACGGCTATACCGAGCACATCCTCACCCGCCGTCGTCGCGAGCGTAAGGCCCAGGCCGCCGGCGCCTGATCTTGCATCCCGCCCCTTCGGGGGCGGGATTTGACCGGCGTCATGGCGGGACCGCCGCAGGCGGCGTCCTCTCAGGTCCGCGAACCTGGAGACGCCGCCCTTGCGCCCGCTCACCACAGGCCTGCTCGCCGCCTTGTCCCTGGCTGTCCTGGCCGGACTTGGAGTGGGCGCGCGCGCCTATCGCCGCGACATGGCCCTGGGCCACGCCGCCCTGGCTGGGCGCAGCCAGGTGGTCGAGACCGCCGTCGGGCCGGTGGAATACGCCGAGGCTGGCCAGGGACCCGCCGTCCTGATTATCCATGGCAGCGGCGGCGGCTTCGACCAGGGTCTGGCCTTTTCCGAGCCCCTGAATGGCGTGCGGCGGATTGCGCCCTCGCGGTTCGGCTATCTGCAAAGCCCCATGCCGGCGGACGCCACCCCGGACAGGCAGGCCGACGCCTTGGCCGAATTGCTGCGCGAACTCGGCGTGGATCAGGCGGTGATCCTCGGGGGCTCGGCCGGCGCCCTGTCGGCGACCCAGCTGGCCATTCGCCATCCGGACCTCTGCCGGGGCCTGGTCCTGGTCGCCCCGGCCCTCTATGCGCCGGACCGGCCGCCGGGCGCCCGGGCGCCAGCCCCGCCCGTGGTCGACGCCCTCATCCGGGGCGCCCTGGGCTCGGACCTGGTGTTCTGGCTGGGGATGAGGACCGCCCCGGACCTCATGACCCGTACGGTCCTGGGGACCGACCCGGCCCTGCTGGCCAGGACCACGGCCTCAGAGCGCCGTCGGGCGCGCGAGACCCTGTTCCACATCCTGCCGATCAGCCGGCGACGGGACGGCCTGATCATGGATGGGGCGACCTCGGGCGCGCCGCCGCCCTACGACCTGGAGCAGATCGCGTGCCCGGTGCTGGCCATCGCCGCCCGCGACGACCTCTACGGAACCGACCGGGCCGCCGCCCACGTGGCCCGAACCGCGCCTGCCGCCGAACTGCTGATGTTCGCCGACGGCGGCCACCTCTGGATTGGCCACGACCAGGCCCTCTGGGCGGCGGTCGCGGCCTTCGTCCAGGCCCTGCCCCAGGACGCCTAGGGAGGACGCCTAGGGGCAGCGGCGGCGCACGAGGCCCCCCGAGCCCTCGCTCACATCG
>NZ_JBALUY010000084.1:0-13123 GCF_036963605.1 Phenylobacterium sp. | reverse complement strand
CCTCGCCCGCGCCGGCCGGGCCCAGCTCGGCCAGACCGATGCCGATCAGGCGATAGCTGCGACCATCGGCCTCGCGGCGCAGCAGTTCTCGCCCGGCCGCGAACAGCGTGCGGGCGGTCTGAGTCGGCACGGCCAGCGCCTTGCGCCGGGTCAGGATGCGGAAGTCCGGCGTCTTGAGCTTCAGCGTCACCACGCGGCCGGAGACGCCACCCGCCCGCGCCTGTCGGGCGACCCGCTCGCAGAGGGGCGCCAGGCGATCTTCCAGGGCGTCATAGTCGGCGAGGTCTGAGTTGAAGGTGGTCTCGGCGCTGATTCCCTTGCGGGTCTGGTCAGGATCGACGGGGCGGGTGTCGCGGCCGTGGGCCAGGTCGTAGAGCCGCAGGCCATGGGCGCCGAACCGGCGGGCCAGGTCCTTCTGCTCGGCCCGGGCGATGTCGCCGATGGCGCGCAGGCCGGCGGTTTCCAGGGACTTCACCATGGCTGGCCCGACTCCGGGCAGCAGGCCCACGGGCCGCGGCGCCAGAAAGCTGCGCGCCTCGGCGGTCCCGATCACCGAGAAGCCCCTCGGCTTGTCGAGGTCCGAAGCGATCTTGGCCAGGAACTTGTTAGGGGCCAGACCGATGGAGACGGTAAGCCCCGTCGCCTGCTCGATCCGCCCCTGCAGCCGGGCCAGCGTCACGGCCGGCGGCGCGCCATGCAGGCGCTCGGTGCCCGACAGGTCCATCCAGGCCTCGTCCAGGGAGAGGGGCTGCACCAAGGGGGTCAACTCGGCCATCAGCCCCATGATGATGCGGCTCTCCGCGCGGTACTTGGCGAAGTCCGGCTTGATCACCACGGCCTGGGGGCAGGCGGCCAGGGCCTTGAACATCGGCATGGCCGAGCGCACCCCATAGACCCGGGCCATGTAGCAGCAGGTGGTCACCACCCCGCGCACCCCGCCGCCGACAATCACCGGCTTGTCGCGCAGTTCGGGTCGATCGCGTTTTTCCACCGAGGCGTAGAAGGCGTCGCAGTCCAGATGGGCCATGGAGAGGTCCATCAACTCCTCATGGGCCGCGAGGCGCGGCGAGCCGCAGGACGGGCAGCGCCGGGCGGCGGGGGCTTGTCCGGTCCACAGGCAGTCACGGCAGAGCGCCTTCATGAGAGCGGCCAGAGCCAGGCCGCCCCGCGTACGCCGGACGAATCACCATGGAGCGCCGAGCGGACGGGCGTCTCGACCCCGTCTGCGAAGACGTGGGGCGCCAGCGCGGCGGGTAGGCGCTCATAGAGCTCGGCCACATTGGACATGCCGCCGCCGAGCACGATGACATCCGGATCGATCAGGTCGACCACCACGGCCAGGGCGCGGCCCAGGCGGTCCACATAGCGGGCGAACGCGGCCTGGGCGACGGCGTCGCCGGCCCTGGCCCGGGCGATGATTTCCGGCGCCTTCAGCCCGGCGCCATGATCGGCCTCGAAGGCCGGGCCCGAAATCCAGGTCTCCAGGCAGCCCCGCCGCCCGCACCAGCAGGCGGGGCCGGGATGCTCCTCCGCCGTGGCCCAGGGCAGGGGGCTGTGGCCCCACTCGCCGGCCACGCCGTTGCGGCCCTCCACCAGGCGGCCGTCCACCACCAGGCCGCCGCCGCAGCCCGTGCCCAGGATGGCCGCGAACACCACCCGCGCCCCGGCGCCTGCGCCATCGGCCGCCTCCGACAGGGCCAGGCAGTTGGCGTCGTTGGCCAGGCGCACCGGGCGCTGCAGGGTGGCCTCCAGGTCGGCGGCGAAATGCTCGTCGTTCAGCCAGACGGAGTTGGCGTTGCGGATCAGCCCGCTGCGCGGCGAGATGGACCCGGGCATCCCGACGCCGATCCGATCGGCCCGGCCGCCTGCCGCCTGCTCGACCTGCGCGATCAGATCGGCGACGGCGGCGAGGGCCGAGCGATAGGCCCCGGGATTAGGGACTCGCAGCCGGGCTATGACCGCGCCCTCGCGGTCCAGGGCGGCCGCTTCGATCTTGGTGCCGCCGAAATCGACGCCGATGCGGATCATGACAAGGGCGCGCCGGTCAGGAGATCGAGTCGGCGATGGCGATGCGCAGCGCGTCCCAGTCGTCGATCCGGGTGTGGCGATGAGGCGCGCTGGGCGCCAAGGGTCTCAGGCGGGGATCAGCCACGTGCTGAAAGCGGGCCACGGCCGGCGCGGCCTCGGCCACCGAATCCAGGTTGGGCAGCAGGTCGTCGATGAAGGCGGCCGGCCCCTTCGTCTGATCGACCAGCGCGGCGGCCAGCGGCCCCTTTGGCCCCGAATTGAGCAGCAGAGGATAGTCGAGATCGTGCCGACCCAGCCAGCGGGCGCGGGCCAGCCGGCCCTGGCCCGGGGCATTGGTCAGGATGACCACCCCGGCTTGCTCCGACAGGCGGCGCAGGGCCTCGGCTGCGCCCTCGGCCACCCGCATCTCACCCGACCCATAGCGGAAGAAGTCCTCATAGTGCCGCCGGCCCTCTTCGATCGGCAGGTGCTCGGTCGCGCCTGGCTGATAGATGTTTTGAAACAAGGCGAAACGCTCGACCCGGAACTCCAGGCCGCGCCCGGCCAGGAAGGCGCCGAAGCCCTCCATGAAGTGGCCCAGCACCTCGTCCACATCGACGATCACCAAGGGGCGGGCGATGTCCAGGCCCAGGCCCGCCAGGTCAGGCGCCCTGGCGCGGGGCGGGCCCGCTGGCGTGGCCGCAGCCGTCGCGCTGGCGGCGACCGCGTCAGGTGGGGCGGAAGGGTGCGGCGTCTCGACCACTGGGTCTCTCGTGGGGCTCTCTCGTGCGGCTAACGCCAGTTTAAGGATATTCGTGGGATCAAAGGGGCCAAAGGTGGGGTCGGCGGAAGATTCGCCGTCCGAAAAAGAGCATCGTCGAGACGACCATGGCCAAGAAGGTCCTCATCGTCGAGGATAACGAGCTGAACATGAAGCTGTTTCATGACCTGCTCGACGCGCAAGGGTACGAGACCCTGCAGACCCGTGAAGGCCTGCAAGCCCTCTCTTTGGCCCGAGAGCACCGTCCCGACCTCATTCTGATGGACATCCAGCTGCCCGAGATTTCGGGCCTGGAAGTCACCAAGTGGCTGAAGGAAGACGACGAGCTGGCGGGCATTCCCGTCGTCGCCGTCACCGCCTTCGCCATGAAGGGCGACGAAGAACGCATTCGCGAAGGCGGCTGCGAGGCCTATATTTCCAAGCCGATCTCGGTGTCGCACTTCCTCGACACCATCCGCCGCCTGCTGGGATAGACCGCCATGTCCGCACGCATCCTGGTCGTGGACGATATCGAGGCCAATGTCCGTCTCCTCGAGGCCAAGCTCACGGCCGAATATTACGAGGTCCTGACGGCCTATGACGGCCCCACCGCCCTGGCCATGGCGGCGGCCGAGCAACCCGACATCGTGCTGCTGGACGTGATGATGCCGGGCATGGACGGGTTCCAGGTCTGCCGCCGGCTGAAGGACGATCCTGAGACCCGTCACGTGCCGGTGGTGCTGGTCACCGCCCTGGATGGCCGCGCCGATCGGATCGCGGGCCTGGAGGCCGGCGCCGACGAGTTCCTGACCAAGCCTATCGACGACGTCATGCTGTTCGCCCGGGTGCGCAGCCTGACCCGCTTGAAGACCGTGATCGACGAGCTGCGGGTGCGCGAGGCCTCGGGCCGGCGGATCGGCGTCATCGCCGGCGCCGGCTCTCGCCTGGGCGGCACGGGCGGCCGGGTGCTGATCGTCGACGATCACGAGCGCCAGGCCCAGCGGATCGCCTCGGAGCTTTCCATCGAACATCGCCCGGTGATCGAATCCGAGCCGGACAAGGCCCTGCTGACGGCCCGGGGGCCGGTGGACCTGGTGATCGTCAACGCCACGGCCCGCAGCTTCGACGGCCTGCGTTTCTCGGCCCAGATCCGTTCTGACGAGGCGACGCGCCACCTGCCGATCCTGGCCGTTGTCGATTTCGACGAGCGGCCGCGGCTGATGAAGGCCCTGGAAATCGGCGTCAACGACCTGCTGGCCAAGCCCATCGATCCCCAGGAGCTGTCGGCCCGGGCGCGGACGCAGATCCGCCGCAAGCGCTACACCGACTATCTGCGGGACAATCTCGACCATTCCCTGGAGTTGGCGGTCACCGACCAGCTCACCGGCCTGCACAACCGCCGCTACATGGCCGGCCAGCTCGACGCCCTGGTCAAGCGCGCCGCCCATGGAGGCGAGCCGGTGGCGGCGCTGCTGATCGATATCGATCACTTCAAGAAGATCAATGACGGCTACGGCCACGACGTGGGCGATGAGGTGCTGCGGGAGTTCGCGGTCCGCCTGGCCTCAAACGTGCGCGCCGTCGATCTGCCCTGCCGCTACGGGGGTGAGGAATTCGTGGTGGTCATGCCGGGCACCCGGATCGAGGACGCCGAACGCATCGCCGAGCGCATCCGCCTGCACGTGGCCGGCTCACCGTTCCGCGTGGCCCATGGGACCGAGCTTTTGACCGCCACCATCTCCATCGGCGTCGCCGCGACCCTGGGCCCCGACGACACCCCCGACGCCCTGCTCAAGCGCGCGGACGAGGGGCTCTATGAGGCCAAGTCCTCAGGCCGCAACAAGGTCATCGCCCGGGCGGCGTAAAACGATCCGGGACCTTCAAGGGACGAAACGCAAAACGCCCGGCTGATCCAGCCGGGCGTTTCCTTGTTCGCTCGTCGCGAGGCGATCCTACTTGATCTTGCCTTCGCGGAATTCCACGTGCTTGCGCACGACGGGATCGTACTTCTTCATGACCAGCTTGTCGGTCTTGGTGCGGGCGTTCTTCTTGGTCACGTAGAAAAAGCCGGTGTCCGCCGAGGAGTTCAGGCGGATCTTGATGGAAGCTGGCTTCGCCATGGTCGGTCCTCGCGGGGCCGGGCAAGCGCGCTTACCCCGGCAGTCATTTCGAATGAGCCGCGGACAATACGAATCCGCAGACCAAAGTCAATGAGGGAGGGAGCTCAGTTCGCAGCGCTTTCGGCCACAAGCGCCTCCAGCTTGCTGCTGTCCATTTTTTCGCCCATCCCCTTCAGGCCCTGGGTCACCGCAGGATCGCTCATAAGACCGGTTGTGGCGGCTTGGCCAAACGCCTGGAATGCGTTGGGGATCACGCTCACCCCTTCATATCTTAGAGCGCTGATCGCCTCAGCCCGGCAGACCTCCGTCAGAGACCGCTCGAGAACGCTGGCCGCCCGCCCCTGGAGATAGTCGAGCTGTTCCGGCGTCGATCGGGAATATGGGCGAACTGCAGGATGCTGCGCGATGGCGATGAAGCTAAAAGCCATGAATTCCTGCTGGTCCTCCACCGATGTCTTGGTGATCAGGCACCGGGTGAGATCATCCCCGTGGACCCCTGCGGCCGCTGTCCCGCCAAGGCCCAAGGCCATGACCAGCGCCAAGATTGTGCTGCGCATATCGCTCCCCCCAATATCTCATGCAACCTTAGCTTTGGGCTTGGCGGATGCAATAACTTCAGCGTGTCGTCTGCGGCGTCTCAGCCCCTCGCCGTCGTTAGCCTTCCCGTCTGATAATCCAGGAACGCCTGCCGGATCTCGTCCACCGTGTTCATCACGAACGGGCCGTGGGCGACCACGGGCTCGTCGATGACGGGGGCGGCGTAGAAGAGGGCGCGCGCGGGGGTCTGGGCCATCACGGGCAGGATGTCGTCGGCGCCTGTGGCATGCGCCCAGGCGTGCTGGTCGGCCTTCACGGCGGCCAAGTCGGCCCCGACCTGGACCTCGCCCTCCAGGACCAGCAGGAAGCCCCGCCAGCCGGCCTTGAGGGGCAGGGACAGCGTCGCGCCCGCTTCCAGGCGCAGATCCATCAGGGCCAGCGGCCAGAGGCTGCCGTGGGGGCGGCTCGAGCCGCCGAGCTCGCCGGCATAGAGCCTGGCCTCATAGCCCTCGCCGGTGACGCGCGCGGCGTCGCTCGCCCGCTGGTCGCCATAGCGGGCCGGCGTCATCTTCTTGGCCGCCGGCAGGTTCAGCCACAGCTGCAGGGAATGGACGCCGCGAGGCCCTGGCATCTCCGAATGCATCACCCCGCCGCCGGCGGTCATGAACTGGATATCGCCGGCCTCCAGCTCGCCATGGGCGCCGGTGTGGTCCTCATGGATCATCTGGCCTTCGAGGACGAAGGTCACCGTCTCCATGCCCCGATGGGGGTGGGCGGGGAAGCCGGCGGGCGGGGCGAACCAGTCCTCGGCCAGGAACAGGAAGGGGCTGTAGGGCCCATGCTCCTGGGGCGCGATGATCAGGCGGTTCTGGTGGCGGGGACCCAGCACATTGCGCGGGCCGGCGGTCTCGATGCGATCGACGGAGAGGGCCATGGCCTTAGCCGTTCATCTTGGCGATCCAGGCCGCGAACTTGTCGCCCCAGCCTTCGATGAAGGCCTGGAACTTTGGATCGGCGAAGCCGCCGTCCGGCGTGAAGTGCTCGTCCTTATGGACGAAATAGATCTGCGGCATGCCCATCACCGCCACATTGATGGCCGTCAGCACGTTGCGCAGATCGACCTGGGCGGCCCCGGTGCCCAGGGCGCCGGGGCTGGCGCCGGCGATGGCGGCGGGCTTGCCCGACCACACGCCTTGGCCCGGAGGGCGCGAGGCCCAGTCGATGGCGTTCTTCAGCACGCCGGGCATGGAGCGGTTGTATTCCGGGGTCACGAACAGCACCGCGTCGGCGGCCTTGATCGCGTCCTTGAAGGCCACGACGGCGGCCGGCGGATCGGCCTCGTGATCCTGGTTGAACAGCGGCACCTCGCCATAGTCGAGGATCTGCAGGTCCAGCTTGGCCGCGGTGGTCTTGGCGATCGCCTCGGCCAGGCGCCGGTTCACGGAATGGCGGCGGAAACTGCCGACGATGACGGCGACCTTGGGCCGATCGGACATGCGAACTCCAGTGCGGGTGTCAGAGGTGGGCGACCTTATGGCCCTTCACACCGAAACGCATATAGGGCGAGGGTCGCTCCGGATCATCCAGGCGCAGCACCGCCTCCTTGATCATGGTGCGGGTCACCATGGGCAGCTCCAGCCCCAGCGCGTCGTCGAAATCGACCCAGGCGATCTCCTCCAGCTCCCCGCAGTCGGGCTGGCGATCCAGGCTGATCAGCCGCTCGGCGTCGGCCATCAGGAACCAGGTGTCGAACCGCTTGGCCAGCATGGGAGGCGTGACGGCCCGGGCGATGATCTCCATGGCTTCCAGGTCGGGCAGGGCGCCCTGGGCCAGGAACTCCCGCCAGGGGCCGACGCCTGGCCGTGGCGGGGCCTTCTTGGCCAGCAGCAGGCCCGCCTCTTCGAAGGTCTCGCGGATGGCCGCCAGGGCCAGGGCCTGGCCGCGCCCGCGCTTTATATGGCGGTCGAACTTGGCCGCCACCTCGGGGCGCAGGTCGGTGGCGTGGGGGGCGCGGAAGTCGGCCCGGTCGATGCGCCCGCCGGGGAAGACCCAGAGATTGGGCATGAAGTCATGGCCGCTGTTGCGCTTGCCCATCAGGACCCGCGGCTTGGCGGCGTCCCGGCGAACCAGGATGATGGTGGCCGCATCCCGCGGCTTCACGGCTCGGGCGCCCTCGGGGCGCATACGACCGCCCTCGGGGCGGCGGGGAATCTCAGCGTCGGTCATGAAACAACTGTATGACCGCCCGGGGACGCAGAGGAAGCATGACGTTAGGGCAGGGTGCGGGCGGCGACGAGGGCGGGCGCCCAAATCTGCTGCGTCTCTAATGGGTGGGAAGCGGTCGCTTCAAAGCGGCGTTCGTCATGCAGCAGCCAGCTTTTCAACGGCATCTTGTAAGCTCGCGCTGTTAGCAACATCCAACAAGGGAAGCTTCAGCCTTTCCGCGTCGCGAATGATCTCGTCGTTATCTCGAAGAGATCGCGCGATGAACCTGGATATAAGCGCCTTCCGATGCTCGTCTTGTTCGGCGTACTGGCTCTCAATCTCCATCCTGTTCCGCAGAAAATCCGGGTCTGCAAACAAGCCGACAACGAGGAGATCGGACACGTCCAACGTAGCAATCAACTCCGGACGAAGCGCCGAGCCCTCAAGAACGAACCGCCCCGGAGTCTCGCGCTCCAAAGCAATTCTTCGCTCAACGACCGGCCAAATGTTCTGATGATGGACTTGCAAGAACCAATAGATGGTCTCGTCAGTCAGGCGGGAATAGTACTCCTCGACGGGGGGGCTCAATTTAGGCCAGGGCCGGCCAGGATGACGTCCCAACTTGTCAGTGGACGTGACACGCGCGCGCCAGGCGTCGCCGACCCGGTTTGCCAATGTCGACTTGCCCACGTGGGACGTTCCAAAAATAAGGAGGCCTGATGGTGACACGCGCTGAACTCCAGGGGCTGTACGTTCGCCAGCATCAGACGTCTGCAACAGGTCGATTGCGTCATCGACTTCGAACCTGACAGCAGAGACTGCGACCGATGCTCAGGAGCGAGACACATTGGATAGCGCGGTGGCGCGACAGGAATTCCGTCGGCCAAGGCGTTTGATGCCAGACAACCACGCCGCCAACCCTCACTGCGCAGAACCGCAGCGGGTATATCCGCTCTGGGTCGGTTTCACCCGCTGACGGTCGACCAGCAAGCGGACTCTCATACTCGCTTGGAATGTCCGGATGCCGGCCGCAGGCCTGGGTCCGGAACTGGCGCAAAGCGGGTCCACGCCACGGTCGTCGAGACAACAGCTATTTGACCGCCAGGCTACCTTCGTAACGGATTATGGGTCCAACCATCGGCATTGAGATGGCGACGTCGAAGTGAAAGATGCCGTCAGACACCGTTTCGCGTGCTTTGGTCCGTGGGCCGAGGGCTCGCGGCATTGGTAATGGCCCTAGCCACCAGCGGCGGAAATCCATCGATAGACCACTAGCGTCGCCATTTAGAGCGAACCCGAATTGAAGCGGGCCAAAGCGTTCGATTAGCAGGCCGTCCCGTTCCGATAGTTTACTAGTGAAACTGCTTGAGCCAAACGTGCGTATCCACGTCTCCGGGCCGCCCCATTCGAAAAAGCGAACTCGCACGGGCACGTCTAACGCGGCAGGTGGGAACCGCATCATCAAGGCTATGACGCGCGCGGCCAGACTAGTCCCACGGGTCACTCTAGCTCGCCCTTCGGCGAGCAAAGCCCCGGCCGGGTGGTGCAGCTCACGGATCGCGAACGGCAGGCGATCAAAGGCGTCGCCCAGTATCCGCGCATAGAGGGGGGCGCTGGACCTTACTTCGACAGTTTCAGTGTCGAAACCGAGCCCTGCGAAGTCCGGCTCGAAGGCCTCAAGTGGTAACAGACCGGCTGCCGTATAAGCGCCATGTGGAAGCTGGCCGTCGGCTAGACGCTTCGCCAATAGAGGCGCGGCCAGGCAGGGAGTGTAGGGGCCTCGTCCGTGGTCTGCGATGAGCGTCCATCGACGCTCGACAGTGTCGCCGCCGCTCTGGCCGACGACGCTAACCAGCATCGCCGATCGCTCTCCACCTAACCGGCTCGTGAGACCACGCAGTAGCTGCAGAGCGCCCGCTAAGGGGAGCAGGCTTCTGAGCAGTCCCCACTGGACGACCCAGCCAAACAACCACAGGCTTAGATTATGCAACGCGAGCTCGGCGCCTGCTCGAAATAGCACTAAGGGCCGGCCAGGAAGCTGGTCGGACATCACCCCAAGATCGGGGACGTCACAGATCCCTACCCATCTCCCTATGAGCGGTCGCGATCGAGACGTGGCGAAGGTCATCCGGCGGAGGTCCCGCCAACCGTGGGCTTGGAGGGTTTGCCCACCCTGCCTAAGAGCTACAGGCCGCCCGACGTAGGAGAGGATGGCCTCCAAGACCGAACGCCCAACTGTCGCACGGTTGCTGGCGGTGATGGCGCTCTCGACCAGGCCTAGCCGATCGAGGCCTGCCGATAGCTGAGTCACCACAGCGCTTGAGAGGCTGGGCACGCTGCTCGCGCCCGATATCAAGGTCACCCCAGCAGCCTTGGCGTCCCCATCAAGGAAACTGAACTCTTCAACGAAGTCTCGACCGTCGGCGATATCGAGGTAGTTGCAGCCAGCGGCAATGCAGCCTTTGGCGACTTTATAGGTAGCTCCCTGGAATGGCCCTGCTGCATCAACAACAAGCCAGGGGCGGATCTCCTCCAGTTTCTCCTGCAGGCTATGATCGCGATCCACTCGAACAGGGGTCAGACGAGGGTCCGGGTGGCGACCGCAGTATTCGGTGGCCTTCTCTAGGCTGCGGCCCGCGACCAGAACGGAGAAGTCCGGATGGCGCACCAAGAGCTCGCAGATCCTTGCGCCGAACGTGCCGTAGCCGCCCAGGACCAGAACGCGCTTCAAACGACCCTGTCCGCCGCTCTTGGGGAGGGCATCCAACATACCTCGCGCTTTCCGAACACCCTGTAGCGGTTCGCGGCGATGATGTCGTAGAGCAGATCCCGCAGGCCGCTTGGAAGTAGTCGCAGGATTTTTGCGGCCCCCCAGACGCCTCCTAGCCGCCCAGCGATTTCGATGAATGCCTCGAGTTTGCCGTATGCCTTTCCGTCGACGATCAGCAGGTTCGTCTCGAACTCGACAGCATCGAGCTTTAGCTCGCGATAGAGAAGCTGGCCGAGCGGACCCTGCGCTGGGGTGAACCAGAACCTACGCCCGCTGTCGCGGGCAATGACCCACTGAACATAGCGAGAGCAAAGTACACAAACGCCGTCGAAGACGACCAGCGGAGCCGGCGCTGGCAAGGCTGGCGCTTTGTCGAGATAGGCGGCCGTAACTTTTCGCGGCTTCATCGTTGAACTACTCGTCGACAGGATAGAGGCGCGTCAACCCAAGAGCTGCAGCTTGCGTCTGCAGACCGCGAGAGGGCCGTCGAAGGTCCGCTTGTTGGCACCGCGCCAATGTCTGCTTTTGGCGCCTAGCGAAAACCTACGTCAGCTTGGCGATAGGAGCGCCCCCGCCGCTCACCGCCGCCGGTGCTTGCCGCCCTGGCGGGGTAGGGGCGGGCGGCCGGCCTTGCGGCGGATGCCCAGGCGCGGCCGCGGGGCGGTGGGGTCGGGGGCGGCCGGCTCGCTCAGCATTTCGAACAGCAGGCCGCCGGTGATGGGGGTGGCTTCGCGCAGCCGCACCTCGACGCTCATGCCGAGCGGCCAGCGGGCGCCGGAACGTTCGCCGATCAGGGCGTGCATCTTCTCGTCGTGGATGAAGAACTCATCGCCGAGGTTCGAGATCGGGATCAGGCCGTCGGCGCCGGTCTCGGCCAGGCGGATGAACAGGCCAAACCGGGTGACGCCGGTGATCCGGCCGAAGAAGGTCGCGCCCACCCGATCGGCCAGGAAGGCGGCCACATAGCGGTCGGTGGCGTCGCGCTCGGCGGCCATGGCCCGGCGCTCGGCGAAGGTGATCTCCTCGGCCGTGGCCTTCATGTGCGAGATGTCCCAGTCGCTCAGGCCATCGGGGCCGCCGGGCAGGTTCAGGCCCAGCGCGCTCACCAAGGCCCGGTGCACGATCAGGTCGGCATAGCGGCGGATCGGCGAGGTGAAGTGGGCATAGCGGTCCAGGTTGAGGCCGAAGTGGCCGATATTGTCGGTGGCGTAGTGGGCCTGCATCTGGGTGCGCAGGACCACCTCGTTGACGATCTCGGCGTTCGGCCCCTCACGGGTCAGGTCCAGCAGGCGGTTGAAGCGGTCGGTGCGGGCGGCCTCGCCCTTGGACCAGTTCACCTGGATTGAGCCGAGGAATTCGGCGAGGGAATCCAGCTTCTCCGGGCTCGGCGCATCGTGGATGCGGTAGATCAGCGGGGTGCGCTTGGCTTCCAGGGTCTCGGCGGCGCAGACATTGGCCTGGATCATCATCTCCTCGATCAGCTTGTGGGCTTCGAGGGCGGGGCGGGGCGTGATCGAGTCGACCTTGCCGTCCTCGCCGATGACGATCCGGCGCTCCGAGCTTTCGATGGCGAGCGGCGAGCGGGCCTCCCGGCCCTTCTTCATGGTCAGGTAGGCGGCCCACAGGGGCTTGAGGATCGGCTCCAGCAGGGGGCCGGCCTTGTCGTCGGGGCGGCCATCGATGGCGTCCTGGGCCTGTTCGTAGGCTAGCTTGGCGGCCGAGCGCATCAGGCCGCGCACGAACTTGTGGCTGCGTTTCCGTCCCTGGCTGTCGAACACCATGCGCACGGCCATGCAGGCGCGGTTCTCGCCCTCCCGCAGGGAGCAGAGGCCGTTGGAGAGCCGCTCGGGCAGCATGGGCTCCACCCGGTCGGGGAAGTAGACGCTGTTGGCCTTGTCGCGGGCTTCCCGGTCGAGGGCGCCGCCGGGGCGGACATAGGCGGCCACATCGGCGATGGCGACCCAGACGATCCAGCCGCCCGGATTGCGCGGGTCCTCGTCGGCCTGGGCGAAGACCGCATCGTCGTGGTCGCGGGCGTCGGCGGGGTCGATGGTGATCAGCGGCAGGTCGCGCAGATCTTCTCGGCCGGCCAGTTCCGGCGGCTTGGCGGCCTCAGCCTCGGCCTCTGCCTCATCGGAAAAGCCCGTGGGGATGCCGTGGCTGTGGATGGCGATCAGGCTGGCGGCGCGGGGTTCGTCCTCGCGTCCGACCACCTCCAGCACCTTGCCGCGCTTGGGGCCATGATGGCGCTCGGCGGTCCCCACCTGGGCCAGGACCAGATCACCGTCCTTGAGCTGGCCGTCGTCGAAGACGATCAGGCTTTCCTTGGACTTGCGGTCCACCGGCTCGATGCGGACCTCGCGGTGGTGTTTGCGCACCACGCCCAGCACCCGGTGGGCGCTCTGGCCCAGGCGCTTGATCAGCCGGGCTTCGGTCTCGCCGCTCTCCAGGGTGACGAAGCGGACCAGCAGCCGGTCGCCCAGGCCCGGCGCGCCGGCCACGGCCTCGGCCTTGTCCGGCGCCAGATGGACCAGCGGCGTGTCCTCGGCCCCCTTGGTCAGACGCACCAGAAGGTCGCCGTCGGTGTCGCGCTCGACCACATCGACGACGCCGACCGGAGGCAGTGACCCGGTCTCGGCCACGCCCTTGCGGCCCCGGCGGCTCAAGGTCCCCGCGGCCTGCAGTTCGCCCAGCATTTCGCGCAGGGCCCGGCGGTCGGCGCCC
>NZ_JBALUY010000083.1:0-13684 GCF_036963605.1 Phenylobacterium sp. | reverse complement strand
AACGCCGAGGCCTTGGCGCAGCAGGTGATGGCCAAGGGGTTGTCGGTGCGTGACACCGAGGCCCTGGCGCGCAAGGGCGCCGAGCCGGCGGTCCGTGGTGGTGGTACGCGCAGCGGTGGCGGCTCAGGCGCCGACAAGGACACCGACACCCTGGCCCTGGAGAACGACCTGGCCGAGGTGCTGGGCCTCTCGGTGCAGATCGCCGACCGCGGCGGGGCCGGCGAGCTGAAGATCAGCTACAAGACCCTCGAACAGCTGGACGACCTCTGCCGCCGGCTGTCGCGAACGGGGTGAGAGCAGCTCCGGGTTTCGCCGTTTTAAGGGCGCCCACGGCGCGCAGGGCCAGGGATTGCGCAAATCCCACCCTAACACCGTCACCCTGGGCCTTGTGCCCAGGGTCCCTCTCGACGCTTACGCCCGCCTCGACGAGGGACCCTCGGGACAAGCCCGAGGGTGACGCGTGTGGGTGGGCGGGCCTCGGTCAGACCAGACCCGGATAGAGGTCGGCCCAGTGTGGATTAGACGCCTCGATCAGGTTGATCTTCCACTGGCGAGGCCAACGCTTGAGAGATTTCTCCCGACCGATCGCCACGCCCATATCATCGTGGGGCTCGTACCAGACCAGGCGCCTTAGCCCATAGCGCCGGGTGAACCCTGGCTCCACGCCCTCCCGATGCTCCCAGATGCGGCGGGAGAGCTGGCTTGTCACGCCGATGTAGATCGTCCCGCGGGGCCGGTCGCTCATCATATAGACCGCGATATAGGCCTCGCGCCCGACCATCGCTTCGCCCTCCCGTCAGCCCCCACATACTAACCGTCTCCCCGCCACCGTCATCCTGGGCCTTGTGCCCAGGATCCCTCGCGCCGCTTGCGCCCGCCCTCGACAGGGACCCTCGGGACAAGCCCGAGGGTGACGCGTGTGGGAGTGGCCGGCGTGCATCGACCATCCTAATCATCGCCGTCATGGCCCGGCTTGACCGGGCCATCCATGAACACCGGCAAACGGCTGTGCGCATAGGCCTCGGGACGAGCCCGAGGGGGACGCGTGTGGGGTGTGGCTTGCGGGCCCTACAACCCCATCCGCCGGGCGCGGGCGGCGATGGTCAGGGCGAGGCGCTCGGCGATCAGGCGGTCGGGGCTGCCGGTGGTCTTGCAGGCCCGGTCGGCGGCCAGGACCTCGGGCTGGATCACGTCCAGGGTCTCCAGGCTCCAGGCGCGGGCCTGGCGCAGGAATTCCCGCTCATTCTTCCAGAAGATACCTGAGGCCTTGGCGGCCTCGGGCAGGCCCGCCCCGCTCTTGACCAGGGTGAGCGTGCGGCGCAGGCGAGCGAGGTGCTGGCTGATGGCCCGCACCGCGGCGGGGCCGCTCTCACCCTCGGCGGCGGCCCGGCGCAGGCCGCTCTGGGCCTCGGCGATGCGGCCGCCAAAGGCGTCCGACGCCGCATCGGCCAGGGAGGCCTCGGGCTCTACCCCTAAGAAGTCGTCCAGGTCCTTGGGCGTGGCGGTGACGCTGCTGCGGGGCCCGAGATAGAGGATCAGCCGCTCGATCTCCTGGCGGGCCACGCCGCGATCCTTGGGCAGGCGGGCGACGAAGAGGGCGAGCGCCTCGGTGTTCAGCCCCACGCCCTCGGCGTTCAGGGCCTCGCGGACCAGGCGGGCCATGTCGCCGGGCTCGTCCTCGTAGCAGGGGATGACGGCGCAGGCGGGCGCCTTCTCGGCGATCTTGCGCAGGACGGAGTCGCGGCCCAGCGCGCCGGCCTCGATCAGGAAGAAGGCCTCGGGATTGAAGGCGCCGTCCACATGGCCCTTCATCGCCTCGGCGGCCATTTTGTCGAGGCTGGCCTTTTCGCTGGAGAGCTTCAGGCGCACCAGGCGCCGGCCGCCCATCAGGGACTGGGAGGCGAGCTCGTTGTCCAGCCGCCCGGCGTCGCCGTCGATATCCCCGTCGGTCAGCAGGGCGACGTCGAACGGATCTTCGGGATTGGGGACGACCCTGCCGGCCAGCTGGCTGGCCCGCTCGCGTACCACGCCGATGTCTCGGCCATAGATCACCGCCCCGCGCATGGCGGCGTCCGGCTTGGCCAGGAAGCGCTCGATGTCCGGCCGGCGGCTGAGGATCATGCCGGCCGGCTCCTAGGAGCCCGGCCGCTCGGCGAACCAGGCGGCCAGCTCGAGCTGGATGCGCCGGGCGGCCTCGGCGGCGGCCCTTTCCTGGGCGTCCTGCTGGGCGGTGATGGAGGCGTAGGGCTGGTCGGCGGAGTCGTAGGTCAGCTCGACCCGGACCCGGCCGGTCTTGGCCGGCTCGCCGGTGGCGCCGGCCCGCAGGGTGTAGGCCGCCGTCAGCACGTATTCGTAGCGGGTGGCCACATTGTCCACCCGAAGACCGCGGGGGAACCGCTGCTCCGACAGATCGAGATCCAGGCGCCAGCCGGAGGCGCCGGGCCGGGTGGCCAGGGCGTCGTTCAGGGCCTGGGTGACGAGGTAGCCGGCCCGGCCGCGGGGGCTGGGCACATCGATGTCGGACAGGCCAAGGGTGACGCCGGGCTCGGCATAGAGCGGCCGGAAGCCGCAGGCCGAGAGGGCCAGGGTCGCAAGGCTGAGCGCCAGAACGCCGGCGCGGCGGAGGGATCTGGTCATCATCTAGTTGGCCACGATGTTGACGATGCGGTCCTTGACCACGATCACCTTGCGGATGGTCAGGCCCTCAAGGCGCCGTGCGATCTCCGGGTCGTCAAGCACCATCTTCTCCACATCGGCGGGCTCGGCGCCGGCCGGCGCGCTGATCTCACCGCGGCGCTTGCCATTGACCTGCACGGGCAGAACCTTGACGGAGTCCTCGGCCAGGGCCGGATCATAGTCCGGCCAGGGCGCGACAGCCACCAGACCTTGGCCGCCGATCCTCGCCCAGCATTCCTCGGCCAGGTGCGGGGTGAACGGAGCCACCAGCCGGGCGAACACCGACAGGGCCTCCTGACGGGCCGCCAGCCCCGCGGGGGTGGCGTTCTGGGCGGGATTAGCCTTGAGAACATTGAGGAATTCGTACAGTCGCGCGATGCCGGAATTGAACCGGAAATCGTCCACCGCCTCGGTCATGGCCTTGATCAGCCGGTGGCTGGCCCGGGTGAGGGCCAGCGCCGCCTCATCGGGCTCGGCGGCGGGAACGCTGGCCGGCTGGCTTTCGAACTCGGCCCAGACCCGGTTGACGAAGCGCCAGGCGCCCTCGACGCCGGAATTCGACCACTGGGTGTCGCGTTCGGGCGGGCTGTCGGACAGGACGAACAGGCGGGCGGCGTCGACGCCATAGACCTCGAAGATCTCCTCCGGGGCCACGGTGTTCTTCTTGGACTTCGACATCTTCTCGACGTCGCCGATCACCACCTCTTCGCCGGTCGCCGCCAGCACCGCGCGGCGGGTGTTACCGCTGGTCTGGACCTCCACATTGCCGGGCTCCAGCCATTCGCCGGACGGGTGGCGATAGGTCTCGTGGGTGACCATGCCCTGGGTGAACAGGCCGGCGAAGGGCTCGCGCACCGACAGCATGCCCTCATCGGCCAGGGCCTTGGTGACGAAGCGGGCATAGAGCAGGTGGAGGACGGCGTGCTCGATGCCGCCGATATACTGGTCCACCGGCAGCCAGTAGTCGGCGGCGGCCTTGTTGATCGGCGTCTCGGCGGTCGTGTCGGTGAAGCGGGCGAAGTACCAGGACGAGTCCACGAAGGTGTCCAGCGTGTCGGTTTCCCGCGTCGCCGGCCCGCCGCAGGCCGGGCAGTCCACATGCTTCCAGGTGGGGTGGCGGTCGAGCGCATTGCCAGGCTTGCCGAAGTCCAGGTCCGGCGGCAGGGCCACGGGCAACTGGTCCTTGGGCACGGGGACGACGCCGCACTTGGCGCAATGGATCACCGGCACCGGGCAGCCCCAGGCCCGCTGGCGGGCCACGCCCCAGTCACGCAGACGGTAGACTGTGGCGCCTTCGCCCAGGCCCAGCTCTTCGACGCGGGCGATGGCGCAGGCCTTGGCGGCCTCGATGTCCAGCCCGTCCAGGAAGTTCGAATTGAAGATCACGCCCGGCCCCGTATAGGCCTCGGTCTCGACGCGGACGGTGTCAGGCGCCTCGCCTGGGGGCAGGACCACGGGCTTGACGGGCAGGTCGTACTTGCGGGCGAAGTCCAGGTCGCGCTGGTCGTGGGCCGGGCAGGCGAAGATCGCGCCCGTGCCATAGTCCATCAGGATGAAGTTGGCGATCCAGACCGGCAGCTTCCAGTTCGGATCGAACGGATGGGCCACATGGAGGCCAGTCTCATAGCCCACCTTCTCGGCGGTCTCGATCTCGGCGGCGCTGGTGCCGCCCTTGCGGCATTCGGCGATGAAGGCCGCGGCCTTGGGGTCGGCGGCCGCCAGCTGCTCGGCCAGCGGGTGATCGGGCGCAATACCCACGAAGCTCGCCCCATAGAGGGTGTCGGGGCGGGTGGTGTAGACGTTCAGGCCCGTCTCGAAGCCGGCCGGGGCCTCGCCCGCCCAGGGGAAGGCGAACTTCAGCCCCTTGGAGCGGCCGATCCAGTTCTCCTGCATCAGCCGGACCTTGTCGGGCCAGCGGTCCAGGGTCTTCAGGTCGTCGATCAGTTCATCGGCATAGTCGGTGATGCGCATGAACCACTGGTTCAGCTTGCGCTTTTCCACCACCGCGCCTGAGCGCCAGCCGCGGCCGTCCACCACCTGTTCATTGGCCAGCACGGTCTGGTCCACCGGGTCCCAGTTGACCACGCCCTCGCGGCGATAGACCAGGCCACGGGCATAGAGGTCCAGGAACCAGGACTGCTGCTGGCCGTAATATTCCACGTCGCAGGTGGCGAACTCCCGGCTCCAATCGATGGAGAGGCCGAGCTGCTTCAGCTCGTCCTGCATCCGGGCGGTGTTCTGCAGGGTCCAGCCGCGGGGATCGACGCCCCGCTCCATGGCGGCGTTCTCGGCCGGCAGGCCGAAGGCGTCCCAGCCCATGGGATGCAGCACATTGAAGCCGCGGGCGCGCTTGAAGCGGGCCACCACGTCGCCGAGCGCATAGTTGCGCACATGGCCCATGTGCAGACGCCCCGAGGGATAGGGGAACATCTCCAGCACATAGTATTTCGGCTGGTCCGGCTTGATCTCGGCCTTGAAGACCTCGGCGTCGGTCCAGGCCTTGCGCCATTTGGGCTCGACGTCCTTGGGATTGTAGCGCGCCATGACTGGCAGCCTTCACGATCTTGTAGGGAACGAAGACCGGCGAACCCTTGGGGACGCGCCGGCCACGGCAGGGACGGCGCGTTCGATCTGGCAGGCTGAACGCGCCCCGGGGGGTCAGCCCCGGATGTTCGAAAGTCGAAGCTGGCGGGCCCGGGTGAGGATGGCGTTCTCCAGGTCGACCTCGGTCTGGGCCGAGGGTGGGGCGTCGGTCCACTGACCATCGGCCCCGCGAACCTGCTTGAACAGGGCCACGTTCAGGCCGTCGGCCCGCAGACGGGAGTCCAGGATGTAGACCGTCGCCTTGAACCGCTCATTGGGCAGCTCTTCGCTGGAATACCAGTCGGTGATGATCAGGCCGCCATAGGGGTCGGCCGAGACCAGGGGCATGAAGGACAGGGTGTCGAGGCTGGCGCGCCACAGATAGCCATTGACCGAGATCGAGGCGGCCGGGGCCTCGTCGGCGTCGCCGCGTCCGAACAGGCGGAAACCGCCATCGTCATTCCCGCGCGAGGCGCAGGCCGACAGCGAAACCAGGCTGAGCGCCAGGACGCCGGCAGAGATCTTAGAAAGGCGAGCTCCGCGCACAAACGGCATGTTCGTCCGTCTCCAGTGATAATTTCCGCGTCGTGATCACGCCGCAGCGCCGCCCCCGCGTCCGCGCCCTCTATAACAACCTGACTGCAGGCGCCAAACAGGAATCACGTGGCCCTGGCGCCACATGAACGGCCCATTGTGCAGCCGAGGCCCGGAGTCACGCATCGCCCGGTTGACCGCCGCGTTCTGGGGCCTCTAATCGAAAAGACGGCGCGGATCGGACCACCTGATCGGCGCCTGCGGGGCGCAGGGGGCCCTTCGACGGTGAAAATGTCCTTCCGGACGACGGTTTTGTTGGCGAGCGTCATGACCCTCCTGGGGTCGACGATGGCGCACGCCCAGGCCGCCAAGCCGAAAGGCGTCGATTTCACCGTCCGCAGCGAAGCTCTGCCTCAGGGGGGAAAGACCCTGAAGTGGGGATTGCAGAACGGCCGCTGGGGCGTGTCCCTCGATCTGGACCAGCCCACCGGCCGCGACGTACAGCTGAACGACGTGCAGGCCGGCGCCTACTTCAGTGTGACGCCGAGCCTCCGCGTCGGCGGCGCCGTCGCCCTGGGCGAGAAGGACGAGCCGGCCTTCAAGAAGACCCAGCCCACCGACGCCGCCCCGCGGGTGCGCCTCGAGACGGCCCTGAAGTTCTAGGACCAAGGGTCCGGATTATCGGGGCGAAAGCCCCTCCACCGCCGCCAGACCCACCACGCCCGAGGCCAGCAGCCGCCGGGCGTTTTTCGTATTGATCCCGCCCAGGGCATAGACCGGCCCGTCCGCAGCGCGGACCAGGGCGGCGAGCCGCATGGGCCCTAAGGGCGGGCCGGCGCTGGCGCTGCGACTGGGAAAGATCGCCGAGACCACCACCGCCTGGGCGCCCAGGGCCAGACCCCGGCGGGCGGCCGGCAGGCTGTGGGCCGCCGCCGTCACCAGCCACCCCGGATGGGCCAGGCGCAGGGCGCGCGCGCGATGGGCCAGGCGCTCGGGCAGATGGACGCCGTCGGCCCCCACAGCACGGGCCAGGGCCGGATCGGCGCCGATCAGCAGCTTCACGCCGCCGCGGCGGGTCACTTGGCGCAGGGCCTGGGCCACAGTGAGGGCGTAGGGCGCCCCAAAGGCCCGGTAGATCACCGCGGCGCCGGGGGGCAGGGCCGCGGCGGCGGCCACGGGATCGGGGGTTCGGGCCGGGTCGGTGAACAGCAGAAGCGGCGGCAGGGGGTTTTGCGCCCGCGCCCGGCGGCTTAAGGACCATGCGGTCCGCCGCAGGTCCCAGAAGCAGAAGTCTCCCGCCATGCCCGACGCCTCCTTCGACAGTGCCGCCGCCCGCGCCGATGTGCTGGCCAGGATCGCCCGCGCTGCGCAAGCCGCCGGTCGCGAGCCGGCCGATGTGACCCTGGTGGCCGTCTCCAAGCAACAGCCCTGGGAGCCTGTGGCCCAGACGCTGGCGGCGGGCCAGACAATCTTCGGCGAAAACCGGGTGCAGGAGGCGCAAGCGCGTTGGGCCGATCACCGGGAGGGTGTTGAACTGCGGCTGATCGGGCCTTTGCAGACCAACAAGGCCAAGGACGCCGTGGCCTTCTTCGATGTCATCGAGACCCTGGACCGCGAGCGGCTGGCCAAGGTGCTGGCCGAGGAGATCCAGGCCCAGGGCAAGGCGATGCGCCTCTATGTGCAGGTCAATACCGGCGAGGAGCCGCAGAAGGCCGGAGTCCTGCCGGCCGAGGCCGACGCTTTCATCGCCCAGTGCCAAGAGACCTATGGCCTGGAGATCGAGGGGCTGATGTGCATTCCGCCGGCCGACGAGCCGCCGGGGCCGCACTTCGCCCTGCTGGCCAAGATCGCCGCGCGCAACGGGCTTGCGCGGCTTTCCATGGGGATGAGCGGGGATTTCGAGACGGCGGTGCGCTTCGGCGCCACCAGCGTGCGGGTGGGCTCGGCCCTGTTTGGGGCGCGGGCAGGGTGAAGGCTTAGCGGTTTCTTCTGCCGTCACCCTCGGGCTTGACCCGAGGGTCCATGCGCACGGCCGTCCGTCGGTGCGCATGGATGGCCCGGTCAAGCCGGGCCATGACGGTTGGGAGGTGTGGGCGGACGGGCGCCGACGCCATTCGGCGATCGCCGTG
Source organism: Phenylobacterium sp. (assembly GCF_036963605.1). Lineage (GTDB taxonomy): Bacteria > Pseudomonadota > Alphaproteobacteria > Caulobacterales > Caulobacteraceae > Phenylobacterium. Next base: position 5,762 of record NZ_JBALUY010000083.1, on the reverse strand, counting down.
AGGGTTCAGGCCTCGATCGCCAGGGCGTCCCCCGGGGCGGCCTGGGCCAGGACCGTTTCGAGATCAGTCCGTGACAGGGCGATGCAGCCTTCGGTCGGCGCATAGTCCGGCTTGGCCAGGTGCAGGAAGATGGCCGAACCCAGGGGGGCGACCGGCGGGTCGTCATTGTGGCCCAGCACCACCACCAGGTCATAGAGCCCGTCCTCCCGCCACAGGGCCTCGTGGCTGGCGGCGAACGGGCGCTTCACCAGCCGGTTATAGTCGGGATGGGCCGGGTCGTCGCACCAGCCATCCTCCGGCGCGATGGCCCGCACAGGCAGGGTGGTGACAGGCGCCGGCCCCCGGTCGGGGCGATAGAGGACATAGCGCAGGGGCCAGACGCCGAGGGGCGAGACGCCGTCCCCCTCGCGCTTGTCGGCCGCCGGCGCCATGCCGCCGCGGCCGATGGCGCAGGTCATCAGATCGTCGCCGGCCCGGAAGCGGCCGCTGGAATCAGCGTGGAAGATCAAGGCGCAGCTCCCAAAATTCTTTGCCCGCAGACGGCGACACGGTGCATGTTCTGACCCATGGCGCAAAGAAAGACCCTGCTGATCATCGACGACGACGACGACCTGCGCGGCGCCGTCGCCGAACAACTCCAACTGAACGACGAGTTCCTCGCTGTCGAGGCGGCCACTGGCGCCGAGGGCGTCCGCCTGGCCCAGGAAAGCCGCCCGGACCTGGTGCTGCTGGACGTCGACCTGCCCGACATGAACGGCCGCGAGGTCTGCAAGGCTCTGCGCGACCAGGGCCTGGCCGCGCCGGTCATCATGCTGACGGCGGCGTCGTCGGACGAGGACACGGTCCAGGGCCTGGAGGCCGGGGCCAATGACTATGTCACCAAGCCCTACCGGTTCGCCGTGCTGCTGGCCCGCATCCGCGCCCAGCTGCGCAGCCACGAACAGTCGGAAGGCGCGGTGTTCCAGCTCGGCGGCTATGAGTTCCGACCCTCGGCCAAGATCCTGGTGGACGAGAACGAGCGCAAGATCCGGCTCACCGAAAAAGAGACCAACATCCTGAAGTACCTCTACCGGGCCGGCGACAAGTCGGTTTCCCGCGAGGAGCTTCTGGCCGAGGTCTGGGGCTACAACGCCGGCGTCACCACCCACACCCTGGAAACCCACGTCTATCGCCTGCGCCAGAAGATCGAGCCGGATCCGGGCAACGCCCGCCTGCTGCTGACCGAGGCCGGCGGCTATCGGCTGGCCCCTTAGGGACCCGGCCCGGCAGGACGAAGAACCTCAGGCCGGGACGTAGGTCAGCCGGACCACGTCCTCGCCGATCCGGTCATGGGTCACCAGACGCAGCGGTGGCCGGGGGCCTGCGAAATAGGGCGCGCCGTCGCCCAGCACCACCGGGTGCAGATAGATCCGGTACTCGTCGATCAGGCCAAGGGCGGTGAGGCTTTGGGCCAGGACCGGCCCGGCCACCTCGATCTCACCCGTGTGCTCGGCCTTCAGCGCGGCGATCTCGGCGGCCAGATCGGGTCCCAGTAGCGTGGCGTTCGGGCCGACGGCCTTCAGCGTGCGCGAGGCGACCCACTTCGGCTGCCGCCGCCAGGCCGCGGCGAAGGCCTGCTCGTCAGGCCCCCAGTCGGGCTGGTCGTCGTCCCAATAGCGCATGATCTCATACATCTCACGGCCATAGACGCTGCCGGCCTGACCCTCCGCCTCGGCGATGAAGTGGCGAAACAGGGTGGGGTCCGGCGCGAACCTCATATGGTCCACATAGCCGTCCAGCGACTGGTTCATCCCAAACACGAGCCGGGCCATCGGCGGATCCTTTCCTTGCAGTCCTATTGCAATATGCAACTGGTTTGGGGTGGGGGGCTACAGGAAAAGAGGGGACACGAAGGACTTGAAGACAAGCGAAGGACACGACGAGCGGCGGTGACACGGCCCACCTTCCACCGTCATCCTGGGCCTTGTGCCCAGGATCCCTCGTGACGCTTGCGCCTGCCCTCGACAGGGATGCTCGGCACAAGGCCGAGCATGACGGTGGTGGGGAGGCGAGGTGCGCTGGGACGCCCGGCCTCCCACACCGTCATGGCCCGGCTTGACCGGGCCATCCATGCACACCGACGAACGGCCGTGCGCATGGACCCTCGGGTCAAGCCCGAGGGGGACGGGTTGTGGGTGCGAGGGGCGGGCTCGCTTTCAGCGTGGCTCGGCCAGCCGCCGGACGTTTTCGACCCCCTGGCGCATATAGGCCCGCCAGAAGATGGTGATGATCAGGACCAGCAGGGGCGCCGCCAGCCGACTTCGGGGGACGAAGGCGTAGCGCCAGGTGATCTCCGTTCGATCCGGCGCGGCCTCGACAAAGGTCCATTCGCCAAAGGCCGCCGTGGTCAGGGCCGAGAGCGGGCCGGTGAACCCGTCCACCCGATAGGCGAACCGGGCGCGGCCCTTACGCGGCGCCGCCCCGTCGCAGGGATCGCTGCCCAGAATCTCCTCGCGCACCGACGTCCCATCGGCCAGCCGCACCCGCCGCGCGCTGCCCACCACGTCCCAAGGCCCCGTCTGATCGCTGGTCCCCACCACTGCCGGGATGGGGCCGGAGCCCCTGGGAAACACCTGCGCCAGGTCGATGGGCACGAAGACCGCCCAGACCTGGGCGAGGGAGGCCGAGGCTGTGGTTGAGACTTCAGCGGAGGGGCCGGCCTGCAAAAGGTCGTTCGAGATGCGCTCACCCATGGGCTTCCCGTTCCACACGTCATCCTGGGCCCTGTGCCCAGGATCCCTCGCGACGCTCGCGCCCGCCTCGACGAGGGATACTCGGCACAAGGCCGAGCATGACGCGGTGGGGGAGGGCGACAGAGCTTAGGCCGTCCTTCACACCCGTCACAGCCCGGCTGGGCATGGGCCATCCATGCACGCTGGCGAGCGGCGGCCAGGGGGAGTTTGGTCCGGAGGGCTCGGCATCGGGCCCCAGGGTCTGGGAATGCACCGCTATTGCCCGGGAAGTCATGCGTCTCCCACTCAGTCCGTATCCCGAATTCCGGCAAACGGTGTCATTTTTTTGGACGAACATATCGTAGAGCCGCATGGGCTCCTAAAAGAACCAATACAAGCACAACTGACTTAGATGCCAAATAAAACGTCTCAGGAGATGAATTCATCTCGCCCCTTCTCACATAGGGCGAAAGTACTCCAACGCCAAAATAGACTAAAATGCCATTGCATAAAGCCAATAATAAAAGCGGAATTCTTTCCCAAGACGGTCGCAAGAAGGCTGCGAGCGCAAATAAAACGAAGGAAATAATCGCCATAGCGCTGACATAATGAATAATCATTTCCATTGCATCGTGCCCGAACGACATTGCCCAATATCCAAATTCTCCACGAAGAGGGATGGGATCGCCAGCTGCGACCTGCAACACTTTACTGAAGGCCAAGACCCCCCGTAGCAGTGGTGAGATAAATCGAGGGGCCTCACGGTGCTGTCCCCGCCTCACCCAGGGATGCTCGGCGCCGGGCCGAGCATGACCCCACGGTCTAGACTCAATGTGCGGAGATTCGTCAGAGGCCACTGGCGGAGAGGGTGGGATTCGAACCCACGGTACCCGTAAAGGTACGCCGCATTTCGAGTGCGGTGCTTTCGACCACTCAGCCACCTCTCCTAGGGCCAGTCGGGGGCCTGGGTTTGAGCAGGCCCGCTGAGCGAGGCGCGGAACCTACTCAGGTCGGGCTTGCTCTGCAAGCGGCGGATGATCAGTCCATCAGCCGCTGCATCAGATAGACATAGTGCCGCGCCCAGCGGGCGGCGTTGAGCTGGGGGTCGGCGTCGTTGGCGTGGCCGCCGGCGGCGGGCTCGTAATAGATGTAGGGGACGTCCAGCGCTTCCAGGGCGGCGGCGAACTTGCGGGCGTGGCCGGGATGGACCCGGTCGTCGCGGGTGTTGGTGGTGATGTAGGCTTCCGGGTAGTCGGTCCCGGCCTTGAGGTTCTGATAGGCCGAATAGCGGGCGATGAAGGCGCGGTCTCCGGCCACCTCGGGGTCGCCATACTCGCCGACCCAGGAGGCCCCGGCCGGCAGCCGGTGATAGCGCAGCATGTCGATCAGCGGGCTTTCGATCACCACGGCGTTCCACAGCTCCGGATGCTGGGTCATGGACACGCTGGTCAGCACCCCGCCGTTGGAGCGGCCGTAGATGCCTAGGCGTTCGGCTGAGGTGATCTTGCGGGCGAACAGGTCGCGGGCCACGGCGGCGAAGTCGTCGAAGGCCAGCTGGCGGTTCTCCCGCAGCACCGACTGGTGCCAGGCCGGGCCGAACTCGCCGCCGCCGCGGATATTGGCGATCACGTAGGCGCCGCCTCTGGCCATCCACAGCTTGCCGGCCTCGGGCATGTAGATCGGCGGCTTGGCGACCTCGAAGCCCCCATAGCCGTACATCAGGGTGGGGATCTGGCCGTCCAGGGCCGCGGCTTTTGGGCGGACCACGAAATAGGGGATCTGAGCGCCGTCGCTGGAGGTCGCCCAGTGCTGCTCCACCAGGTGGGTGGTGGGATCGAACCGGTCGGGGAGGGCGGCGACCTGGCGGGCGCTGGCCGCAGCCGCATCGGCCAGCCACAGGCTGGTGGGCGTAAGAAAGCCCTCGACCTTAGCGAACAGGGCGTCGGTGGTGGAGGCGAGGTCGGTCAGGGTGATGTTAGCGTCGGCGGGCAGGGGCAGGCGGGTCGAGGTCCAGGCGCCGTCCGCATAGGTCCAGGCGTCCACCGCGCCCTTGACGTCCTCCAGCAGGGCCACGACCAGTCGGCTGTCGGTTGACCCGACCTCCTGGATGGCCTGGCGGGGGCCGGGCGCGAAGATCAGCTGGGCCTGGGCGCCGGCGGGGTCGGCCTTCAGCGTCGCGAGGTCGAAGGCCACCAGGGCGCCCTGGGGCAGGTCGCCATGGGCCTCCTGCAGCGAGAAGACCGCCTGGCCGCTCACATAGGCCTCGTACTCGGCCTTCTTCGGCAGGTTCAGGCGCACCGGCGCGCCCTCGCCAAGCAGCATGAAGTCGTTTTCGTAGAAGGTGATCCCGCGCCCGGCGATCACTGCATGGGCCTCGCCGCCCTCGCCCCTCAGGACGATGGGAAAGACCGACACGTCGGTGGGCTGGCCGCGATAGAGCTCGACAGCGGTTCCGTCGCGGGCCAGCGACTTCAGCACATAGGCGTAGCCGGACTCGGTCACCTCGCCGGGGACCCATTCGCGGGCGACCAGCAGGGTGTCGGCGTCGAGCCAGGCGGCGTTCTGCTTGCCTTCGGGCAGGGCGAAGCCGCCGGGGACGAAGGCCTTGGCGGCGGTGTCGAACTCCCGGATCTCGACGGCGTCGCCGCCTCCATCGGAGAGCTCCACCAGGCAGGTGGTCTCGGCGGGCTTCAGGCAATCGGCGCCATGGAAGAACCAGTTGCGATCCTCGGCCTTCGCCAGGGCGTCCATGTCCAGGATCGGAGTCCAGTCCGGGGCGCCGGCGGCATACGATTCCAGGCTCGCATGGCGCCACAGGCCGTGGGGATTGGCGTCGTCCTGCCAGAGATTGTCTACCCCGCCGGCCCGGAAGCTCGGGGTGGCGATACGGTCCTGGGCGGTGAAGATCGCCCGGGCCTCGGCCAGCAGGGTCTCGTAGCGGGGATCGCCCTCAAGCCTGGCCTTGGCCTTGGCGTTCTGACCCTCGACCCAGGTCATGGCCCGGACGCCGTCCACCTCTTCCAGCCACAGGAAGGGGTCGGGCGCATGGGC
>NZ_JBALUY010000082.1:0-14261 GCF_036963605.1 Phenylobacterium sp. | reverse complement strand
CCCGCCAGGACGGCGATCAGGGTGCTGGGGTCACGGGCCGGCGCAGGGGTCTGGGCCTGGGCGGGGCCGGCGGCCAGAACCGCCAGGAGGCTGATGGCCAAGGCCTGGCCGAGTACTGTCGCACGCATGATCGCTCCCCGAATTGTCGATCTACCGGCTAGCAGAAGCCTGGCCGAGGCGCGAGGGCTCGCCCCTCAGGCGCGCACCCGTGACAACTGCGAAGGGAGGCCCCAGATTAGGGTCATGCGTGCAGCGGCGCTTCTCCTCCTTGGCGGACTTCTGGCCCTGGCGAGCCCCGCCCTGGCCCAGGAGCGGACGCCCGCCCAACGCCAGACCCTGGTGGACATCGCCTATGTGCTGGGCGAGAGCCACGCCCTGCGCCAGGTCTGCGAAGGCGCCTATGACCAGTACTGGCGCGACCGGATGATCGGCGTGACCGACACCGAGCAGCCCGACGCGGCGCTCGACCGCCGGATGAAGGAGGCCTTCAATTCCGGCTTCGCCGCCCGCCGCACCGAATATCCCCAATGCACCCGGGCCAGCCGAATCGCCGAGGCCGCCGTGGCCCGCCGGGGCCAGAGTCTCGCCAGCCGAATGGGCAGCGTCGCCCACCGGCTCGACCCCCGGGAAGCCGAGGCGCGGCGGCAGGCCCTGGAGCTCGCGCCGCCCGTTTCGCCCTAGGGGACGTCTTGACACAAGGGGGCTCGTCGTCGATCTGGCGCGGCCGCACCGCGGACCCCGAGCGCCGGTCTCTTGGGGAACATTGGGCCTTCCCATTCGCTCATTCCGCGACCCACAGGAGCGGCTCTTGTCTCACAACGACCTCTTGCTGAGCCCATCGGCGGCGACCCGGTGATCATCTCCCTCCTGATCATCGGCGGCCTCGTCTTCCTGGCGTTCGGCGGCGAGATTCTGGTGCGTGGCGCGGTGGGTTCCGCCCGGGTCCTGGGGGTCTCGCCCCTGCTGAGCGGCCTCGTGCTGGTGGGCTTTGGCACCTCGACGCCGGAGCTGGTCACCAGCCTGATCGCGGCGATGCAGAACGCCCCGGACATCGCCGTGGGCAATGTGGTGGGCTCCAACATCGCCAACATCCTGCTGATCCTCGGGATCACTGCGGCGATCACGCCGATCTATGTTCGCCCCCAGGCGATCGGCCGGGACATGATCGCGCTGGGCGCCTCATCGGTGATCTGCCTGCTGGCGGTGGTGGCGGGCTTCATCGACCGCTGGTTCGGCCTGTTCCTGCTCGCCCTGCTCGGGGTCTATCTGGTGGTGACCTATCTGCGGGAGCGCAGCCACGCGGCCGGCGACGCCACTCGGCCCCCCGTCGATCGCGACTGGAAGCGCCTGGGCCGGTTCGCCCTGATGACGGCTGCGGGCATCGCCCTGACGGTGATCGGCGCGCGTCTGCTGGTCGGCGGGGCCATCGAACTGGCCGAAGGGCTGGGCATGCCGCAGCGGGTGATCGGCCTGACCATCGTGGCGGTGGGCACCTCGCTGCCGGAACTGGTGGCCTGTGTCGTCGCCGCCCTGCGCCGCCATGCCGACGTGGCCCTGGGCAATGTGATCGGCTCGAACATCTACAATGTCTTCGGCATTCTCGGGATCACGGCGGCGGTGTCGCCCATCCGCATTCCGCCGGAGATCGCCAATCTGGACATCTGGGTCCTGCTGGCCGCCACCGGCTTGCTGGCCCTGCTGCTGCGCACGGGCGGAGGGCTGAAGCGCCTGGAAGGCGCCGGGTTTCTACTGGCCTATGTGGCCTATACCGGCTTCCTGCTGCTGGCCTGAGCGGCAAGCAGCGTTGAGATCAAGCCAGGGCCTGGGCGTCCTTCAAGCCCTTGCGGGCCAGGGCGTCGGCCCGCTCGTTCAGCACGTGGCCGGAATGGCCCCGCACCCAGCGCCAGTCCACCTGGTGGCGTAGACGCGCCTCGTCCAGGCGCTTCCAGAGGTCGGCGTTCTTGACCGGCTCCTTGGCCGCAGTCTTCCAGCCCCGGGTCTTCCAGCCCGGCAGCCATTCGGTGATGCCCTTCATCACATACTGGCTGTCTGTGTGCAGCTCGACGCGGCAGGGGCGGTTCAGGGTCTCCAGCGCCTGGATGGCGGCCATCATCTCCATGCGGTTGTTGGTGGTCGCCGGCTCGCCGCCGCTGATCTCCTTCTCCCGCTCGCCGAAGATCAGGATGGCCCCCCAGCCGCCGGGGCCGGGATTGCCGCTGCAAGCGCCGTCGGTGAAGATCGTGACCTGCGGCGTCACGGCCGGTCCCCGAACAGGACGAGGTCGGTGGCGCTGCGATGGACCGCCAGCTTGCGCTCGTATTCCAGGGGATCCTTCGGCCGTACCAGGGCGCCGGCCGGCGTCGCCCCCCAGTCGTTCAGCCGCGTCAGGAAAAAGCGCATGGCCGCCCCGTGGGCCAGGACCGGCAGGGCGTTGCGCTCGGCGTCGCTCAAGGGGCGGTGGGTCTCGTAGCCCGCCACCAGGGCCCGGGCGCTGGTGATGTTGAAGCTGCCGTCGGCCTCGAAACACCAGGCGTTCAGGGCTACGGCGATGTCGTAGGCCAGCGCATCGACACAGGCGAAATAGAAGTCGATGGCCGCGGCGAACTGCTCGCCCTGGAAAAAGACGTTGTCGGGGAAATAGTCGGCGTGGATGACGCCCGTGGGCAGGTTCGCGGGCCAGTGAGCCGTCAGGTGTTCCAGATCGGCGGCGATGGTGGCGGCCAGGCCCGGCTTCAAGTCCTCGGCCGCGCCCTTCAGCCCGGCGAACAGCGGCCCCCAGGCGTCCTGCCCCAGATCATTGGCCCGGCTCAGGGGAAAGCCGTCGGCCGCCAGGTGCAGCCGAGCCAGGCCTTCGCCGGCCGCCCGGCAATGGTGGGCGGTGGGGCGGCGCACCGACAGGCCCGGCATGAAGCCGACGATCGCCGCGGGCTTGCCGCGCACGTTCTGGATCAGCTCGCCATCGCGGCCGGCCATGGGCGTGGCGCAGGGATAGTCGTGGTCGGCCAGCCAATGCATGAGACCGAGAAAGAAGGGCAGATCGTCAGGGTCCACCCGGCGCTCATAGATGGTCAGGATGAAGCGGCCACGGTCGGTCTCCAGCAGGAAGTTGGAGTTCTCCACGCCCTCAGCGATGCCCTTGAAGGTCTGGGCCGCGCCCAGGTCGTAGCGGGCGAGCAGCTGCGCGAGCTCTTCGTCGGAGATATCGGTATAGACAGCCATGGCCGCGGGCATGGGGTAGGCCGCAGGCTCGGTCAAGCCGGCGAGGGGGTCCGGTGGGTATTTTCCCTACCGGGCTAGGCGGTCTCGGTCTCGGCCAGGAGGCGCGGCAGCTTGAAGGTCACCGACTCGCGGGCGGCCTCCTCCATCTCGATGGTCAGGTCGAAACGCTCGGCCAGCCTGTCGATCACGCCCTGCACCAGATCCTCGGGCGCCGAGGCGCCGGCGGTGACACCCACGGTCTGCGCGCCGTCCAGCCAGGCGAAGTCCAGGGCGCTGGCGTCGTCGATCAGGTGCGCCCGGCAGCCGGCGCGGGCGCCCACCTCGGCCAGTCGCACTGAGTTCGAGGAGTTGGCCGAACCGATCACCAGCAGGACGTCGGCCCGCGCCGAGACCGACTTCACCGCCTCCTGGCGGTTGGTGGTGGCGTAGCAGATGTCCTCCTTGTGGGGGGCGGCCATCTGCGGGAAGCGGGCGCGCAGGGCGCCGACGATGCCGGCCGTGTCGTCCACCGAGAGCGTCGTCTGGGTGGCGAAGGCGAGGTTGGCCGGATCCTTGGGCGTAAAGGTCTTGGCGTCCTCGACGGTCTCGATCAGGGTGACGACGCCGTCGGGCAGCTGCCCCATGGTGCCGATCACCTCAGGGTGGCCCGCGTGGCCGATCAGCACGATCTCCTTGCCGGCCTCATAGTGGCGCTGGGCCTCCACATGGACTTTCGAGACCAGCGGACAAGTGGCGTCGAGATAGAGCATCTGCCGGCGTCCGGCTTCGGCGGGCACCGACTTGGGCACGCCATGGGCGGAAAACACCACCGGCCGGTCGTTCGGGCACTCGTCCAGTTCTTCGACGAAGATGGCGCCCAGGCTCCGCAGCCGATCGACCACGTGGCGGTTGTGGACGATCTCGTGGCGCACATAGACGGGCGCGCCATATTTCTCGATGGCCCGCTCGACGATCTGGATCGCCCTGTCGACGCCGGCGCAGAAGCCCCGGGGGGCGGCCAGAAGAACGGTCAGCGGCTTGCGCACAGCTACGGGCTCGGGGGCAGGGCTCATGCCTTGGAAGTTAGGGGTTTGCAGCCCGCGCCGCCAGCCGCGTTGCGGCCTCAATCGAGAACCATTAGTACAGGCCTTGCATGCGCGGGGCCCCCGCGCCGACAATTCTGGACGTTTGATGCGCCGTTATCTGCTTGCCGCTCTCACCCTGGCGCTCGCCGCCGCGTCCTTCCCGGCGCAGAGCCTGGCCCAGGGGCGCAGCCAAAACCCGGAGGCCCGCTCCGAGCAGGCCAGCGACCGTCGCCAGCGCCAGACCGAGTGGGGCGACCGCCAGGCGCCGCTGCCGCAACTGCGGAACGCCGGCCCCTGCCCCTATGTGAAGGTGCTCTATGACGCCGGGCGCTATGTGGAGTTTGCCGGCGGCCAGGAGGCCTCTGCCGCCGTGGGCTATTCCGGCGAAATCCAGGGGATTTCGGCCGGCTGTTCCTATGAGGACGAGGAGCCGATTTCGGTGGTGATGGAGCTCCTGTTCGAGCTCGGCCGTGGCCCCACCGCCCAGGGCTCGCAGAAGACCTATCGCTATTGGGTCGCGGTGACCAAGCGCAACGATGCCGTCATCGCCAAGGAATATTTCGACCTGCCGGTGACCTTCAGGCCCGGCGAGGATCGCACCTATGTGCGCCAAATGGTCGAAGGCATCGTCATTCCCCGGGCTCAGCTGACCACCAGCGGGGCGAACTTCGAGGTTCTGGTGGGCTTTGATGTAACGCCGGAGATGGCCGAGTTTAATCGGGCCGGGAAGCGCTTCCGTATCGACGTCGGGACCGACGTGGCCGCCGGGACCGCGCAAGCCAACCAATGACTGACCTCAAGAGGGGCCTGGGGGAGGCGGTTTCGGCCGCCTTCGCCGCTGCGGGTCTGCCGGCCGAGCTTGGCCGTGTGACGCCGTCCGACCGGCCCGACCTGGCCGATTTTCAATGCAATGGCGCCCTGGCGGCGGCGAAGCAGGCGCGCCGCGACCCCCGCGAGATCGCCGCTGGCGTGGTGGCCGAGCTGGCCAAGGATCCGCGGCTGGCTTCGGTGGAAATCGCCGGCCTGGGCTTCATCAATATGCGGGTGGCGTCTGAGGCCCTGTCGATCCGGGCCAATGAGCTGGCCGGGGACCCTCGCCTGGGCGCAGCCCTCATCGAGGCCCCCCGCCGGGTGCTGGTGGACTATGGCGGCCCCAATGTCGCCAAGCCCATGCATGTGGGCCATCTGCGCTCGTCCATCATTGGCGAGGCGGTCAAGCGGCTCTACCGGTTCCGCGGCGACGAGGTGGTCGGCGACGCCCACTTCGGCGACTGGGGCTATCAGATGGGCCTGCTGATCGGGGCGGTCTGCGACGAGGATTCCTTCGTCGCCAAGCTGGTCGAGCAGGTCAATGCGCGCGCCACGCCCCTGACCGAGGCGGACGAGGCCCAGGCCTTCGCGGCCCTCGACGAGCGCGTCAGCCTGGCCGATCTCGATCGCCTCTATCCCATGGCTGCGGCCAGGGGGAAGGAAGACCCTGACTATCGCGACCGGGCCCGCAAGCTGACCGCCGAGCTACAGGCGCACAATCCGGGCTATCATCTGCTGTGGCGCCACTTCGCCCGGGTGACCCAGGTGGCCCTTGAGCGGGACTTCCACGCCATCGGCGTCGATTTCGACCTCTGGAAGGGGGAGAGCGACGCCGATCCCCTGATCCCGGACATGGTCAAGGACCTGGAAGCCAAGGGCTTGCTGGTCGAGGACCAGGGCGCGCGCATCATCCGCGTCAACCGCCAGGGCGACAAGCGCGAGCTGCCGCCCCTGCTGGTGGTGTCGTCCGAGGGCTCGGCCATGTACGGCACGACTGACCTCGCCACCATCCTGGACCGCAAGCAGAGCTTCGGCCCTGACCATGTGCTCTATGTGGTCGATCAGCGGCAGGCCGACCATTTCGAGATCGTCTTCCGGGCGGCCTATCTCGCCGGCTACGCCGAGGACGGCAGCCTCGAGCATATCGGCTTCGGCACGATGAACGGGACCGACGGCAAGCCCTTCAAGACCCGCGAGGGCGGCGTGTTGAAGCTGCACGACCTGATCGAGATGACCCGGGACAAGGCCCGCGAACGCCTGAAAGAAGCCGACCTGGGCGCCGGGCTCGACGCCGCAGCATTCGAAGACACCGCCCACAAGGTCGCCGTGGCGGCCCTGAAGTTCGCCGACCTGCAGAATTTCCGCGGCACCTCCTATGTGTTCGACCTCGATCGCTTCACCAGCTTCGAGGGCAAGACTGGCCCCTATCTGCTCTATCAGGCGGTGCGGGTGAAATCGGTGCTGCGAAAGGCCGCCGACGAGGGGTCCGAGGGCGGCGAAATCCTGGTCGCCGAGCCGGCCGAGCGCGAGCTGGTTCTGCTGCTGGACGCCTTCGATCAGGCCTTGTCCGAGGCCTATGAGCGCAAGGCGCCCAACTTCATCGCCGACCACGCCTACAAGCTGGCCCAAGCCTTCTCGCGCTTCTATGCGGCCTGTCCGATCCTGATCGCCGAGCCGCCGGTCAAGGCCTCGCGCCTGTCCCTGGCCAAGGTCACCCTGCAGCAGCTCGAACTGGCCCTGGACCTCCTGGGTATCGAGACCCCCGAACGCATGTAGTCTCTCCGTCGAGCACGGGCGGAGAGCGCATGAGGTTCTGGCTGTTGACCTATGTGGGCGCGGCGATCGCCGAGATCGCCGGCTGCTTCGCCTTCTGGGCCTGGGCGCGCCACGGCCAGAGCATCCTCTGGCTCATTCCCGGCCTCGTCTGCCTGGCCCTGTTCGCCTGGCTGCTCACCCTGATCGACGCGCCGCACGCCGGCCGGACCTACGCCGCCTATGGCGGGATCTATATCGCCTCGACCCTGGCCTGGCTGTGGGCGGTGGAGGGGGTTCGGCCCGACCGTTGGGACCTGATCGGCGTCTGCATCTGCCTCGTGGGCGCTGGGGTCATTCTGTTTGGGCCGCGATCGCCGGTCATCTAGCTCTTGACTGAAGTTCATCATTTCCATAAATATTGAAATATGGAAATAGATACCGCTCTGAGGCGCCTCTCCGCCCTGGCCCAGCAAGGTCGGCTGGAGGTCTTTCGTCTTCTGGTCCAGTCAGGCGCCGCCGGCCTGCCGGCAGGCGACCTGGCCAGGGCGGCCGGAGTCGCGCCCAATACGCTCTCGGCCCAACTCACCATCCTCACCAACGCCGGCCTGGCCAGGTCCCGTCGGGAGGGGCGTTCGATCATCTACAGCGCCGACTATGACGGCATGGGCGACCTGCTCCTCTACCTGATGCAGGACTGCTGTCAGGGCCGCCCGGAGGTCTGCGATCCCGTGGCGGCGGCCGCCGCCCAATCCTGTTGCGATCAGAAGGAAGGAATGCCCGCATGAAGCGTCTGCATGTGCACGTCTCGGTCGAGGACCTGGACCGCTCCACCGAATTCTACGCCACCCTGTTCGGCGCCCAGCCCACCGTGGTGAAGGACGACTACGCCAAGTGGCAGCTGGAGGACCCGAAGGTGAACTTCGCCATCTCCACCCACGGCGGGCGTGTCGGCGTCGATCATCTGGGCATCCAGGTGGAGGAGGGCGCGGAACTGGCCGTATTGGCCGATCGACTCAAGGCCGCCGGCGAGACCACCTTTGATCAGGAGGCGGCCACCTGCTGCTACGCCCGGTCGGACAAGTCCTGGGTCAGCGATCCGTCCGGTCTGCGCTGGGAGACCTTCCACACCTTTGGCGAGGCGACCACCTATGGCGAGGACGCCGTTCCGGCCATGGCGACTGCGACTCCCGCCGCCGCCTGCTGCGGCGCCAAGCCCAAGGCAGAAGCTTCGCCCGCCTGCTGCTAACGAAGAAGCCTATCTCCAGGTCGGCACGCCTGCGGGCTCATCGTCGGCGGGCGCTGCGGCGCTTAACTGGGCGTCGCCCTACGCCGTGCCGGCGCGCGAACTTTGCGCGTTGACTCCCAACGGGTGATCGCGGAGTTTCCGGAAACTCCTCGCGGGAGAGTCCGGCCCTTCACGGGACCGGCGCCGAAGGCGCAACCGCCCCGGAAACGCTCAGGCAAACGGACCGCGAAGAGCTGATGAACGCTGGAAAGCAGCCCGCCGAAAGGTAGGGCTCGCCGAAGGAGCAATGGGCGCGGGCCTGATCGTCCGCCTCTAAATCTCTCAGGCTCAGGGACAGCGGGGGCGCGTGTCGAGAATGGGCGACCAAGGCCCCGGCGCGTCGCATCATCAGCCGGAGGCCCACCGTGTCGGACGAGACGCTAAAGCAGACGCCCCTCTACGCCGCCCACCTCGAGGCCGGCGCCCGCATGGTGCCCTTCGCCGGCTATTCCATGCCTGTGCAATACAGGGACGGGGTGCTCAAGGAGCACCTCTGGACCCGTGAGAACGCCGGCCTGTTCGACGTCTCGCATATGGGCCAGGCCCGCCTGCGGGGCGTCTCGCCCCTGTCAGCCTTTGAGGAGGTGACGCCCGGCGACTTCATCGGCCTGAAGCCCGGCAAGCAGCGCTACTCCGTCCTTCTGAACAAGAAGGGCGGGATCATCGACGATCTGATGGCCGGCCGCCCCGATGACGACGGCCTGTTCGTGGTGGTCAACGGCGCCTGCAAGGAGAACGACTTCAAGGTCATCGACGACGAACTGGCCGGCCAGGTGCGAATCGATCGCCTGGAGGACCGAGCGTTGATGGCCCTGCAGGGGCCGAAGGCCGCGCAGGTGCTGGCCATTCATGCGCCGGACGCCGCAAAACTGGCCTTCATGGAGACCGCGGCGATCACAGCCTTTGGCGTCGAGGCCATTGTTTCGCGCTCGGGCTATACCGGCGAGGACGGCTACGAGATCTCCGTGCCGGGCGAGGCGGCGTTGCGCATCTGGAATACCCTGTTGGCCGATGAGCGGGTCCGACCCATCGGCCTGGGCGCCCGTGACAGCCTGCGCCTGGAGGCCGGGCTTCCGCTCTATGGACACGACCTGGACGAGACGGTGTCGCCCATCGAGGCGGGGCTCGGCTTTGCGGTCTCCAAGAAGCGTCGTGACGCCCGCGACTTCCCCGGCGCCCGCCGCATCGCCGCCGAACTGGCCGGTGAGGTGGCTCGCAAGGCGGTCGGCCTGAAGGTCGAGGGCGCGCCGGCCCGGGAAGGCGCGGAGATCGCCGACGCCGACGGCAAGGTCGTGGGCGTGGTCACCTCCGGCGGTTTCGCCCCCAGCCTTGGCTATCCTATTGCGCTCGGCTTCGTGCCGCCGGCCCTGGCTGCGGCTGGCACGGCGCTGAAGGTGATCGTGCGCGGCAAGCTGCAGAGCGCCCAGGTGGTTGCAACCCCATTCGTCCCCCACCGCTATGTGCGCAAGGTCTAGAGAAGGAATGTCCGCAATGCGCTTCACCAAGGACCACGAATGGGTCGCCCTCGACGGCGACGTGGCCACCATCGGGATCACCGCCTACGCCGCCGAGCAGCTGGGCGACGTGGTCTTCGTCGAGACCCCCGAGGTCGGCAAGAGCGTCACCGCCGGCGAGGGTCTGGCCGTGGTCGAGAGCGTCAAGGCCGCTTCGGACGTCTACGCTCCCCTGTCGGGCGAGGTGGTCGAGGCCAACGCCGCCCTGGCCGATGCGCCGGAAACGGTCAATCAGGCTCCCGAAGCCGACGGCTGGTTCGCCAGGGTCAAGATCGCCGATCCGTCGGCCTATGAGGCGCTGATGGACCGCGCCGCCTACGACGCCTTCCTGGAGAGCCTGTAAGCCCCATGCGTTACCTGCCGCTCACGCCCGACGACCGCGCCCAGATGCTGGGCGTGATCGGCGTTGCGACCATCGATGACCTGTTCGCCGACGTGCCGGCGGCTGCGCGCAAGTCCGAGACCTTCGACCTGCCCGACCATGCGGGCGAGCTGGAGGTGGAGCGTGAGCTTGTGGGGCTGGCGGCCCTGAACCGCGCGGCGGGGGCCGGACCGTTCTTCTGCGGCGCAGGCGCCTATCGCCATCATGTGCCGGCGACGGTGGACCACATCATCCAGCGCTCGGAATTCCTGACCAGCTATACGCCCTACCAGCCCGAGATCGCCCAGGGGACCCTGCAGGTCCTGTTCGAATTCCAGACCCAGGTCGCGGCCCTGACCGGTCTCGATGTGGCCAACGCCTCCATGTACGACGGCTCCACGGCCTGCGCCGAGGCCGTCATGATGGCCCGTCGGGTGACCCGCCGGAAGAAGGCGATCCTCTCGGGCGGCCTGCATCCGCACTACGCCGCCACCACCCAGACCATCGCCCATGCCGAGGGCATGGACATCGTCCGCCAGGCCGTCGCCATCGACGCCGAGGCCGCGGTGGTCGAGGCCATCGACGCCGAGACCGCCTGTGTCGTGGTCCAGACCCCCAATGTGTTCGGCGTCGCCACCGACGTGACGGCCATCGCCGAGGCGGCCCACAAGGCCGGCGCGCTGCTGATCGTGGTGACCACCGAGGCGGTGTCCTACGGCCTGCTCAAGTCGCCCGGCGAAATGGGCGCCGACATCGCCGTGGCCGAGGGCCAGTCGATCGGCAACGCCCTGAACTTCGGCGGCCCCTATATCGGTCTGTTCGCCTGTCGCGAAAAACTGGTCCGGCAGATGCCTGGCCGCCTGTGCGGCGAGACCGTGGACGCCGACGGCCGCCGCGGCTTCGTGCTCACCCTGTCCACCCGCGAGCAGCATATCCGCCGGGAAAAGGCGACCTCGAACATCTGCACCAATTCGGGGCTCTGCGCGCTGGCCTTCACCATCCATCTGACCCTGCTGGGGGAGGTGGGCCTGCGGCAGCTGGCCGCCATCAACCACGCCAAGGCGCGGCGCCTGGCCCAGGCTCTGGGAGCCATCGCGGGCGTCGAGGTGCTGACGAAGCGCTTCTTCAACGAGATCGCCGTGCGCCTGCCCGGCGACGCTGCGGCCATGGTCGAGGGCCTGCTGGACGACGGCGTCGTGGCCGGCGTGCCCTTCTCCCGCCTGGATCCGGCCGCGGGGCTGGACGACGTCCTGCTTTGCGCCGCCACCGAAATGACCCTGGACGAGGATATCGACGCCTTCGCCCAGGCCCTGGCCCGGAGGATCGGCCGATGACCATGCAGAATGTCGGCCGGCCCACCCGGCCCGAAGACGTGCAGCCCCTGGAGACCGGTTTCGCCTCCCTGACCGGCGGCCGCGGCCTGTTGCAGGACGAGGCGCTGATCTTTGAACGCGACGGCTGGACCAAGACCGGCGTCGATCTGCCGAAGGCCGATCTCGACGGCTCGGATCTCGGCGACCTGGCCCGCGCGGCGCCCATCGGCCTGCCGGGCCTGTCTGAGCCTGAGGCCATGCGCCACTATGTGCGCCTGTCCCAGAAGAACCACGCCATCGACCTGGCCCTCTATCCCCTGGGCTCGTGCACGATGAAGCACAATCCGCGCCTGAACGAGAAGATGGCGCGGCTGGCGGGCTTTGCCGACCTGCACCCCATGGCCCCCCTGCCCACCGTCCAGGGCGCCCTGGCCCTGATGGACCGCCTGTCGCACTGGCTGAAGACCCTGACCGGCATGCCGGCGGTCGCCCTGTCGCCCAAGGCCGGCGCCCACGGCGAGCTGTGCGGCCTGCTGGCCATCCGCGCCGCCCATGAGGCCAAGGGCGATCCCCGTCGCCGGGTGCTGGTGCCGACCTCGGCCCATGGGACCAATCCGGCCACGGCGGCCTTTGTCGGCTATTCGGTGACCGAGATCGCCCAGACCGAGGACGGCCGGGTGGATCTGGCCGATCTCGCCGCCAAGCTCGGCCCCGACGTGGCGGCCATCATGGTGACCAATCCCAACACCTGTGGCCTGTTCGAGCGCGACATCATCGAGATCGCCCGGCTGACCCACGAGGCCGGGGCCTACTTCTACTGCGACGGCGCCAACTTCAACGCCATCGTCGGCCGGGTACGCCCCGGCGACCTGGGCGTCGACGCCATGCACATCAACCTGCACAAGACCTTCTCTACCCCGCACGGGGGCGGCGGTCCGGGCGCGGGGCCTGTGGTGCTGTCCGAAGCGCTCGCGCCCTTCGCGCCGGCGCCCTGGGTGGTCCATGGGGCGAACGGCCTGACCCTGGTCGAGGAGACGGTGGAAGAGGCCGCCCAGGCCTTTGGCCGCATGAGCGCCTTCCACGGCCAGATGGGCATGTTCGTGCGCGCCTACGCCTATATGCGCAGCCATGGGGCCGACGGCCTGCGGCAGGTGGCCGAGGACGCCGTCCTCAACGCCAACTACATCAAGGCCCGGCTTTCCGGCGTCATGACCCCGGCCTTCCCCGAGGGGCCGTGCATGCACGAGGCCCTGTTCGACGACTCCTGGCTGGAGGGGACCGGCGTCACCACGCTCGACTTCGCCAAGGCGATGATCGACGAGGGCTTCCACCCCATGACCATGTACTTCCCGCTGGTGGTGCATGGGGCGATGCTGATCGAGCCCACCGAGACGGAGTCCAAGCAGGAGCTGGACCGCTTCTGCGACGCCCTGGTGGCGCTCGCCCAGGCGGCCAAGGCCGGCGACGTGGACCGCTTCAAGGGCGCGCCCTACCTGGCCCCCATGCGTCGGCTGGACGAAACCCTGGCCGCCCGCAAGCCTCGCCTGACCTGGAAACCGGAGTCAGGTGTGGCGCCGGCGCCGCTCGCCGCAGAATAGCAGCGTTAAGGTCCAGAAAGCGGCCGGCTGTCGCCTTACTTTCAGCCTGACGCGGCACATATGAGGAAAGCGCGCGGGGGCCCCGCCTCCCCGACAGGGTCAGACCGCGCGCGATCCCAGGTTTGCTAGCGTGTCTCTCGCCATCTCCGCGCGGCCTCATGGCCACACCTCCGCTCCAAGCGGCCTCGGCCAGCTGCTGCGCCGCATGCTGCGGCTTGGTCTGGTAGGGCTTGGAGGGCTGATCGTCCTGGCGGGCGTGCTGATCGCGCCCCTGCCGGGTCCCATGGGCCTGCCCGTGGCGGCCGTGGGGCTGATGATTATTTTGCGGAATTCCTACAAGGCCCGGCGGGCCTTCGTTCGGTTCCAGCGAGCCCATCCCCGGACGCTGAGCCCGGTGCGGCGGCTGCTGAAGCGCAGGCCTGAGGTCTTGCCTGTGGCCTGGCAGATGATGCTGAGAACCGAGCGCCTGATCGTCCCGCGGGGCTATCGGGTGGCGGTCCGCAGCCGGCGTCTGTTCCGACGCCGGCGCAGAGCCTCGACTATTGTAGCTTAGAGGCCATCTGGCCGATCGCCCGGTCCACCAGGGGATCGGTGGTGGCTGCGGCCAGACGGGCCGAGAGGACGCTGCGGGCGGCCTCGGCGGCCATGTCGGCGGCGGCGGCCTTCACGTCGGCCATAGCCTGGGCCTCGGCGGTGGCGATCTTGCGCTCGGCCATCTCGGTCCGGCGGACGATCTGCTCTTCCAGCTTTACCGCCGCGTCCTTGCGCATGCGCTCGGAGTCTTCCTTGGCCTGGGCCATCATGTCGGCGGCCAGGCGTTCGGTCTCTTCCCGTTGGGCCTTGATCTCGGTCAGCAGGCGCTCTGCCTCGGCCCGCAGGCGCTGGGCCTCGTCGAGCTCGGCCTGGATCCGCTCGGCGCGGGAGTCCAGGGCCTTGGCCATGGCGGCGGGCACCTTCAGATAGATCAGCAGTCCGAAGAAGATCAGGACGGCGACCAGAACCCAGAATTCGGGGGTTATGAAAAAGGACATGTCGTCTCTCTCCTCAGGCCGCGTTGCGCGCGATGGCCGCATCGACCTCGGCGCGAGTCGGCGCCTGGCCGCTCAGCTTCTCGACGATGGCCTCGGCGGTTTCAGCCGCCACGGTGCGGACATTGGCCATGGCCCGGTCGCGACCGGCCGCGATGGCGGCGTCGGCCTCGGCCAGACGGACGTTGAGCTTGGCTTCTTCGGCGGCGTTGCGGCTGTCGGCCTCGGCCTTGGCGGCGGCCTTGGCTTCGGCGGCGGTCTTCTGCGCCCGGGCGCGGGCCTGGGCCAGTTCAGCCGCAGCTTCCGCCGACTGG
>NZ_JBALUY010000081.1:0-14288 GCF_036963605.1 Phenylobacterium sp. | reverse complement strand
CCAAGGCCTCGGCGTTGTCCGAGGTGATGAGGGCCCGGGCGTGGCCGGCCGAGAGCTTGCCCTCCACCACCAGGTTCAGCACCGAGCCGGGCAGGGTCAGCAGGCGCAGCATGTTGGCCACATGGCTGCGGCTCTTGCCCACCACCTGGGCCACCATCTCCTGGCTGCGGCCGAACCGGGCGATCAGCACCTCATAGCCGCGGGCCTCGTCGATGGGATTGAGGTCGGCCCGCTGGACGTTCTCGACGATGGCGATCTCCATCACCTGCAGGTCGTCGAGCTCGCGGACCACGACGGGCACATTGTGCAGGCCGACCTTCTGGGCCGCCCGCCAGCGCCGCTCCCCGGCGACAATCTCGAAGCGGCCATTGGCCTTGGGCCGGACCAGGATCGGCTGCAGCACGCCGCGTTCGCGGATCGAATTGGTCAGCTCCTCCATGGCCTCGTCGTGAAACACGGTGCGGGGCTGGGTCGGGTTTGAATCGACCAGGTCGATCGGCAGCTCGCGCGGGGGCGCCGTGGGCGTCATCCCACCCGACTCCGAGGCCGTGGCGGCGGTCGCCGCGCCATCTGCGTTCTCGTCTTCGGCCTCGCCCAACAGGGCCGACAAGCCCCGGCCCAGGCCCCTGCGGTTTTCCGCCATGCTCATCTTCCCAACTCTTTAGGCGGCCTTGGCGCGCCGCTGGCGCTCGCGGACCACGACTTCGCGGGCCAGCTTCAGATAGGCCTGGCTGCCGGCGCATTTCAGATCATAGACCAGCACCGGCTTGCCGAAGGACGGCGCCTCCGACACCCGCACATTGCGCGGGATCACGGTCTCATAGACCTTCTGGCCGAAGTGCTCGCGCACATCGCTGGCCACCTGTTCGGACAGGCTGTTGCGGCGATCATACATGGTCAGCACCACACCCTGGATCTCCAGGGCCGGGTTCAGGCTGCCCCGCACCAGTTCCACCGTCCGCATCAGCTGGGTCAGGCCTTCCAGGGCGAAGAACTCGCACTGCAGGGGGACCAGCACGGCGTCGGCGGCGGTCATGGCGTTGACGGTCAGCAGGTTCAGCGACGGCGGGCAGTCGATCAGGACATAGGTGAAGTCCCCGTCCCGGCGGATCTGCTCCAAAGCGTCCCGCAGCTTGAACGACCGCCGGCTCTGCGATCCGATCTCCAGCTCGACGCCCGACAGGTCCGGATCGGCCGGAATGATGTAGAGGCCCGGCAGGTCGGTGGGCACCACCGCCTCGACCGCCGGCTTCTCGCCCATCAGCACGTCATAGAGGGTGGTCTTGCGCTTGGCCCGGCCCACGCCCAGGCCGGTCGACGCATTGCCCTGCGGATCGGAGTCGATCAGCAGCACCTTCTCGCCGACCGCGGCCAGGGCGGTGCCCAGATTGATGGCCGTGGTGGTCTTGCCCACCCCGCCCTTCTGGTTGGCGATCACCAGGACGCGGGCGCGGCTGGCGCCGGCGACGGCGGGCCGGACGTCCTGGACCTCAGCTTCGACGGACATGGATCTTGTTCCTCAGGCGAACGATGCGGCCGCGGGGATCGCTGGCGCTGGGCAGAAGCTCCGCCTCGAACCGCCAGGCCGACCGCGCCGCCTCGATCTCGGAGGCCACGTCCTGGCCCTTGAGAAAGAGGGCGGTATTGGTCCCGTCCAGCCAAGGCTTGGCATAGCCCAGCAGGCGCGTCATGGGGGCGCAAGCCCGGGCGGTCACGATATCCACATCCCGCGACAGGTTTTCCGCACGGTCGTTGTGAATCGTCGCCGGCAGGTCCAGGACGCTGACCACCTCCTCCAGGAAGCGGCACCGCTTGGCCATGCTCTCCACCAGGTGGACTTCGAAGCCTTCGCGCCCCTGGCCGAGAATGGCCAGGACGATTCCGGGCAGGCCGGCGCCGGCGCCCAGATCCGCCCAGGTCCGGGCCTCGGGCGCCAACAAAATGAGCTGAGCGGAGTCCCAGGCATGCCTTCCCCAGAAGTCGGGCAAGGTCGCCGGGCCGACCAGATTCATCCTTTGATTCCAGTCGGTTAGCAGGTCCCGATAGGTCCGTAGAGCCAGAATCTGGGCCTCGGAGGCTCCGCTGAGCCGCACAAATTCCGCCTCGTCGATGTGGGGTACGGCGCTGTGCGCCACAGAGGCGATTTTTTCGGGGCCGTTTTCGGCGGTTTCCGCCGTCGGCAGAGGGGTCGCGCTCATGCCGCCACCTTGCGCCGGACATGGGCCAGCAGGGCGGTGAGCGCGCCGGGCGTCACGCCCTCGATGCGCGCGGCCTGGCCGAGCGTCAGCGGGCGGATGGCGGCGAGCTTTTCGCGCACCTCATTGGAGAGCCCGCCGACGCCGGCATAGTCCAGCTCGGCCGGCAGGCGCAGGTCTTCGTCCCGACGGAAGGCCGCGACATCGGCCGCCTGGCGATCGAGATAGCCGGCATAGCTGGCGTCGATCTCCACCTGCTCGCGGATCTCCGGCGCCCAGGCGTTCAGCTCTGGCCAGATCGCCGCCAGGTCTTCGAAGGCGATGGTCGGATAGGCCAGCAGCTCGACCACATTGCGCACCACCCCGTCGGCCTTGACCGGCAGGCCGGCTTGCGCCGCCTTGGCCGGCGACAGGGTCAGGCGCGTGGCGGTGTTACGCGCTTCGCCCAGGGCCGCAGACTTGGCGCCGAAGACGTTCGAGCGCTCGGAGCCGACCACGCCCAGCGCGATGCCCTTTTCCGTCAGCCGCTGGTCGGCGTTGTCGGCCCGCAGGATCAGGCGGAACTCCGCCCGGCTGGTGAACATGCGGTAGGGCTCGGTCACACCGCGGGTCACCAGGTCGTCGATCAGCACCCCGATATAGGCCTCGTCCCGGGCGAACACGTGGGGCTCGGACCCGCCGGCGGCCCGCGCCGCGTTCAGCCCGGCCACCAGGCCCTGGGCGCCGGCCTCCTCATAGCCCGTGGTGCCGTTGATCTGGCCAGCCAGATAAAGGCCCGGCAGGCGCTTGACCTCCAGCGTCGGATAGAGCTCGCGGGGGTCCACATAGTCATACTCGATGGCGTAGCCATACCGGCGCACCCTGACCCGCTCCAGGCCAGGAATGGTGCGCAGGAACAGGTCCTGGGTCTCTTCGGATACCGAAGTCGAAATGCCGTTGGGATAGACGGTGTCGTCGTCCAGCCCCTCCGGCTCCAGGAAGATCTGATGGCTGGTCTTGTCGGCGAAGCGGACGACTTTGTCCTCAATGGACGGGCAGTAGCGCGGCCCCCGGCCGCTGATCCGACCGCCATAGACCGCCGATTCCGACAGGCGCTCGGCGATGATCCGATGCGTCGCCTCGGTGGTGTGGGTGATGCCACAGGCGATCTGTGGCGTGGTGATCGCTGTGGTGAGGAACGAGAAGGGCGTCGGCGCATCGTCCGCGGCCTGCATCTCCAGCCGGTCCCAGGCGATGGTCGAGCCGTCGAGCCGCGCCGGGGTGCCGGTCTTCAGCCGCCCCATGGAAAGCCCGCTGTCATAGAGCCGGTCAGCGAGGCCGATGGCCGGGGCCTCGCCAGCGCGACCGGCCGGAATGCGGCGGTCGCCCAGATGGATCAGGCCCTTGAGGAAGGTCCCCGTAGTCAAGACCACCCGGCCCGACCGATAGGTGGCGCCGCTGGCGCCCACCACGCCCTCTACCCGACCGTCGCGGACGATCAGATCTTCAACGGCCTCACCCTTGAGGGTCAGGTTGGGCGTGGCCGCCAACTCGACCTGCATCGCCTCGCGATAGAGCCTGCGGTCGATCTGCGAGCGCGGCCCGCGGACGGCGGCGCCCTTGGAACGGTTCAGCAGGCGGTACTGGATGCCGGCCTTGTCGCCCATCCGCGCCATGACGCCGTCCAGGGCGTCGATCTCGCGCACCAGATGGCCCTTGCCCAGGCCGCCAATGGCCGGGTTGCAGGACATCTCGCCGATGGTCTCCAGCTTGTGCGTCAGCAGTAGGGTGCGCGCGCCCACCCGCGCCGCCGCGGTGGCGGCCTCACAGCCGGCATGGCCGCCGCCAATGATGATGACGTCCCAGGTCTGAGCGTCGCCTGACGCATCTGTCCGTGGATGGAAGAGTGGGGTGTTCACGCCGTGACCTTGAATTCCGGTCGCCTCTGCGGGCGCAGGGCGGCCCTCATATATAGGCGAGCCGCGGGCCGAGGTCGACGGGCGCCGGGGTCACACCTCAGGTTTGACGTGGTCTTGCCGAGGCAAATTCGCTGTTTCACGTGAAACATGGGGCGCGTCCCGGCATGACCGTTTCACGTGAAACATCACTTGCCGATGCAGAAGCTAGAAAACACCCGGTCCAGCACATCCTCCGCCCCGATCCGCCCTGTGATCCGGTCCAGCGCCCGCGCCGCCAATCGCACATCCTCGGCCGCCAGTTCGGGATGGTCGGTTTCAGCCAAGGCCCGCTCCAGCCGCTCCGTGGCCTCAGCCAGCAATTCCCGATGCCGAAGGCGCGTGGCGGCCGGCGGCTCGGCGCCCCCAAGATCGGCGGTCACCCGCTCGGCCAGGGCCGCCTCCAGCCAAGCCAGGTCGTTGGGGCTGCGGGCGGTGAAGGGCGTGCCGATCCGGGTCGCCGGCTCGCCCAGGTCCCGCTTGGTGGCCAGGATCAGATCGTTCGGTCCCGCGCCCTCCGGCGGCCGGTCGCTCTCATCCTCGCGGCCATCGAGGAGCCAGAGCCGCAGATCGGCCCCCTCCCCCCAGGCCCGCGCGCGGCGCACCCCCTCGGCCTCGATCTCGTCCTCCGTGTCCCGCAGGCCTGCTGTATCGGCCAGGATCACCTTGTAGCCGGCCAGGACCATGGGCACTTCGATGATGTCCCGGGTGGTGCCGGCCGTGGCGGTGACGATCGCCGCCTCCCGCCGGGCCAGGGCGTTCAAGAGCGTGCTCTTGCCCGCATTGGGCCGACCCATCAGGGCGATCCGGTAGCCTTCCCGCACCCGCGCGCCCCGCTCCGCCGCCTCCGTCGCCGCCTTCAGCTCGGCGATCAACCCCTGCAGGGCCGGCGCCGCGCGGGCCGCCACATCGGCCGGAATCTCCTCGTCGGGGAAATCCACCGCGGCCTCCAGCACCGCCAGGGCCTCCACCAGACCTTCGCGCCAGCGGGCCTGGGCGCCGCTCAACCGGCCGCCTAGCTGGTCCAGGGCCTGGCGCCGTTGGGCCTGGGTCTCGGCTTCGATCAGGTCGCCCACCCCCTCGGCCTGGGCGAGATCGAGCTTGCCGTGCTCGAAGGCCCGGCGGGTGAACTCCCCGGCCTGGGCCAAGCGAAGACCCTGGGCGGCCAAGGCTTCCAGCACGCCCTCGACCACGGCGGGGCCGCCATGCAGGTGCAGTTCGGCGCTGTCCTCCCCGGTATAGCTGGCCGGCCCGGGGAACCAGAGCACCAGGGCCTCGTCCAGCAATACGCCGTCTGGGCCGATCAGCCGGCGCAGGCCTGCTGTTCGCGGCGCGGGCAGGCGGCCGCCAAGCCGTCGCAGCACGGCGCCCGCCCTGGGTCCGGAGATCCGCACGACCGCCACAGCGGCCCGCCCCGGCGCCGTGGCCGCAGCATAGATGGTGTCGCTCATTTAGGCCGGGCGCCGGCGCCCATGGCGCTCTCGGCCGCCGCCGTCATCAGCTTGCGGAATTGCTCCTGGGCGCCGGCGCCGAAGGCCGTCCAGGCCTTCACCAGTTCGTCGGGCGAGGCCATGGCCATGTTCTGCTCCATCCGCGACTGCATCTCCTTGACCAGCCGCTCGTTCAACTCGGTGACGTCCGGCAGGCCCAGAAAGGCGCGGGCCTCGGTGGGGGAGCAGTCGATCTCAACCGTCATCTTCATGGGAACCTCCGGTGCGCCAGGAATCGGGCGCGGTGGCGACATTGTTATGATCGCTTGTTAGGTATGGGCTCGCCTTAGGGACCAGCAACACCACATCCTAGGTAGGCGATAGTTGGCGGTCGAGGCGAGCCCCTCGCGCCGCACGAGTCCAAACGCACGGGAGCAGCATATGGCCGGCCAGACCCTCGACATCAAAACCCCAGACGGCGCCTTCTCGGCCTATGTGGCCAGGCCCGCCCAGACCCCGGCGCCGGCCATCGTGGTCCTCCAGGAGATCTTCGGCGTCAACAAGGTGATGCGCGACATCTGCGATGACTACGCCGCCCAGGGCTATCTGGCCGTCTGTCCTGACCTGTTCTGGCGGATCGAGCCAGGCGTCGACATCACCGACCAGAGCGAGGCCGAATGGAAGAAGGCCTTCGAGCTGATGAACGCCTTTGATCCCGACCAGGGGGTCCGCGACATCCGTGTGGTTATCGACACCATCCGCGGCAACGCCGACTGCACGGGCAAGGTTGGGGCCGTTGGCTTCTGCCTCGGCGGGCTGCTGGCCTTCACCACCGCCACCCGCACCGACGCCGACGCCAGCGTGGCCTATTACGGCGTGGGCATCGAGCAGCGGACCGGCGAGGCCGAACGCCTGGCTCACCCGCTGATGCTGCACATCGCCGAGGAAGACCAGTTCGTCCCCAAGGCCGCCCAGGAGCTGATCCTCGGCGCGCTGAAGAACCATCCGCAGATCCAGATCCACACCTATCCCGGCTGCGACCATGCCTTCGCCCGCAAGGGCGGCGAGCACTACAATGCGCAGGCCGCCGAGGCCGCCAACGCCCGGACGGCCGCCTTCTTCGAAGCGAACCTCCGCTAATGCGCGCCGTCCGCATCGCCCGCACCGGCGGGCCCGAGGTGCTGGAGCTCGTTGAGATCGAACGCCCCGCGCCCGGCCCCGGAGAAATCCTGGTCCGCAACCAGGCCATCGGCCTCAACTTCATCGACACCTATCACCGCACCGGCCTCTATCCCGTGAAGCTGCCCTCTGGCCTCGGCCTGGAAGGCGCCGGCGAGGTAGTCGAGGTCGGCGAGGGCGTCGACCGGTTCGGCCCTGGCGACCTGGCGGCCTATGCGTCCGGCCCCATCGGCGCCTATGCCGAGTTTCACGTGGTGAAGGCCGCCCGAGCCGTGAAGCCGCCGGCCGGTGTCGGGGCCGATGTGGCCGCCGCCGCCCTGCTGAAGGGCATGACCGCGGAATTCCTCCTGCGCCGTTGCTTCCCCGTCCAGGTCGGACAGACCATCCTGGTCCATGCGGCGGCCGGCGGGGTTGGCTCGATCCTCGTCCAGTGGGCCAAGGCGCTCGGCGCCACGGTGATCGGCACGGTGGGGTCGGAGGAAAAGGCCGAGCGGGTCCGCGAGCTGGGCGGTGACCACGTCATCCTCTATCGCGAGCAGGATGTGGCCGCCGAGGTCCGGCGGCTGACCGACGGGGCCGGCGTGCCCGTGGCCTACGATTCGGTCGGCGCCGCCACCTTCGAGGCGACCCTGAACAGCCTCGCCCGACGGGGCCTGTTCGTCTCCTATGGCAATGCGTCTGGCCCGGCGCCGGCCTTCCTGCCGGGCCGGCTGTCGCAGCTCGGCTCGCTGTTCCTGACCAGGCCGACCCTGTTTGACTATGTGGCCACCACCGAGGAGCTGGACGCCAGCGCTGCGGCCCTGTTCGACGTGATCGCCAGCGGAAGGGTGCGGATCGACATCGGCCAGACCTTCCCTCTGGCAGAAGCGAAGGCCGCCCATGAGGCCCTGGAAGGCCGCGAGACGGTCGGCGCCTCGCTCCTCGTCCCGTAATCAACAGACCTTGGGGGCGCAAAGCATGGGCAGTTTTTCCGTCTGGCACTGGCTGATCGTAATCGTTTGGCTCTTCGTGCTGATCTATCCGGTGGGCAGGATTTTCTCCCGCCTGGGCATCCCGTGGGCCGTGGCCTTCCTGATGATCGTTCCGATCGTCAACATCGTGATGCTGTGGGTGGTGGCCTTCATCAAGTGGCCAAGGGACCACGCCCCGCCGCCCCAGACCTGATGTTTCACGTGAAACATGTGTGAGCGGGCCTTGCGTCCTTCGAGGCTCGCTGTCGCTTGCATCTCAGGATGAGGGAGGTGGGTGTGGGCTGAAGCGTCTCAGTCCGTCCTCATCCTGAGGCGCCCGAAGGGCCTCGAAGGACGAGGGCGGATGCTCGGGCTCGACCCGAGCATCCATGAACACTGGCCTAATTGCGGTGTGCATGGGCCCTCGGATCAAGTCCGAGGGCGACGGAGGAGGCGCTAGCCGCAAACCAAAAGGGGGCCGTCGGGCCCCCTTTTCCTTACGTGTTCATCGACTGGAAGAAGTCGTCGTTGTTCTTGGCGTTGCGCAGCTTGTCGAGCAGGAACTCGATGGCGTCCTGCGCCCCCATGGGGTTGAGGATCCGGCGCAGCACATAGGTCTTCTGCAGCTGGTCCTTCGGGGTGATCAGCTCTTCCTTGCGGGTGCCGGACTTCAGCACGTCGATGGCCGGGAAGATGCGCTTGTCGGCGACCTTGCGGTCCAGCACGATCTCCGAGTTACCGGTGCCCTTGAACTCTTCGAAGATGACCTCGTCCATCCGGCTGCCGGTGTCGATCAGGGCGGTGGCGATGATGGACAGCGAACCGCCCTCTTCCACGTTCCGCGCCGCGCCGAAGAAGCGCTTGGGCCGCTGCAGGGCGTTGGCGTCGACCCCGCCGGTCAGCACCTTGCCCGAGGACGGGACGACGGTGTTGTAGGCGCGGCCCAGACGGGTGACGGAGTCTAGCAGGATGACCACGTCGCGCTTGTGCTCGACCAGGCGCTTGGCCTTTTCGATGACCATCTCGGCGACCTGCACGTGGCGGGTGGCCGGTTCGTCGAAGGTGGAGGCGATGACCTCGCCGCGCACGGTGCGCTGCATGTCGGTCACTTCTTCCGGCCGCTCGTCGATCAGAAGGACGATCAGATAGATTTCGGGGTGGTTGGCCTCGATGGACTTGGCGATGTTCTGCAGCATCACCGTCTTGCCGACCCGCGGCGGGGCGACGATCAGGCAGCGCTGGCCCTTGCCCAGCGGAGCGACGATGTCGATCACCCGGCCGGACCGGTCCTTGAGCGTCGGGTCGTCGATCTCCATCCGCAGGCGCTCTTCGGGATAGAGCGGCGTCAGATTGTCGAAGTGGACCTTGTGGCGGACGTTTTCCGGGTCTTCGAAATTGATCTGGTCGACCTTGACCAGGGCGAAATAGCGCTCGCCTTCCCGCGGCGCGCGGATGGCGCCGACCACGGAATCGCCGGTGCGCAGGCCGAATTTCCGGATCTGCGAGGGGCTCACATAGATGTCGTCGGGGCCGGGCAGATAGTTGGCCTCGGGGCTGCGCAGGAAGCCGAAGCCGTCGGGCAGCACCTCCATGGTGCCGGACCCTGAGATCTCCACGCCTTCTTCGGCGAGGGTCTTCAGGATGCCGAACATCATGTCCTGCTTGCGCATCGAGTTGGCGTTCTCGATGTCCATCTGCTCGGCGAAGGCCAGCAGGTCGGAGGAGGATTTCTCCTTCAACTCCTGGAGCGACATCTTGGTCAGGCCCATGGCGGCGATCGCCTGGGAGGCCAGGGACGGCTCGTCTTCGGCGTCCATGCCGGCGTCGTCGTCGGTCTGGGAGTCCAGGACTTCGGTTTGGGTGTCTTCGCTCATCGGGTCTTTGAAGCTCTGAGAGGGGTGTATGTCGGGCCGCGAACCGCCGGACGGAGTCCGGGCGGGCGGGGACGAGAGGGGGCGCGGGTTGGACGGCGCCGGTTATGTTGTCTCGAGGACCGGGCCGTCGGCGATGAACGCGCGGCGCCGGGAAAAGGCGGGGCGCAGGATTTCTCCTGCGTGGCTAACGCAAAACCACAGCCGGGGGGCGGAGGTCAAGGGCCGTCTCACACCAGATGGGGTCAGCGGCCGCCGAATTCCAGGGTCACGGCCAGGACTGCGACGATGGCGATCAGGAACGGGATCTCATTGGTGGCCCGCCAGAACTTGGCGCTGCGGGGCCGCTCGCCAGCCGCGATCTTCTTTCGCGCGCCGGCCAGCATGCCGTGCCAGCCGGACAGGAAGATCACCAGGGCGAGCTTCAGCATCATCCAGGGCTGCAGCAGGAAGGCCCAGCCCTGGCCCATGGCGTGCACATGATACATGATCAGGCTCAGGCCCAGGATCCAGGTCAGCACCATGGAGGGGTTGATGATGATCTTGAGGAGCTTGGCCTCCCACACCTTGAAGTGGGCGTCGAACTCGCTGCCAGGGGGCGCGGTTTCGGTGTGATAGGCATAGAGCCTCGGCAGGTACATCATGCCGGCCATCCAGGCGATCACTGCGATGATGTGCAGGCCTCGAAGCAGATCAAACCAGTTCATGCCGCCCTCCCCGTCCTGCAGGCGCATTTTCCATAGTCGGCGGGACAGGTCCAGCCGCCGGCCGGCGCGATCTTCGGCGCATCGTCCAGGGCGTTCAGCACCATATCGCCGAGGCCGGTGATGAATCCGGGCGTGATCCCCAGGGCCGGAACCCGCAGATAGGGGGCGCAGCCGATCGCCTTGGCGATCTCGGCATATTCGTGGTCGAGCTCCACCAGCGTCTCCACATGCTCGGAGACAAAGGCGATAGGGGTCAGGATCACGCCCTTGCCATCGGCCTGGGCCTGGCGAAGCGCAACCTCCGTGGACGGACCAATCCACTCCATCGGCCCCACCCGGCTCTGGTAGCAGACCTGCCAGTCGGCAAGCTCCGGCAGGCGGGCGGCCACGGCCGCAGCCGTGGCCTCGATCTGGGCCTGGTAGGGGTCGCCCCGCTCAATGACCTTCTTGGGCAGGCCGTGGGCGGAGAACAGCAGGCGCAGGTCCTTAGGCTTACCCGCCGCAGCCCAGGTCTGGGCGATCTGGTCGGCATGGGCTTCGACCAGCCGGTCCTGCGTGGGATAGCAGCAGACCGTACGGACGACGCCCCGACCCTTATAGGCCTTGGCCCAGTCCTTGAGGGACGAGCCCGTCGTGGTGGTGGAGAACTGCGGATAGAGCGGCAACAGCACGATCTCGTCGGGCGCAAAGGCCGCCACCTCGGCCGCCGTGGCGTCAGCCCGCGGGTTCCAGTAGCGCATGGCGATGAAGACCCTGGTCTCCAGCTCCGGCGCGGCCCTGGCCAACTCGGCCTCCAGCGCCTGGCTCTGAGCCTTCGTCTCCGGCAGCAGGGGCGAGCCGCCGCCCATGATGGCGTAATTGGCCTGGGCGGTCTTCTTGCGGGTGGTGGCGATCAGGGCGGCCAGCGCATAGCGGAACGGGGCCGGCAGGCCGATGATCGCCGGGTCGCGGAACAGGTTGAACAGGAAGGGCTGGACAGAGTCCTGGTCGTCGGGTCCCCCCAGGTTGAAGAGGACGACCGCGAGCTTTTTCATCAGGTCCCCGTCACGCGGCGAACCGCGCGCTCGATATTCTCCACCGGTGTGTCCGGCAGGACGCCGTGGCCCAGATTGAAGATATAGGGCCCCTGGCCCCATTGGTCGATCAGGGCGTCGATGCGAGCGTCCATGGCCGGGCCGCCGGCCCGCAGCAGCAGATTGTCCAGGGCGCCCTGGATGGCCTTGCCACCGGACTGGATCTTGCGGCCCATGGCGGCGCTGGCCTGGGTGTCGAGGGCCACGGCCTGGACCGGCACGGCGGCGGCGTATTTTTCCACCAGTGCGCCAGCCCCGCGGGGGAAGCCGATGAAGGGGGTGTCGACGCCGGCGGCGCGGACCTTCTCGATGATCGCCGCATGGGGCCGGATGACGATGCGTTCGAAGACATCCTCGGCCAGGCCCTCGGCCCAGCTCTCGAACAGCTTCAGGGCCTGGGCGCCGGCCTTGGCCTGCATCACCAGGTAGCGGGCGGTGGACTCCACCAGGATGTCCAGCAGGCGGTCGAGATCCTCGGGGTTCTGGTAGGCGTAGGTCCGCGCGCCGGACCGATCGGAGCCCCGGCCCTCGATCATATAGGTGGCCACGGTCCAGGGGGCGCCGGCGAAACCGATCAGGGCGCGCTCCGGCTCCAGTTCAGCCCGCACCCGGGTCAGGGTTTCGCCGATCTCGGAAAGCCTTCCGGTCGAGGCCTCGATCTCGGCCTCCATGGCCGAAAGCGCCGGCAGTTCGCCGAGCCTGGGGCCTTCCCCGGTTTCGAACCAGACCTTCTGCCCGAGCGCCTTGGGCAGCAGCAGGATGTCGGCGAACACGATGGCCGCATCCAGGGGGAAGCGGCGCATGGGCTGCAGGGTCGCCTCGGCGGCCATCTGCGGATTGTGGCAGAAGGCGATGAAGTCCGGGGCCCTGGTGCGCAGCTCCCGATATTCCGGCAGGGAGCGGCCCGCCTGACGCATGAACCAGACCGGCGGACGATCGAGGGTTTCGCCGGCCAGGGCGCGAAGGAGGCGGGGCTTGGTCGTGTCACTCATGCCAAGCCTTAAAGCCGCTCCGGCCCGCCTGCTCAAGGGGCCAGGTGGACGCACAGTTCACCCCTCTTCCTGAAAGAAAGATTCTGGTTTGAGGAAGAGATTGAAGTAGGGCCGGTCAGACCCGGGGAAAACCGGAAACGACTGGCTCCATACCGCCTTCACCCACAGTGGGCGCCGGGCTTGTCCCAAGGCGTGAGGAGGCCCTGTGAATTGCGGGCGCCAACGTCTGAGCGCCGCCACATTCCTTAACGAAACCTTAAGAACCAGGCCCGTCCGCCCCGAGGCTCGCGGGGACCCGGCCTGAGGACGACCCGCGTCGAGGCCAGGCGCCTGTGTTTACCTTTCGTTAAGACTTTCCCCATGGGCTGAACCGGTGGACGCCTGCGCCTCCAATGTCCGATCCTTACAGGCCGGCGGCTCGCACCCTCCGCCGCGGCGGATAAGTCGCCCCCTATCCCCAAGTTCGCCCGCCTCCTTTAAGAGACTTATCGACTCCTCGGTCCCCAAGAGCATTTTGTCGCAGGCGCCCCCCTCGGTATGACCCACCCGCGCATCGCCACCTACTTCCACGTCCACTTGGTGTCGGACTCCACCGGCGAGACCCTGAACGCCATGGCGCGCGCGGTCTGCGCCCGGTTCGACGACGTCCTGCCGATCGAGCACATCTATGCGCTGGTCCGCTCGCAGCGGCAGCTGGACCGCGCCCTGTCGGACATCGAGTCCGCGCCCGGCCTGGTCATTCACACCATTGTCGACGCCGAGCTGCGCGCGGCCCTGGAGGAAGGCTGCCGCCGGCTGGAAATGGCCTGCATCCCAGCGCTCGATCCGCTGGTCTCGGCGGTGTCGCGCTATCTGGGGGTCAATACGACCACCCGGGTCGGCGCCCAGCATGCCCTGGACCACGACTATTTCAACCGGATGGACGCCCTGAACTACGCCATCGGCCATGATGACGGCCAGGGCGGGCAGGATCTGGAACAGGCCGACGTGGTCCTGGTGGGCGTGTCACGAACCTCCAAGACGCCCACCTGTATCTATCTGGCCCACCGCGGGGTGCGGGCGGCCAATGTGCCCCTGGTGCCGTCGCGGCCTATCCCCGACAAGCTCTTACAGCTCAAGAACACGCTGGTGGTGGGGCTGACCATTTCGCCCGACCGGCTGATCCAGATCCGGCGCAACCGGCTGCTGAGCCTGAAGGAGAACCGCACCTCGGCCTATATCGATGTGGACAATGTGCGCGAGGAGATCGTCCTGGCCCGCAGACTCTATGAGCGACAGGGCTGGCCGGTGATCGACGTCACCCGCCGCTCGGTGGAAGAGACGGCCGCGGCCGTCATGAACCTGCTCACCGCCGGGCGCCAGGTGGATATCCTCGGATGAGCCGGGTCATACTTGCTTCCCAGAGCGCGGCCCGCAGCCAGATCCTGGCCGGCGCCGGCGTCGCCTTCGACAAGATCGTCTCCGGCGTGGACGAGGATATGGTCAAGGCCCGCATCCAGGCTGAGGGCGGCAGTCCCAAGGCCGTGGCCATAGCCCTGGCCGAGATCAAGGCAGTCACCGTCTCGGCCGCCGAGCCGGGCCTGGTCATCGGCGCCGACCAGACCCTGGAGTTCGAAGGCGCGCTCTATGACAAGGCGCTTGATCGCGCCGAGGCCCGCGCTCGCCTGCTGGCCCTGCGGGGCAAGCCGCACTTCCTGCATTCGGCGGTGGCGCTCGCCCTGGACGGCGAGGTCCTATGGTCGGAGACCGCCTGCGCCACGCTGACCCTGCGCGACTTTTCCGACGCGTTCCTCGACCACTATCTCGACCTGGAGGGCGAGGCCCTGCTGGGCTCGGTGGGCTGCTACCGGCTGGAGGGACCCGGCGCCCAGCTGTTCGCCGCCATCGAGGGGGACTACTTCGCCATACTGGGCCTGCCGCTGGTGGGCCTGCTCGACCAACTGCGCCAGCGCGGAGC
>NZ_JBALUY010000080.1:0-14549 GCF_036963605.1 Phenylobacterium sp. | reverse complement strand
GGGTCTGGCGCGCGGTGGTGACGATCTGGCGTTCGTGCGGCTGGTGACAGCCGGGCATGGTCCGGCTGATGGACTTCAGCACATTGATCGCCGGGAAGCGGCCGCGCTCGGCGATGGCCCGCTCCATGACGATGTGGCCGTCCAGGATCCCGCGAACGGCGTCGGCGATGGGCTCGTTATGATCGTCCCCGTCCACCAGCACGGTGAAGAGCCCGGTGATCGGGCCGGCCCGGGTGCCGTCGGGGCGGATCGGTCCGGGGCCGGCCCGCTCCAGCAGCTTGGGCAGTTCGGTGAACACGGTGGGGGTGTAGCCCTTGGTGGTCGGAGGCTCGCCGGCGGCCAGGCCGATCTCGCGCTGGGCCATGGCGAAGCGGGTCACGGAGTCCATCAGGCAGAGAACTTCCATGTCCTGGTCGCGGAGATATTCGGCGATGGCCAGCGTCATATAGGCCGCCTGGCGGCGCTTCAGAGCCGGCTCGTCGGAGGTGGCGACCACGACGATGGCGCGCTTCAATCCCTCCTCGCCCAGGGTCTCCTCGATGAATTCGCGCACCTCCCGGCCCCGCTCGCCGATCAGGCCGACGACGACGGCGTCGCAATCGGCGTTTCGGGCCAGCATGGAGAGCAGCACCGACTTGCCGACGCCGGAGCCGGCGAAGACCCCCAGGCGCTGGCCGCGGCAGCAGGTGGTGAAGACGTTCATGGACCGCACGCCCAGATCCAGCCGCTCGCCCACCCGGTCGCGGGCGTGGGCCGGCGGCGGCGGGGCGCGGAGCGGATAGGCCGCCAGGCCCTGGGGCAGCGGCCCCTTGCCGTCGATTGGCTGACCAAAGGCGTCAACGATGCGGCCCAGCCAGGCCTTGGTCGGTCGAACCGTCGAGCCGCCGGGCTCGATACGGATTTCGGCCCCGGGCGCGACGCCTTCGACGGCGCCGAACGGCATCAGCAGGGCGCGGGCGTCGCGGAAGCCGACCACCTCGGCCGGCAGGGGCGTATCGCCCCGGCGCTCGATTTCGGCCCGGGCCCCCACCGCCAGACGCGTCACCCCGCCCCGAGCCTCGATGAGAAGCCCGTTCACGGCGGCCACGCGGCCCGAGACGGTCAGAGGATCGATACGCTCGACGGCGGCGACGAGACTACGCAAGGTTGGCCCCCGGAAATCACTGGTCTTCAGGGTCGCCGGTCGGGCTTAATCTCCCGTGAAGATTGGTGAACGCCGAGGCTTAACGCCCGCCGTCCAGACGCCTCAGCGCAGGGCGCCGGCCAGGCGCAAAGCCTTACGAGGATGGCGCACAGCGAGTTTCGCGGCGGTCACGGGACGGCGCATGGCCGCCCGTGCGACCACAGGACGCGCCACCCTGGCGGCCAGGGGGCGGGCGTTGCGGGCGATCGGCCCGCGGCCCAGATAGGCCGCCGTGGCGAACAGGGCCAGCGCCCCCACCCCAAGCACCAGGCCGGGATGCTGCTGGGCGCGGGTATAGACGCTGAAGCGGCGGCCGCCATAGGCGTCGGTGCGCGAGCGCCCATCGACACCGGCCTCATAGAGGTTGTCGCGCACCGGCTTCTCGCCCTTGCGCTTGGAGAGCTTGGGAACGGCGAAGGCGAACAGCTTGTCGGCCAGGGCCGGCGCGCCGCCGCCCAGCAGGACCATCTGCCGACCGCCCGAGCCGATCGTCAGGTGACGCACGGGATGGATCGCGGCATGGAGGATCGCGTCGGCCACCACCTCCGGCGCATAGACCGGCGGCGGCACGCGCGGCGCCTTGTCCATATAGTTGCGGGCGTGATCGGCGAAGGGCGTCGAGATGCTGCTCGGCTTGATCAGGGTGACGCTGATCGGCGCCTTCTCGCGGGAGAGCTCCATGCGCAGGGCGTCGGTGAAACCCTTCACGGCGTGTTTCGACGCCGAATAGGCGCCCATCAGGGGCACCGCGACATCCGAAAGCGCCGAGCCGATATTGATGATCGCTCCACCGGTGCGGCGGCCTTTCATATGCTTGACCGCCTCCAGAGACCCATTGACCACGCCGAAATAATTGGTGCGGAACAGGCGCTCGTGGTCCTCCATCGGCACCTTGTCGAGGTCGCCATAGAGGCCGACCCCGGCGTCGTTGATCCAGGTGTCGAAACCGCCGAACCGCGCGATGGCCGCCCGCGCGATGGTCTCCACATCCGCCGGATCGCCGACATCGCCGGCCACGGCGTGAGCCCGGCCGCCCGAGGCGTTGATATCTTCGGCGATGGCCTTGAGGGCGTCTTCGTTTCGAGAGGCCAGGACCACCGCGGCGCCCGCCTCGGCCGCCTTGCGCGCCGTCGCCAGGCCAATGCCCGACGAGGCCCCCGTGATCACCACGACCTGCTCGGAGAGGGGCTTCAGCTTTACGGGCATGACAAATCCTTGCGTGTTCGACGGGGCGGGCTAAGGGCGGGTTCGATCATTCCAACGGCTCGGCTCTGGTCCCGTTCCCCCAGCGCGGCCGAAACGGCGATTCAGCGTTCGACGACCCCGTCCAATCACGAAAGATTCAACTGGACTGCGACTCGCCGCCACGTCGCCGGCCTTCCGCTGATTCTGAAATCGGATTAACGAATTGCTCAGAGGCCTTTCACTATTAACCGGTCTTAAATTAACTCGCCCGCAAGATTACCGGGAGGGCTTGAGGCGGCTGTGAATGTGCCGACCATCAAGCTGCGCTGTCGTTCGAGGAGGGACTCATGCGCGTTCTGTTGATTGAGGATGACAGCGCTACGGCGCAGAGCATCGAACTCATGCTGAAGTCAGAAGGCTTCAACGTCTATACGACCGACCTGGGTGAGGAAGGCGTCGATCTGGGCAAGATCTACGACTATGACCTCATCCTGCTCGACCTGAACCTGCCCGATATGAGCGGCATGGACGTGCTGCGCACCCTGCGGGTCGGCAAGATCAACACCCCGATCATGATCCTGTCGGGCACGGCCGAGATCGACACCAAGGTCAAGACGTTCGGCGCTGGCGGCGACGATTACATGACCAAGCCTTTCCACAAGGACGAATTGATCGCCCGCATCCACGCGGTGGTCCGTCGCTCCAAGGGCCACGCCCAGTCGGTCATCCGCACCGGTGACATCCTGGTCAATCTGGACGCCAAGACGGTGGAGGTGAACGGCTCGCGCGTTCATCTGACCGGCAAGGAATACCAGATGCTGGAGCTGCTCTCCCTGCGGAAGGGCACGACGCTCACCAAGGAAATGTTCCTGAACCACCTCTATGGCGGAATGGACGAGCCCGAGCTGAAGATCATCGACGTCTTCATCTGCAAGCTGCGCAAGAAGCTGGCCGCCGCCGCCGAGGGCAAGCACCACATCGAAACCGTCTGGGGCCGCGGCTATGTGCTGCGCGACCCGCAGGAATCCGCCGTCGCGGCCTGAGGCCACGCCAGGCGGTCCTGACGACGCAGACCTGAAGAACGCCCGCCACTCCTCTGGCGGGCGTTTTTGCGTTCGCGGCCGGGGCGAGCGGCCGTAGCCAGTCCTTCGAAACAGTCTAGGCTCCGCCTGGACCTAACGGGAGGCGAGGATGGAACGCACCATCGCACTGGCGGCCTGCCTGGCCATCGCCCTGGCCCTGGGCTGGCTCGGCGAGCGGGGTCCAGCGCCGCGTCCCGCTGACGCCGCAGCCGAAGCCTTCTCGGCGGCCCGGGCCTTCGACGACGTCTCGGTCATGGCCCGAGCGCCCCACCCCCTGGGGACGCCGGCCAACTTCGCCGTCCGCGATCACCTCGTCGCCCGGATGGCGGCGATGGATCTCTCCCCGCGGGTGGTCGTGGCCCGCCCCTTCATCACCCGCACCTATTCAGGCCAGGCCTATGTGGCCGGCGGCCGCGTCGAGAATGTGATCGGCGTCCTGCGGGGACGCGATCCGGAGGCTCCAGCCCTGGGTCTGATGGCCCATTATGACAGCGTACCGCGCTCCCCCGGCGCGGCCGACGACGCCGCGGGCGTCGCTGCGGCGCTGGAGATCGTCCGGGCCTTCCGGGCGCGCGGTCAACCTGAGCGGGACGTGGTCCTGATCATGACCGACGGCGAAGAGGCCGGGCTGCTGGGCGCCCAGGCCTTCTTCCAGGACGATCCCCTGGCCAGGGGCATCGGCTTTGTCATCAACATGGAGGCCCGCGGCTCGGCCGGACGGGCCAACATGTTCGAAACCGGGCCCGACAACGGCCCGACCATCGATCTATTCGTGCGCACCTCGCCCGGCTCGCCGTCCAACGCCCTGGCGGTGTTCGCCTATGAGCAAATGCCCAACGACACGGACTTTTCGGTTCCCCGCAGCCAGGGGATTCCGGGCCTGAACTACGCCTTTGTCGGCCGCCAGTTCGACTATCACAGCCCCACGTCGACGCTGGAGAACCTGTCCGCGCGCTCCGTTCAGGACCTGGGCGACCAGGGCCTGGCTGCGGCCGTAGCGGTAGCCTATTCCGACACCCTGCCAGGGCCTGGTCCCAACCGCGTCTATGCCGCGACCTTCGCCGGCCACATGCTCGCCTATCCCGCCGCGGTCGGCTGGGCGGTGATCGCCGCCGCCGCCCTGCTGCTCGTCCTGGCCGGATTCCAGGCGCGGAAAGGCGGCGCGCCGGTGCGCTGGCTCGACGCCGGCCAGGGGATCCTGGCCGGGCTCTATGTCCTCGTCGCCGGCGCCGTGGCGCTGCGGTTCGCCCGGCGGGCCAGCGGGGCCGGCTTCGGATTTTTGGAGCAGCATCTGCTGCTGGCCCAGGCCGCCCGCTACGAGACCGTTCTGATCCTGCTGGCTCTGGGCGTCGCCCTGCTGGGCGCAGCCGCCCTGGCCAAGGGCGGCATGCGCCTGACCACCGCCCTGGCGCCGCTGGCCGCTGCCCTGGGTTGCCAGATCTTCGGCGGCTGGGACCTCGCCGGACTGGCCATGGGCCTGATCGCCGCCGTGATCGCCTTGGCCGCCTTCGGCCGCCCGGCCGAGCGCAGCGGCGCCTGGATCGGTCTTCTGGCGAGCGGCCTGGCTGGCGCCATCGCCTTGCAGGTCCTGGCCCCCACCACCGCCTTCCTGATCGCCTGGCCGGTGTTGCTGGCCAGCGGCGGGGCGGCGCTCAGCCGATTGGGGGACCGACGTCCCCTCAGCCTTCGCCTGGTCTTGATCGTCCTGTGCGGCGCGGGCCTGGGATGGCTGGGCGGCCTGGCGCACGCTGTCTTCGTGAGCCTCGACATGGTGGAGCTCCTGGCCCTGATCGCCTGGCTCGCCGCCTTCTTCCTCTGGCCCTTCGCCCATCCCAAGATCGGCGGCGCGGGGCGGGTCACCGCCCTTCTGGTGCTGGGCGCGGGCCTGGCCCTGCTGGCCCTGATGCGGGTCGATCCTCCGTGGTCGGAGCGCCATCCCCGCGCCACCCTGGCCTACTATCTCGCCGACCAGACGGCCGGCGAAGCCTATCGCGTCGAAGCCGCTCCCCAGCTTACGGACTGGAGCCGCCAGGCCTTGGGCTCGCCCGACGGCGACATCCCGCGTCTTGAGGCGCCCCCCGTCCTGCCGCGCCCTGTCTGGGCGACACCGGCGCCGATGCTCGACTTGCCGGAGCCGGCCCTCGAGCTCGACGCTGGGGGCGGCCGACAGGTCTTCACAGCTACAGCGCCCCCTGCGGCACGAATCCTCGCCCTGGATATTCGCGTCACCGGCGAAGTCGCCGATGTCCGGTTGAACGGGAAGGCCGCCCCGATCTTCGCAACGCCCGGCGCCTGGACACGCCTGCGCTGGACGGGCGACGCACAGCCGCTGCAGGTGAGCTTCGCGCCGGTAGCCGAGGACGGTCGACTGGAGGTGCGCTACGGCGCCATCACCGAGGGCTGGCCGATCGGCGCAGCGCCCCTTCCCCCGCGTCCCGATGACATCATGGCCTTCGACACCTCGGATTCCCTGATCGTCAAAGGGGAAAAGGCGTTTTCCTGGTGAGGCGAAGCTTGGTTCGGCGAGCGGGCTCGGCTATCGAAGGGCCATGAGCCGACCCGACGTGGTGATCTATCACAACCCCGCCTGCGGAACCTCGCGCAACACCCTGGCGCTGCTGCGCGAAAAGGGTGTGGAACCGACGGTCGTCGAATATCTCAAGACCGGCTGGACGAGGGAACAACTGCAGGACCTGGCGGATCGTTCCGGCGGCGTCCGCGGCCTGCTCCGTGAACGCGGGACCCGGGCGGCCGAGCTCGGCCTCACCGACCCCGCCGTCTCGGACGAGGCGATCATCGCCGCCATGATCCTCGATCCCGTTCTGGTGAACCGTCCCATCGTGGCCACCGCCAAGGGCGCAGCCCTGTGTCGCCCGGCCGAGCAGGTGCTGGCGCTGCTGTGAAAAGATTCAGCGCTGAGGCGATCCCACTCTCCCCTGGCGCGCCAAGGCGCGACAAATCGACCAATGTTCCTAAAGTTACCAACGGTTAACCGCATGACACGACCCTGGCGTAGCCTACCACTCGCTGTATCTCGTCGTGTCAGGTCGCTGTTGGCCCAGACTACGGCGTCGTTGGAATCCGGGGGCACGATGCAAGAGTTCGATCCGAGACGGCCAACCCTGCGCTATACGCCCCGCCTGATGGTCGGGATCGGGGGGATTTGCGCTCTGGCGCTGGGCTGGAAGCTGACGGCCGCCGAGGCCACAGCGCCCATGCCGCAAAAACTCGACGCCGCCGCCATCGTCATGCTGCAGCACGAGGCCTTCGCCCAGGCCGAGGCCCTGCCCGGCTTCGCCCGTCCTGAGAATGTCGCGGTCAAGGTCCTGCCCGGCGACACTCTCGAAGCGGCGGTCGCCCGTACCGGCGTCTCCAGCGAAGAAGCCCGCCGCGCGGTTCGCACCCTCGGCGAGGCCATGGACACGGTGCACATCAAGGCCGGCATGACCTTCGACGCCTCCATCGCGCGCCCGAGCGGCGAGCTGGGCGCGGGCGAGGCCCGTCTGGTGGGCCTCTCCCTGCGCACCGGCCCGGCCACGGCGATCACCCTGTCGCGCACCTTCGACGGCGCCCTGCGCCTGCGCGAGATGGAAGAAGCTATCCGCAGCGAGACCACGGTCGCTCAGGGGGAGATCCACGGCTCCCTCTATGAAAGCGCCGCCAAGCTGGGGGCCACCTCCTCGGTCACCTCCAAGGTGGTCAAGCTGTTCGCCCACAAGCTGGACTTCCAGCGCGACATCAAGGCCGGCGACGAGTTCAAGCTGGTCTTCGAGCGCAAGGTCACCGAGTCCGGCCGCGTGGTCGAAACCGGCGA
Organism: Phenylobacterium sp.; assembly: GCF_036963605.1. GTDB lineage: Bacteria > Pseudomonadota > Alphaproteobacteria > Caulobacterales > Caulobacteraceae > Phenylobacterium. The sequence continues at coordinate 7,285 of NZ_JBALUY010000080.1, read as the reverse complement.
GCTGGAATACGCCGAGGTCAAGGGCGTGAAGTTCTATCGCTTCGAGCGCAACAATGGCGACGTCGACTATTTCGACGAGACCGGCAAGAACATCCGCGGCTTCCTGCTGCGCACCCCGGTGGACGGCGCGCGCATCACCTCCAACTTCGGCCCCCGCCGCCATCCCGTGCTGGGCTTCCGCCGCAGCCACCAGGGCGTGGACTTCGGGGCCGGAACCGGCACCCCGATCCTGGCGGCCGGCGATGGTGTGGTGGTCGAGGCTCGCCGCTGGGGCGGCTATGGCAATTGGGTTCGCCTGCGCCACGCCAATGGCTGGGAGACCGGCTACGCCCATACCTCACGCTACGCCAAGGGCATCCGCGCCGGGGTTCGGGTCAAGCAGGGCCAGGTGATCGCCTATGTGGGCACCACCGGCATGTCCACCGGACCGCACCTGCACTACGAAGTCTGGCGCAACGGCCAGCGGGTCAACCCGATCGGCGCCAAGGTGCCCCAGGGGACGATCCTGGCGGGCGCCGAGCTGAACGCCTTCAAGGCCAAGATGGCCCGCATCGACACCATGCTGGCCAAGGCGGGTCCGGCCGGCGACGAGATCAAGCTGGCGGCGGCCAAGACCGACACCGTCGCCCAGGCCAACCTGCGCCGCTGAGCCCGGCGGGCGCCGCAGCGTCAGGCTTTGCGACTCTGGCGTGCGCCCCTAAGGTTGGGTGACGTTGGTCCGTCGCATTGGGAGGCGCCATGACTGTCGCGACCCGCCCCACCACCCGCGCCCGCTATGCGGCCCGGCGCGACGCCATTCTTGCGGCGGCGTGCAAGGTGTTCATCGACCAGGGCGTCAGCGGCTTCACCCTGGCCGCCGTGGCCAAGCGGATGGACCTGCACCCGGTCAGCCTGACCTACTATTTCAAGCGCAAGGAAGAACTGGCCGCCGAGTGCATGCGGCTGACCCTGTCGCGCTTCAACGCCATGCTGGAGATCGCCGAGCAGGAGGCGACGCCGCAGAACCGGCTGCGCGCCTTTGTCGGCGCCTATTTCGAAACCCGTCGGGGCATCATCCTGGGCGAGGCGCCGCGCTTGCTGCCGTTCGGCGAGATCAGCTATATCGCCGCACCCGATGACGACGAACTGGTGGAGGCCTATCGCGCCCTGCGCCAGCGGCTCGCCCGCTTGCTCCGCCCCACGGACGCGCCCTGGCTGACCGGACCGCGTCGCTACATGCTGGGCCACCTGATCCTCGATCAGCTCTGCTGGTCCGACACCTGGATCGCCGGCTACGATATCGGCGACTTTGGCCGCATCGCCGAGCGGGTGGCCGATGTGATGATCAACGGCCTGGCCGCGCCGGGCCAGGATCGCCCTGATCGCCCCCTGCTGGAGCTGGGCGCGCCGCCGGCCCAGAACGACGAGGTGACCCGCGAGCGCTTCCTGGTGGCGGCCACCGAGATCATCAACCGCGAAGGCTATCGCGGGGCCTCGGTGGACAAGATTTCGGCCTATCTGAACGTCACCAAAGGCTCGTTCTACCACCACAACACCGACAAGGATGAACTGGCCAAGGCCTGTTTCGAGCGCACCTTCGACCTGATCGACGAGGCCCGGACGCGGGGCAGCGCCGAGGCCACGGGCTGGCTGCGCCTGTGGCTGATCTCGGCGTCGCTGACCGCCCATCAGACCAGCGGCGAACGAGGCCGCATGCTGCGGCATTTCGCCCTGTCGGCCATGCCGGGCGAGCTGCGCCGCTCGATCTCTGGCCGGTTTCAGCAGATCGCCAACGCGTTCGCCGGCATCATCAGCGACGGGATCGCCGACGGATCGATCCGCCCGGTCGATCCGCTGCTCAGCGCCCATCTGGTGATGGCCATGTTCAATTCGGTGCTGTTGCTGGAGCACTGGGGCGAGGAGGCCACCGTCGATACGGTGATGGCCGCCTATGTGCGTCCGGCCCTGCTGGGCTTCTTCACCGCGGAATAGGCCTGGTCCCACGCGCATAAGAAAAGGGGCGGCCTTGCGCCGCCCCTTTTTTGACGCCCCCAGAATCGTCGCTGGCGAACGTTCGCCGCGGCCGATCTCCCCCCTGGGAACATCGTTGACCGAACCTAAGTTTGCAGAGTGTCATAGCCGAGCTTTCCAGCAAGGCCACACACCAAATTGGGGAATGGCGGACGCCTCGGGGCGCCCGCCTGCCCCTGAGGGGTGCGCCTAGGCGTCGAAGACGATGACGGAGCGAGCGATTTCGCCGCGCTTCATCTCGTCAAAGGCCTCGTTGACTTGGTCAAGCCGCAGGCGGCGCGAAACGAGATCATCGAGCTTCAGCTTACCGGACATGTAGAAGTCCACCAGGCGAGGCATGTCGACCGGGAAGCGGTTGGAGCCCATCATCGAGCCCTGGATGCGCTTCTCGCTGAGGAAGGCCGCGCCCATCAGGCTGATGGTCTGACCCACGGGGATCATGCCGATGATGTTGGCCGTGCCGCCCCGGCGCAGCATGTTGAAGGCCTGCTCGGCGGTCTTGGCCAGGCCGATGGCTTCAAAGGCGTGGTGCACGCCGCCCTTGGTCATCTCGATCACCGTCTTCACCGCATCGCCGTCGGCGGCGCAGATGAAGTCAGTGGCGCCAAAGGCCTTGGCCAGGTTTTCCTTACCCGGAACCATGTCGATGGCGATGATCCGGCCGGCGCCGGCGATGGCCGCGCCATTGATGGCCGACAGGCCCACGCCGCCGCAGCCGATGATGGCCACCGTCTCGCCCGGACGCACGTTGGAGGTGTGGATCACCGCGCCGACGCCGGTGGTCACCGAGCAACCAATGAGCGCGGCGCGGTCGAAGGGCATGTCCTTGCGGATGGCGACGCAGGCATGCTCGTGGATGAGCATCTGTTCGGCGAAGGACGACAGGTTGAGGAATTGCGGCAGGCCCTTGCCGTTCTGCAGCAGGCGCGGTTCGTCATCCTTGTCGCGCTTGGTGTCGGGAGACACGCACAGGCTCATATGGCCGGTGAGGCAGTGTTCGCAGTGGCCGCAATAGGCCGAGAGGCAGGTGATGACGTGGTCGCCCGGCTTCACCGTGCGGACCTCGGAACCCACCTGCTCGACGATGCCGGCGCTCTCGTGGCCCAGCACGGCCGGCAGCGGGTGAGGATAGGAGCCTTCGATGAAGTGCAGGTCGGAATGGCAGACGCCGGCCGCCATGGTGCGGATCAGCACCTCGTGCGGGCCGGGCTTGTTGATCTGGACGTCTTCGATCTGAAGCGGCTTGCCCACTTCGCGCAGAACGGCGGCCTTCATGTCGTGCTTCCCCATTGGAGGGCCCGCTGATCGGGCCGGTTATGAGGAGGCCGCAACATCCAGCCTCCCTTCAGGAAGACTTATCGCCGTTCATCTCGCAGGGGCCAAGTCCCTTTCCCCGTAACGGGCGCCGGCCCATGGGTCGGAACAACACCCTGGCGCCGCGCGCCAGGGGGTCGCCCACGGACGAGCGGCCGATCAGCGAACGTCGACCCAGATCTCATCCCGGCCGAGGGTGGTGACAGCCCCCTCCGCGCTGACATTGATCGAGCTGGCCGGCACCTCGACGGACTTGCCGTCCCAGCCCAGCTGGATCATCGCGGCCATGCTGTCGGAGCCAGGATCGATTTCCTGCACCGTACCGACGACGGCGCCTTGGGGATCACGAACTTCGGCGCCGATGCTGAGCCCCTCGACGGTGGCCGCCGCCATCATGCCGGCATTGGCCGCCGCGGTGGCCTCAATGTCGCCGGCGGGGGCCGGCGCAGTCATGATGCCGCCGGTGGAGGTGATTTCGCCGTTCACGGGCGGGCCGGGGCGGGCGACGCCCTGGGCGAGCGCCGGTCCGGCGGCAAGGCCGATAAGGGCGGCCGGGATAAGCAAGGTTTTCATGGGTCAGTCTCCAGATGAGTCCCCGACCCGGGATCAACCGCAGCCAGCCTATCCGGTTCCGCCCGCGTTAACCCTCACCGGCTCGCCCCCCAAGTTGGTGGCCCGCGCCGGAATGATCGAGGCCCACAGACGCCCCAGGTCCGGAAGGGTGACCTCGGGCAGGCGGAGGCCTTCCGGCAGAAGCGGACGCCGCCGCGGCAGGCATTCCTCCAGGGTCGCCAGGAGCGCCTCGGGAGGGCCGTCATTGATGAAGTGGTCGGCGCCCGCGACGGTGGCCAGACGCATGGGTCGCCGCGAGCGGGTCTCGGCCACCAGCCGTTCGGCCGCGTCCAGGGGGGCGAAGTCGTCCTTGTCGCCGTGGATCACGTGGATCGGCAGGTTGAGGCGGCGCAGGGCGTCGCGCACCGGCGCCAGGCGCTCGGGCTGGCCGCTCACCTCAAGCACCGCATGACGCAGGTCCCGCGGGATCAGGGCCATGGCCTTGGCGCCGGCGTCCAGCAGCCAGCGGGCCGTGGGGCCGGGTTCGCCATAATAGCCCGACAGCAACACGAGGCTCTTCAGCCGGCGCGAGCCCCGCCGCGCCATCAGGGTGGCGATGGCCGCCCCGTAAGACTGGCCGACCAGGAGAATCTTCTGACCCGGCGCCACCTTCAGCAGCGGCGACAGCGCCAGGGCCTGGACCTCCAGGTCCGGCACATGGTCGGCGGGTTCTGACGCGCCAAAGCCTGGCCGGTCGACGACGATCATCTCGCGGTCCTGCGGCAGGGCGGCCAGCACCGGCGCCCAATACTCCGCCCATGACGGTGATCCCGTCACGACCACGATCTTCCACGGCGCGGGCGTGTCCCGCGGCGTCTCGAGGGCGGAAATCCGCCAGCCCAGGTCGCCGCCGGCGGTGAAGCTTGTCCGCCGCACCACGTGTTCGGGATAATCCTCGGTGGTGGGAACGTGCTCGGTGCGCCCGAGAACGGTTGAGGTCAGGCAGGCGAGGCCCACGCCCACCACGCCCTTCGGTCGCTTGCGCGCCACGCTTATCTTCCTTCAGTCCAGTCCATGTCGGTTGTGAAAACGCTCCAGCTTTGAGTCGGTTCGCCGACATGGGGAATTGTCATGGGAGCGGCGTCAGGACGCCGCCCGTGTCACGGTCATCATGTAGTTCACTTCGCTGTCGCGGGAGCTGGACCACTGGCCGGTCAGGGGATTGAAGACCACGCCAAAGGGGCCATCCACGTCCACCGGTTCGCTGGCCAGGAAGCTGCGCAGTTCGTCGGGCTTCAGGAACTTGCGCCAGTCGTGCGTGCCGGCCGGCAGCCAGCGCAGGATATATTCAGCGCCCACCTTGGCCAGGGCCAGGGCCTTCAATGTGCGGTTCAGGGTGGCGACGATCATGATCCCCCCCGGCGCCAGCAGCTGGGCGCAGCTGCGGAGATAGGCGCCCGGATCGGCCACATGCTCGATCACCTCCATATTGAGGATCACGTCGAACGGCGGGGTCCCCTCCGCCAGCAGTTGCTCGGCTGTGGCGCAGCGATAGTCGATGATAAGCTCCTGCTCGGCCGCGTGGGTGCTCGCCGTGCCGATGTTGCGCTCCGAGGCGTCGACGCCGGTGACCTCGAACCCCAGTCGGGTCATGGGCTCCGAGAGCAGCCCGCCCCCACAGCCGATGTCCAGCAGGCGCAGGCCCTCGAACGGACGCCGGGCTGTCGGATCGCGGCCGAAGCGCGCCAGGGCCTTGTCGCGGATGAAGGTCAGGCGGGTGGGATTGAACCGGTGCAGCGGCGCGAACTTGCCATGCGGGTCCCACCATTCGGCGGCGATGCGGGAGAAGCGCTCGACCTCGTCGGGATCGATGCTGGAGCGGAGATCGGGAGCGGCGGACATGAGTCACATATAGCGTGCGGCGAGGTTTGCGTAAGGCGTCCCGCCACGCCGGCCTGCGGGATCGGCGCAGCCTCGGCCGTGACCTGTGAATGTTACGTTGCAGCGCGCCTTGGCCATCGGTAGAAGAGCGGCCTTCTTTAGCGGGGGGCGATCCGGCGTGGCCCGTCTGGTGATGAAATTCGGCGGCACTTCGGTGGCCGACCTGGAGCGCATCCGGCGCGTCGGACGGCTCGTGGCCGCAGAGGTCGCGGCCGGCCATCGCGTGGCCGTGGTCGTCTCGGCCATGGCCGGCAAGACTAATGAGCTTGTGGCCTGGACCGATGGCGCCGGGGCCGCCGCCCAGGGCCTGGCCCCTTCGGACGACGAATACGACACCGTGGTCGCCTCGGGCGAACAGGTGACCGCCGGCCTGCTGGCCATGACGCTGCGCAATATGGGCCTGTCGGCGCGCTCCTGGCTCGGCTGGCAGATCCCGATCATCGCCGACGACGCTCATGGCCGCGCGCGCATCGAGGACATCCCGCCCGAAAAGCTCGCCGCCGCGCTGGACGCCGGCGAAGTCGCGGTGATCGCCGGCTTCCAGGGCGTGACGCGCGACGGCCGCATCGCCACCCTGGGCCGCGGCGGCTCCGACACCAGCGCCGTGGCCATCGCCGCGGCCCTGAAGGCCGAACGGTGCGACATCTATACCGACGTGGACGGGGTCTATACGACCGATCCGCGCATCGAGACCAAGGCCCGCAAGCTCTCCAAGATTTCCTTCGAGGAAATGCTGGAGATGGCCTCCCTCGGCGCCAAGGTGCTGCAGACGCGCTCGGTGGAGCTGGCCATGGCCCAGCACATGCCGGTGCGTGTGCTATCGAGTTTCGTAGAACCCGGAGAGGCCCCCGGTCAGGGCACCATCGTCTGCGACGAGGAGGAGATCGTGGAAAAGCGCATCGTGAGCGGCGTCGCCTATAGCCGCGACGAAGCCAAGATCAGCGTCTTCGGCCTGCCCGACCATCCCGGCGTCTCCTCGGAGATCTTCGGGCGGCTGGCCGATGCCAACGTCAATGTGGACATGATCGTCCAGAGCCACGCCCGCACCCAGGACACGGCGAACATGGAGTTCACCGTCGGCAAGCGCGACGCCGCCCGCACCATCGAGATCATGCGCGAGGCCCAAGGCGCCATCGGCTTCGACGACGTGGCGGTGAACGAGGACGTGGCCAAGGTCTCGGTGATCGGGGTCGGCATGCGCAGCCACGCCGGCGTCGCCAAGACCATGTTCGGCGCCCTGGCGGAAAAGGGCGTCAACATCCAGGTGATCTCCACCAGCGAGATCAAGATCAGCGTGCTGATCGACGCGGCCTATACCGAACTGGCCGTCCGCGCCCTGCACGCCGCCTACGGCCTCGACAAGCTCTAGGCAGGTTGAGGCCTAGGCTCCGGCGGCTTCGGCCCTCGGCGTCAGCCGCCAGGCGGTGACGATGGCCAGGGCCGCCACAGGCGTCGCCACGGCGAAGAC
>NZ_JBALUY010000079.1:0-14734 GCF_036963605.1 Phenylobacterium sp. | reverse complement strand
GGGTGCTGGAGTCCCTGGGGCTGCAGGTGAACCGGCTGATCCGCCTCTCCTATGGTCCGCTGGCCCTGGGCGTCCTGGACGCCGGGGAGATCGAGGAGGTGGGGCCCCGCGTGCTGCGCGAGCAGTTCGCAGGCTTCATCGCCCCCGAAGACATGCCCAAGGGCGACCGGCCGGCCTATTCGCCGCCCAAACGCAATCGCGGCGTCGGCGCCGCCCGCCGCGCCGCCGCCGCCGCCGAGGTCGAACGGGTCGAGGCCAAGGGGCCTGTGGAAAAGAAGGCCTACAAACCCGGCTGGGCCAAGCCCAAGATCACCGTTCGGCCCAAGGGCGCCCCCAAGGGCAAGCCGGCGCCCAAGGTCAGCGGCCGGGACGCCGCCCTGGCCGAGGGCCGCGTGATGATCAACAAGGCCCGGGTTCAGGCGGCCCGGGCGACGGCGGCCAGCGCCGAACGGCCGGAGCGGGCAGAGCGGCCCGACGCCCCTCGCCCACGGACCGATCGCCCCGACCGCCCCAGAGCGGGTCCCAAGCCCGGCCCGGCCCCCGAGCGTCCCAGGACTGAGCGTCACAGGACTGAGCGTCCCAAATCTGATCGGCCTCCATCGGACCGTCCAAGATCCGATGGGCCTCGATCTCAAGCGCCGCGGGCCGATCGCGCCGCCCCTGAACGCCCCCGTGCCGCGGCGAGCGGGAAGGCCCGCCCCGAGGGCAAGTCCGGTCCCAGGACAGATCGGCCCCAGACGGCCTCCGAGCCCCGCAAAGGCGCCCCGGCTGCGCCGCGCGGCCCCCGCCCTTCAGGCCCTAACCGCGGCGGACCTCGCCCGTCAGGGCCGCGCGGCGCAGGCGGCCCCCGCGGACCCAAGTCCCGGGGCTAGGCCATGCGTATCGTTTCGGGTGAGTTCCGCGGCAAGAGCCTGGCCGCGCCGCAAGGGGTCAACACGCGTCCCACCTCCGACCGCGCTCGCCAGGCGATCTTCAACATCCTGGAGCATGCGCCATGGTCCGGTGGTCTGCGAGACTTGCGGGTGATCGACCTGTTTGCGGGTTCCGGCGCGCTCGGCTTCGAGGCCCTGTCCCGGGGCGCCAAGTTCTGTCTGTTCGTGGAGACCGACGAGGACGCCCGCGGCGCCATCCGTGAGAATGTGGACGCCATGGGCCTCTTTGGCCGCACCCGGGTCCACCGGCGCGACGCCACCGACCTGGGCCTCCGCCCGGGCGGTGATGGGCCGGCCTTCGATATGGCCTTTCTCGATCCGCCCTATGGCAAGGGCCTGGGCGAGGCCGCCCTGCCGGCTCTGGCCCATGGCGGCTGGCTGGCCCCTGGCGCCCTGGTCGTCTGGGAGCGCGGCGCCAGCGAGCCTGCGCCGACCGTGGCCGGATATGAGGACATGGACGCCCGCGACTATGGCGCCGCGCGCGTCCACTTCCTCAGATTTTCACCAGAGGCGTGAGGTCGTCCGATTGTCCTGCCGGCTGCGCAGGTTGATCAGGCCCTCCCGGGTGATCCGGTAAGGCCCGCCGTTGCGACTGGAGATGAAGCCCCGCCGACGCAGGGCCTTGAAGACGGCCAGGTCGCAATCGGTCAGCCGCCAGCCCTCTCCGGTGATGCAGTCGACGTCGATGATATGGCCGCGATGGTCACGGACAGAGCGAATTGTGGCCCCCTGGGCGAGGGCGTGCAGCGTCCTTTGCTGCGGTTTGGGAATGTTCAAGGAAGGTCGTCCGGTGGTCAGGCATAGCCATGCCGTCCGCGCGCCGACGCGACGCGGAGTGCGGGGTTCGCGCCTGCATCCGTGCGGACGTTCATCACGCCCCGCAGACGGCTCAGGCTCGGCGGCTCATCGCAACGGGAGACATAGGACCCTCTTCCAGAGGGCCTGAAGCTAACAGGAACCAGGCCATCGGCAAGAAGGACCCGTTGCGAAAACGGCCAAGCTTGGACAATGCGACAGTTTTATGAATGTTCTCAGACGCTTGGGGGCGTTCTAGCTTCACTGTCTGTTCAAGGTTGCCGGGCAGTCTCCGCGCATCATCCGCTGGGGATTTATCGCCATGTTGGCCACGCTTTTCGACCTGGCGGATCCGGTTTCGCCGATCCGGCCCGACACCCAGGGCGAGCGGGTCTATGAGCGGTTCCAGGCTGAGCCCGACATTCTGGCGATCGCCGTGGTCGATGAAGAAGGCCGGCCGGTCGGCATGGTCGAGCGCAACGCCTTCTTCGTGGCCATGGCCGCCCACTATGGCCGAGCGCTCTACGCCCTGCGGCCGATCTCCTTGCTGATGAGCCGCAGCCCCCTGGTGGTGGAGGGCGGCGTCACGGTGGCCGACTTCTGCGGCCAGGCGCTGGCCGACCGCGCCTCCGAGCTTCTGCAGGGCTTCATCGTCACCAATGGCGGCCGCTATGCCGGCGTCGGCAGCGCGCTGTCACTGCTTCAGGCCACCAGCGAGGCCAATCGCCGCCACGCCGAGCAGATGACACAGATCGCCGACACCCTGGGCCGGGCCGAGGCCCAGGCCCAGGCGGCGCTGAGCGCCAAGTCCCAGTTCCTGGCGGTCATGAGCCACGAGATCCGCACGCCGCTGAATGGCGTCCTGGCCATCGCCGACATACTGGAGCGCAAGCTCGCCCAGCCTGAACTGGCCCCCTACATCCACACCATCCAGGATTCCGGCCAGACGCTCCTGCGGCTGCTGACCGACGCGCTGGACCTGTCCCGCGCCGAGGCTGGCCGTCTGGACCTGAATGAGGAGCCCTTCCATCTGGCCGGTCTGCTGGACGATGTGGCGTCCCTCTGGACCGCCCGCGCCGACGCCAAGGGCGTCGGACTGGCCTTCTCCTATGAGGGGCTTGAGGGCCAGTGGGCCCTGGGGGACGCGGTCCGCATCAAGCAGATCCTCAACAACTTGATCAGCAACGCCCTGAAATTCACCGAGCGCGGCGGCGTCGAAGTCTCGCTCACCTGCGTGCGCCAGGACATGTTGCTCGACGTGGAAGGCCAGGTTCGCGACACCGGCTCCGGCGTCCCGGCCGATCGCCTGGCGCAGATCTTCCAGCCCTTCAGCCAGACCGAGGCCGGGGTTCGCGAGGGCGGGGCGGGGCTTGGCCTGTCCATCTGCCAACAGTTGGTCGAACAGATGGGCGGGGAGATCGAGGCGCGTCGGAACGCCGGGCCAGGATCGACCTTCGTGTTCCGGATTCCGCTTTACGACGTGCCCGCCAGTGAACCCAGCCCAGCGCCCGGTCCAGCTGAGACCGTCGCGGACAGGCAGAACATCCGGGTGCTGATCGCGGATGACAACGCCACAAACCGGCTGGTCGCCTGCACGCTCTGCGAGATGTTCGGCGCCGAAGCCCACGCGGTCGAGGACGGCCAGGCCGCGGTGGAGGCCGCCGCCGCCGGCGGCTTCGACCTTATCCTGATGGACATCAAGATGCCCCGCCTCGACGGCGTCGCCGCCACCCGTCACATTCGCACCGAGGGCGGACCGGCGGCCGGCGTGCCGATCATCGCCCTGACCGCCAACGCCGATCCCTGGGACGCCGCGGCCTATATGGCGCAGGGCATGGACGCCGTGGTCGAAAAGCCGATCAAGGCCGAGCGCCTCTATGAAACCATGCGCCGGCTGCTGGACGCCGCGGCGGAAGAGCCTGTCCGGTCGGTCGCCTGATCAGCGCGTTCTGATCAGCGCCGGCCAAACAGCCGCTCGATGTCGGCGAGCTTGAGCTCCACATAGGTGGGGCGCCCGTGGTTGCACTGGCCCGAATGGGGGGTGGCCTCCATCTGGCGGAGCAGGGCGTTCATCTCCGGGCCGGTCAGCCGTCGGCCGGCCCGCACCGAGCCGTGGCAGGCCATGGTGGAGCAGACCTCGGCCAGCCGTTCCTTCAGCGCCAGGGCCTGGTCGTTCTCGGCCAGGTCGTCGGCGATGTCGCGCACCAGACCGGCCGCGTCGGTCTCCCCCAACAGGGCCGGGGTCTCGCGCACCAGGACCGCGCCGGCGCCGAAGGGCTCGATGACGAGGCCCAGCGCCGCCAGTTCGTCGGCGCGGGCGACGACCCGCTCGGCCTCGGCCGGGTCCAGTTCGACCACCTCGGGGATCAGCAGGGCCTGGCGAGCCACCGCGCCCACCGCCATCTCGGCCTTCATCTTCTCATAGACCAGCCGCTCATGGGCCGCGTGCTGGTCGACGATGACGACGCCGTCCCTTGTCTGGGCGACGATATAGGTCTCGTGCACCTGGGCCCGGGCCGCGCCCAGCGGGTGGTCGACCAGGTCCGGGGCTGGAGCGCGGCCGTCGTCGGAGAATCCGGACGGGGCGTAGCCGCCGGGCTCGAAGGTCGACTCGTGCCGGGCCGACGTTTCGCTCAGGCCCGGAATGGCCTGGGCCAGGGCCGGCCCCCATCCGCCGCCGCTCCAGCTGGAGAAGCCCTGGGCCGACGGGCCGGGTCGGTAGGCCGGGGCCGGGGTCATGCCGGGCCGCAGGCCCTGGAGCGCGTCGGCGGCCACGGTGGTCGAGGCCCGGTGGCCAGCGCCGGCCAGGGCGTGGCGCAGGCCGCCGACGATCAAGCCCCGCACCAGGGCGGGATCGCGGAAACGCACCTCGGCCTTGGCCGGATGGACGTTCACATCCACCACGGCGGTGTCGAGTTCGAGGAAGAGCGCCGTCAGCGGGTGGCGGTCCCTCGCCAGGAAGTCGGCATAGGCGCCGCGCAGGGCGCCTTGCAGCAGGCGGTCGCGCACCGGCCGGCCGTTGACGAACAGATACTGGTGGGCCGAGTTGCCGCGGTTCAGGGTCGGCAGGCCGGCATAGCCCGACAGGCGCACGCCCTCGCGCTCGTGATCGATCAGCAGGGCGTTCTCGGAAAACTCCCGTCCCATGATGGCCGAGAGCCGCGCCAGCCGCCCCACATCGCCGGTTGGTTCGGCGGGCAGGCGCAGGACCTTTCGCCCGTCGATCTCCAGGCTGAAGCTGACCGCCTCGTGGGCCATGGCCTGGCGCTTGATCTCGTCGGCGATGGCCATGGCCTCGGCCCGCTCGGACTTCATGAACTTCAGCCGGGCCGGGGTGGCGTAGAAGAGGTCGCGCACCTCGACACGGGCCCCATGCGGTCCAGGGAACGCGGCGGGCGAGACCTGGCCCATCGCCCCGCCATCCACCCGCAGGGCGTGGGCGTCGGCGGAGCCCCTGGCGCGGCTGGTGATGGAGAGCCGGGCCACCGAGCCGATCGAGGGCAGAGCCTCGCCCCGGAAGCCCAGGGTGGCGATGCGCAAAAGGTCATAGTCGCCCGCGTCGTCGGGCAGCAGCTTGGAGGTCGCGTGGCGCTCGACCGCCAAAAGCAGTTCGTCGGGCGAGAGGCCAAAACCATCGTCGGCCACCAGGATGCGGGTCAGGCCGCCGCCCTCCACCTGCACCTCGATCTGTCGGGCGCCGGCGTCCAGGGCGTTCTCAACCAGCTCCTTGATGGCGCTGGCCGGTCGCTCGACCACCTCGCCGGCGGCGATGCGGTTGACGGTTTCGGGGGGAAGACGATGGATGCGCATGTTCGAGCCTGGGTCCAAAAGGCAATATAGGACGATTCAGGCTGCGGGGGCGGCTGATGAGGAAAGAGATCATGCGCCTGACCGTCGCCCTTCTGGGCTTGCTGCTGCTGGCCTCGCCCCTGACGGCGGCGGCGCAGGCTCCCTCGGCCCTGCCCCAGGACCCCGACGCCGTGCTGGTCGAGGAGCTGGTGGTCACCGCCCGCGAGATCGGCCCGGCCTGGTGGCGGGTCTCGGACGGCGATTCCACCGTCTATGTGATGGGCGTGCCCTCGGTGATTCCCAAGGGTTCCGGCTGGGACCCCTCGGTCCTGGAGCGGCGGCTGGAGGGCGCCAACCGCGTCATCCTGCCGTTCAACAACGCCAGCGTGAACCTGCTGACCGTGCCTGGCGCGGTGATCAGCCTGATGCGCCTGCGGTCCGGGACGCCCTATGAGGAGACGCTGGACCCGGCCCTGCGCGCGCGGTTCGCCGCCGCCCGCGCCAGGGCGGGCCAGGAGGCCGACCGCTACAAGACCCGCAACGGCATGGCCGCGGCCCTGTTGCTGGTCAGCGACTATCGCGACGCCGCCAGCCTGACGGCGGCTGACCCGGCCAAGACCATCGGCAGGATGGCGCAGGCCCGCGGCATCCGCGTGGAGGCCAAGACCTATGACGCAGCCCCGCTCCTGGCCGCCGTGGTGCGGACGCCCGTGGCGGCGCAGCGGGCCTGCGTTCAGGAGGCCCTGGCGGCGGTGGAGGCGGGGCCGGCCTCAGCCCAGGCCGCCGCCCGGGCCTGGGCCTGGGGGCGGGTGCGCGAGGCGCTGGGGGGCGAGCGGAGTTATGAGCGGTGTGTGGCCGCCGCGCCCGGGGCGGCGGAGCTGGATGCGCGGCTGAAGGCCGACCAGACCCAGGCCATCGTCAGCGCGCTGCGCCAGCCCGGCCACAGCATTGCGGTGGTGCAGCTGCGCCCCCTGCTGTCGCAGGGGGGCGTGCTCGATCGGCTGGGCGCGATGGGCTACGAGATCCGCACCCCGGCGGAGGACTGACCCTTACAGGCCGGGCAGCTTGATCCGGCTGTTCGACTCGCGACGGATGACCACCTCGCCGCCGCCGGTGAGGGCGTCGATGCGGGCCTGCTCGGCGGCCGGATCGATGGGACCCGACAGGTCTTCGCCCGCCGGCGCGGTCGGGGTCTCGTCGCCGCGCCAGAACATGACGCGGTTGGCGAAGCTCTCTTCCTTGTGGGCGATGTCGCCGAATTCGTCGTCGACAACATAGCGGATCAGGGGATCGGCGCCGGCGACCCCGGCCTTGGCCACCAGGGCCTGTTCAGCCCGGCTGCGGTTGAGGCCTTCGCGCTCGCCGGTCAGGGCCGCACGGGCGGCGCTCTCGGGACGCAGTTCCTGGGGCTGCGGCTCGCCGGGCGCCGGCGGGCGCAGGGCGTAGTCGGGCGGCACCACCAGTGGGGCCTTGGTGACGACGCGGAACTCGTCCGGGGTCACTTTGGTCATGCCAAGCGCAGAACGGGTGGAGCTGCAGCCGGCCAGACCGACCGCGGCGACCAGGGCGCCGGCGAAAATCACGCGGTTTAGGGTCATGACAAAACGCTCCTAGGGCCGCCCCCGGCCGGAAAGTCCATTGCATTAGCGCAAACAGGGGGGCGGCGCCAATCTCCTTAGGGTCGCGTGCGCTCGGGTTTGGCGTCCCGCCGCAGGCTGTCGAGGAGCAGCAGGATCACGCCGATGGTGATGGCCGCATCGGCAATGTTGAACACCCACGGGAAGTAGAGCCGCGAGACGTCGATGAAATCCACCACGGCGCCGAACCGCGCCCGGTCGATGGCGTTGCCGATCGCCCCGCCCATGACCAGACCCAGCGCAGCGCCCATCAGGCCGCGGTCGGCCCGCCTGGCCCAGAAGGCCAGGACGATGGCGACCACCACCGAGAACCCGACCAGCAGCCAGCGCCCCAGGTCCTGATCGGCCCGTAGCAGGCCGAAACTGACCCCCTGATTCCAGACCATGGTCAGATAGAAGGGACCGGCCGCCTGTTCGCTGATGCGCGAGGGCAGGTCATAGGCGAACAGGATCCAGTGCTTGGACAGCTGGTCGAGGACGATGATGGCCAGGGCCAGCCCATAGGCGGTCCAGCCGTGGCGATTGGCCAGTTTCAAGAGACCCGCCTCCGATCAGCGAATTGGCCGAGGGCCATGGCTGCGCTTTATGCGGTCTTGAAGGATCACGCGCCAGCCCCGCCATGGGCGGCGTCCCAGGCGGCCACCGCCTCGGCGTCGCGTAAGGAGAGGTCGGGATAGCGGGGATCCTCGCCCACCTCCGGCAGGATCCGCCAGGAGCGCGCGCATTTTTGGCCCTGCGCCCGCAGGGGCTCGACGGCCACGGCGGGCGCCTCGGCCAGGCGGAAGGCGTGGGCCGGACCCTCGCCAGCGCTCAGCGTCGCCTGGCTGGTGCGGAACACCTCGGCCGGATCGAGCCCGTCGAAGGCGGCCATCAGGGCCGGGTCGTTGATATGGACCACCGGGGCGGCCTCAAGGGCGGCGCCGAGGCGCTTTTCGCGACGCTCCACCTCCAGCGCCCCGGTCACCACGGCGGTCACCGCCTGGACCTTGGCCCAGCGGGCGGCTTCATCGGGATTGGCCCAGGCGCTGGGAGTCTCGGGGAACACCCGCAGCGCATTCGACCCCGCCTCCGGGAAGCGCATCGTCCAGGCTTCCTCGGTGGTGAACGGCATGAGCGGCGCCAGCCAGATGGTCAGCCGCTCGAACACCGCGTCCATCACCGTGCGGGCGGCCCGGCGGCGCAGAGCCGAGGGCTGGTCGCAATAGAGAGCGTCGCGGCGGACGTCGAAGAACAGGGCCGAGAGGTCTTCCTGGCAAAATGCGATCAGCGGCCGGATCACGTCCTGGAAGGCGTAGGCGGCGTAGGCGTCGCGCACCTCCCCGTCCAGTTCCTGAAGCCGGTGCAGGATGTAGCGCTCCAGGGGCGGCATCTCGTCCAGGGGCACGGCCTCCTGGTCGGAATAGCCGGCCAGGGCGCCCAGCATGTAGCGCAGGGTGTTGCGCAGCTTGCGATAGGCGTCGGCCGTGGTGGCCAGGATGGTCTTGCCGATCCGCTGGTCGTCCGAATAGTCGACCATGGCCGCCCACAGGCGGATGATCTCGGCCCCGGACTCCTTGATCACCTGATACGGGTCGACGGTGTTGCCCTTGGATTTGGACATCTTCTCGCCGTTCTCGTCCATGGTGAAGCCATGGGTGAGGATCCCGTTATAGGGCGCGCGGCCCCGGGTGCCCGAGCTCTCCAGCAGCGAGGACTGGAACCAGCCGCGGTGCTGGTCGGAGCCTTCCAGATAGAGGTCGGCGGGCCAGCGGGTGTTTTCGCGGCCTTCCAGGGTGAAGGCGTGGGTCGAGCCGGAATCGAACCAGACGTCGAGGATGTCCTCGACCTTCTCGTAGCGCTCCGGATCATGGGCGCCGAGGAAGTCGCTGACCGGACGGGTGAACCAGGCGTCGGCGCCCTCGGCGGCGATGGCTTCGATGATGCGGGCGTCCACGTCGGGATCGTGCAGCGGCTGGTTCGTCTCCTTGTCGACGAACATGGCCAGCGGCGCGCCCCAGGCGCGCTGACGGCTGATCAGCCAGTCGGGCCGGCTTTCCACCATCGTGCGGATGCGGTTGCGCCCGGCCTCGGGATAGAAGGCGGTGGCCTCGATGGCCTCCAGGGCGGTCTCACGCAGGGTCCGGCCGCCGTGTTGCGGCGTGTCCAGGGGCTCGTCCATGCGGATGAACCACTGGGGGGTGTTGCGGAAGATCACCGGCGCCTTGGAGCGCCAGGAATGCGGATAGGAATGCTCCATCCGCCCGCGGGCGAGCAGGCGCCCGGCCTCGATCAGCTTGTCCATGACCGCGCCGTTGGCGGGACCGAACTTGCCAGCCTTCTTGCCTTCGGTCTCCAGCACCTTCAGCCCGCCGAACAGCGGCACGTGCGAATAGTAGGCGCCGTCCGCATCGACGGTCTCGGGGATCTCTCGATGACCGTGGGCCAGCCAGACCAGATAGTCGTCAGCGCCGTGGCCCGGCGCGGTGTGGACGAAGCCCGTGCCGGCGTCGTCGGTTACATGGTCGCCAGCCAGCAGGGGCACGGAGAAGGCATAGTGGGTGTCCAGCGCCGCCAACGGATGCTCACAGACCATGCCGCGGCAGTCCACCGCCTCGATGCGCCGCCACTTGGCGATCTTGGCGGCCTTGCAGACATCCTCGACCAGCTTGTCGGCGACGATCAGCCGGTCGCCGGCCTTGGCCCAGGGCTCGAATTCCAGGCCGGTCTCCATCGCCTCGACCTGGAAGACCGAATAGGCGACGGCCTCGTTATAGGCGATGGCGCGATTGGCCGGGATGGTCCAGGGCGTGGTGGTCCAGATGACCACGCTGGCGTTGCGGGCGGCGTCTGAGCCCTGCGTGACCGGGAATTTCACCCAGATGGTCGGCGAGACGTGGTCATGATACTCCACCTCGGCGTCGGCCAGCGCCGTGCGCTCCACGGGGCTCCACATCACCGGCTTTGAGCCGCGATAGAGCTGGTTCGAGGCCACGAACTTGTGGAACTCCGCGACAATGGCCGCCTCGCTGCCATAGTCCATGGTGGCGTAGCGGTTCTCCCAGTCGCCCAGGACGCCCAGGCGCTTGAAGCCGTCCTTCTGGACCTCGATCCACTGGCCGGCATAGGCGCGGCACTTCTCGCGGAATTCGGCCTTGGAGACCTCGTCCTTGCGGCGGCCCTTGCTGCGCAGCTCCTCCTCGATCTTCCATTCGATCGGCAGGCCGTGGCAGTCCCAGCCGGGCACGTAGTCCACGTCGTAGCCCATGGCGAAGCGCGAGCGGACCACGAAGTCCTTCAGGGTCTTCTGCAGGGCGTGGCCGATATGGATGGCGCCATTGGCGTAGGGCGGGCCGTCGTGCAGCACAAACAGCGGCGCGCCCTGCGCCTGCCGCGCCTTGCGGGCTGCGTTGTAGAGGTCGATCTCATCCCACCGGGCCAGAATCTGCGGCTCCTTCTGCGGCAGGCCTGCGCGCATGGGGAAGTCGGTCTGGGGCAGGAAGACGGTCTCGCGATAGTCGCGTCCCGCGGTTTCGGGGGAAGCGGTGCGCTTTTCAGCGTCGTCGGCCATGGGATTTTTCGTCCAAGTCGGGGGCGGAGGAGGGCGGAAGAGGTCCCGGCGCGCGCTGGATCATAGGCTCCGGCGGCGTCACGCCGGGCGTGTAATTCGCAGGGATTTCCGGCCGCTCGTCATGCGCGCGTCCTAGCAGACCGTCGCGGCGCGAGCGAGCCCTTTAGGCTGGCCTCAGAAGTCCGGCATCAGGATCTGGCGAGCCTGGGCGGCGTCGCGCATCACCTGTTCGACCATGGCCTCCAGGCTGGTGAACTTCAGCTCGGGCCGCAGGAAGGTGATCAGATCGGTCTCGATGGTCTGGTCGTAGATGTCCTCGTCGAAGTCGAACAGCCAGACCTCCAGCACCGGGGCGACCTCGCCGACCGTGGGATTGACGCCGATATTGGCCACGCCAGGCACTTCGCGGCCGTCGGGCAGGCGGGTGCGGGTGGCGTAAACGCCAAAGCGCGGCTGCACATAGTCGTCCACCTGCACATTGGCGGTGGGGAAACCCAGTTCGCGGCCCAGCTGGCGGCCCCGCTGGACCACGCCCTCGATGGCGAAGGGCCGGCCGAGGATGGCGGCCGCGGCTTCGGGGTGGCCGTCCCGCAGCGCGTCGCGCACGGCGGTGGAGGAATACTTCTCGCCGCTGTCGTCGGCCACGGCGCCGGCGACCGAGACGCCGAAGCCGAATTCCTGCCCATAGTCCTTCATGGTCGCGGGGCTCCCTGTGCGGCCCTTGCCGAAGGAGATGTCGAAGCCCACCGCCACATGCGCCACCCCCAGGCCATCGTGCAGGACCTGCTGGGCGAAGTCGCGATCGGTCAGGCTCGCCATCTCCTGGTCGAAGGGCAGGATGTAGAACAGGTCCACCCCAAGCGCCTCAAGGGCGCGGGCCTGCTGGCCCGGCCGCATCAGGCGAAATGCCGGCGCATTGGGCGCAAAGATCTGCCGCGGGTGCGGATCGAAGCTGATGACTCCCAGGGGCGCGCCCGTCTCGTGGGCGGCTCTCGCGGCGAGCGCAATCACCTGCTGGTGGCCGCGATGGACCCCGTCGAAATTGCCGAGCGCGATGGAGGCGCCGCGGTCGCGGGCCATCAGGCCCTTCCATCCCTTGATCACGCGCATGTCAGGCTCCCCGCCTGGGCAGGAGGACCACGGCCTCGCCGTCGACCACGGTCTTGCCGGCCACGCTGCAGACGGTCGCCAGGGTCGCCTGGCCACGGCGGGGGTCGAGGGCGCGGACGGTGACGGTGGTGGTCACCTCGTCGCCGATGCCCACCGGCCGGCGGAAGCGCAGGTTCTGGGACACATAGACCGAGCCCGGGCCTGGCAGGCGCGTGCCCAGCACGGCCGAGATATAGGCGCCGGTCAGCATCCCGTGGGCGATGCGCCGCTTGAACGGCGTGGTCGCGGCATAGGCCTCGTCCAGGTGCAGGGGATTGTCGTCGCCGGATACGGCGGCGAAGGCCTCCACATCGGCGGCGCCCACGGTGCGGGCGATCTGCGCGCTCTGGTCCAGACTGAGGTCCTCGAAGAATAGTCCCGCCACGAAAGGCTCCCTTTTGGGCCTGAATAGACGCAACACCACGCAAAGCGAAGGCGCTTGCGCTGGACGCGAGGCCCGATCGGCGCCGATTATGACGCGGTCAGACTTCCAATGGGGTGACCGATGAGAATGTTCAAGCCGGGCCTGGCGATCGTCCTCGCCGCCATGGTTGCGGCGGCGTGCGACCAGACGCCGGCCGATCCAACCCCGCCGCCGCCGCAAACCCCCGTGGCTGCGGACGCCGGTTAGGGGCTCGCAAAAGCCTACCAGGCGAGGTCGGCCATGGCCCAGCGGGCGTGGACGCCCTCCTTGCGGAGCAGGGCGTCGACGGCGGCGGCGTCCAGCCCCTCTGGCGTGATGGTCTCGGCGCCATGGATGCCGGCGGCGATAAACAGGACGTCCAGCCCCTGGGCGTTGGCGCCCTTGACGTCGGTGGCCACCCCGTCGCCGATGCACAGCATCCGGGACCGCGCCACCGGGCCGCCGGTCAGGCGCTCGGCCTCCACGACACAGAGATCATAGATGGGCGCGTGCGGCTTGCCGGCCATCACGACCTTGCCGCCCAGGGTCTCATAGAGTTGGGCCAGCGCGCCGCCGCAATAGATCAGACGGTCGCCCCGCTGGACGACGATGTCGGGGTTGGCGCAGACCATCTCCAGGCCGCGAGCCGCAGCGCCTTCGAACCGGTCCTGATAGTCGCCGGGGCCTTCGGTCTCGTCGTCGATCGGCCCGGTGCAGGCGATGAACGCGGCCTTGTCGAGGCTCTCGAAGGACAGGCCCAGGCCCGAATAGAGCGGCGCGTCGCGGTCGGGGCCGAGGCGCCATGCGGGCCCCGGCGCGCGCTCGGCCAGCAGCAGGCGGGTGGCGTCGCCGGAGGTGACGAAGGCCGACCAGGCCTCGCGTGGCACGCTCAGGGCGTCGAGCTGGGCGACCACGTCGGCCGAGGGTCGCGGCGAATTGGAGATCAGGATCACCGGGCCGCGCTCGGCCCTCCAGCGGGCCAGCGCCGCGCAGGCGGCCGGAAAGCTCTCGCGGCCGTTGTGGATCACGCCCCAGACGTCGCTCAGCAGCACGTCATAATGGTCGGTGAGGTCGGATAGGCCCTGGGGCGTCTGCGGCGCGGTCATGAGGCGCGGCGGTAAAGGTCGCCGCCCCCGCGGTCAATGCGCCTTGCCGGGTTTGGTCTAAGCCCGGCCGCCGGCCCGCCGGCGCAGGCCCTGGCGCAGGAAGTCGGCCGGGGGATCGGCCTCGGCCAGGACGGCCTCGCGAATCGGCCGCGGCTCGCCGAACAGGTGACCCTGGCCGTAGCCGACCTCGAGCTCCAGCAGATCGACGATCTGCCGCTCGCTCTCCACCTTCTCGACGATCACCTCGACCCCATAGCGGCGGGTCAGCTGGCAGAAGTCCTCGGCGGCGAGGTCGGGCAGCGATTTCAGCACCAAGCGGCCGTCCAGCTCGATCATCTCGTCCAGCAGCATCTGGGCCCCGACCCGGACGAACTTCACATCCGAGCGCGACAGGTCCTGCAGGTCGAAGTCCAGGTCGGTGACCTTGTCGAGGGAGAAGCGGAAGCCGAGATCGGCCAGCTTGGCCATGTTGCGCGCCTCCACCGAGCCGCGGGCCTCGAAGGCGCCCTGGCCCAGTTCGAAGATCAGCGCCCCGGCCAGGTCACGATTGGCCGCCAGCATGTCCAGGAACTGCGGGAAGAAGCTCTCATCCCCAAGGCTCGTGGGGGCGACATTGCAGAAGATGCCGACCTTGCGGTCCTGCTTGGCCAGGCGCCGCACGATCTGCACGCAGCGGAACAGCAGCAGGTTATCGATGGCCGTCATCAGGCCCTCGGCCTCGGCCACGCTGATATATTCAGCCGGCATCAGGACGCGGCCGCTCTCGTCGCGCAGGCGCGAGAAGCTCTCGTAGAAGATGGTCTTGCGCTGGGGCAGGGCGACCACCGGCTGCAGGTAGAGATCCACGCGATTGTCGGCCAGGGCCCCGCGGACCGTCTCCAGCAGCACGGCTTCGCGGCGCGGATCATGGCCGGGGCGGGCCTGGAGCGGGGCGGAGGTCATCCGCTCTTCCAGGCGCTGGCCCATGCGCTGGACCAGGTCCTCGAGCATGTGCACCTCGCCCGACAGCTCCTCGGAGCGGCGCAGGGCGTCGTCGGTGACGGTCTCGACCACTTCGGAAAGACGGGCGTCCACCCGTTCGACCTGGTCGATCAGGATGCGGTGGGCGTCGCGGATGGCGGCGATCTCAGCCCGGATGCCGGAGGCCGTCAGGGCGTGCTCGATCAGGCCGTGGAAGGCGAAGGCCAAGCCCAGGCCGCCGACCAGAGCGGCGACGCCCGCACCCCAACCGCCGCCGTTTCGCCAGAGCGAAAGGGCGATGATCAGCGCCAGACAGAGATAGGCGCCGCAGAGCAGCGCAAGCGTCAGCCTTCGCATGAACCCGCCTGTTCGAATCGCCTGGAGTATCGGCTACGCCGGGCGCGCAAGTCGAACAG
>NZ_JBALUY010000078.1:0-14905 GCF_036963605.1 Phenylobacterium sp. | reverse complement strand
CGGCGTCGATCATGTCCTGGGTGTAGGGGACGCCGACCTTGGTCATGGCCGCGAGCTTGGCCTGGACGTCCTTCTGCTCCAGCTCCTTCTGCGCCAGGAAGGCGTAGGGGGGCATGACCGACTCCGGCACCACCGAGCGGGGGTCGATCAGGTGGTCGCTGTGCCAGGCGTCGGAATACTTGCCGCCGACCCGGGCGAGGTCGGGCCCGGTGCGTTTGGACCCCCACTGGAAGGGGTGGTCGTACATGCTCTCGGCCGCCAGGCTGTAGTGGCCGTAGCGCTCCACCTCGTCGCGCAGGGGGCGGACCATCTGCGAGTGGCAGGTATAGCAGCCCTCGCGGACGTAGATGTCCCGGCCGGCCAGCTCGAGGGGCGTGTAGGGGCGCACCCCGTCGACCTTCTCGATGGTGCTCTCCAGGTAGAAGAGCGGGGCGATCTCCACCAGGCCGCCCACCGACACCACCAGCAGGATGGCCACGGTCAGGAGGATGGAGCGGCGTTCAAGGACGCCGTGCTTGTTCCAGACAGACTTCATCAGAGCCCCCTATTCGGCCGGGATCAGCGCAGGGGCGGTGACCGCGGGCTGCGAGGCGGGGCTCGGCAGACGGATCGTACGCCACAGGTTGTAGGACATGATCAGGGCGCCGGAGAGGTACATGAGGCCCCCCACGGTGCGGATGATATTCTCGACGTGCTTGGCCGCCACGGTCTCAACAAAGGCGTTGGCGAGGAAGCCCTGCGACGTGTATTCGCGCCACATCAGGCCTTCCATGATGCCTGAGACCCACATGGCGCAGATGTAGAGAAGGATGCCGGTGGTCGCGATCCAGAAGTGCCACTCGACCAGCTTGTTCGAATACAGGCTGTCCTTCTTCCAAAGCCACGGAACCATGCAGTACATGGCGCCGAAGCTGATGAAGCCGACCCAGCCCAGCGCGCCGGAATGCACGTGGCCGATGGTCCAGTCGGTGTAGTGGGACAGCGAGTTGACCGCCCGGATCGACATCAGAGGACCTTCGAAGGTCGACATGCCGTAGAAGGCGATGGCCACCACCATCATCCGGATGACGGGGTCGGTGCGCAGCTTGTCCCAGGCGCCCGACAGGGTCATCAGGCCGTTGATCATCCCGCCCCAGGACGGCATCCACAGCATGATCGAGAAGGTCATGCCCAGCGTCTGCGCCCACTGCGGCAGGGCCGTGTAGTGCAGGTGGTGGGGACCGGCCCAGATGTAGATGAAGATCAGCGACCAGAAGTGGACGATCGACAGGCGGTAGGAATAGACCGGCCGCTCGGCCCGCTTGGGCACGAAGTAGTACATCATCCCCAGGAAGCCAGCGGTCAGGAAGAAGCCGACGGCGTTGTGGCCGTACCACCACTGGGTCAGGGCGTCCTGGACGCCGGCGAACAGGGAATAGCTGCGATGATGCAGGGCCCCGACCGGCATGGCCAGGTTGTTGATCACATGCAGCAGGGCGATGGTGACGATGAAGGCCAGGTAGAACCAGTTGGCCACATAGATGTGGGGTTCCTTGCGCTTCCACAGCGTGCCCAGGAAGACCAGCAGATAGGCGACCCAGACCACGGTCAGCCACAGGTCCACATACCATTCCGGCTCGGCATATTCCCGGCTCTGGGTGATGCCGGCCAGATAGCCGGTGGCCGCCAGCACGATGAACAGTTGGTAGCCCCAGAAGACGAACCAGGGCCAGGCGCCGCCGGCCAGGCGGGCCTTGGAGGTCCGCTGGACCACATAGAAGGAGGTGGCGATCAGGGCGTTGCCGCCGAAGGCGAAGATGACGCCCGAGGTATGCAGGGGCCGCAGCCGCCCGAAGTTCAGCCAGCCATGCTCGGGGAAGTACAGCAGGTTGGGCCAGGTCAGCTGGGCGGCGATCACCACGCCCACCAGCAGGCCGACCACGGCCCAGAACATGGTGGCGATGACGCCCGCGCGGATCACCCCGTCTGAATAGTGGCTCTCCGAGCTGCGCAGGCGCCCGGAGTTCAGCGCCACGGTCAGGACCCCGAAGGCCAGGACGAAGGCGCCGATCAGCAGATAGCCGTGAAAGCGGAACAGGCGATCGTCGGAGAAGGCCGTCGCGAATATCGCCCCCAGGGCGGCGAGGCCGGTGAAGGCGTAGAGCAGGAGCGCATCGAGCGGCGCCCGATCCTGCCCGGCGATTGATGTGTTCATGATCCCCAGCGACTCGGTGCGAATGACGTTCGCCACCTCTGCCGTTCGGGCCGTTCGCCGGCCTTGATCCATCTCAAGGCCCTAGGGGCGAAGCCTGAGCGATCAAGGGCCAAAGAGGAGTCTGATCATGCGCGCCCAAACCCTGGTCGACCGGGAAAACCGGC
This sequence comes from Phenylobacterium sp., assembly GCF_036963605.1. Classification (GTDB taxonomy): domain Bacteria; phylum Pseudomonadota; class Alphaproteobacteria; order Caulobacterales; family Caulobacteraceae; genus Phenylobacterium. Next base: position 12,547 of record NZ_JBALUY010000078.1, on the reverse strand, counting down.
TCATTGCGGGCCTGACGGCCTGGGTCGCCGCCGCGCTCAGCGCCGAATACGCCTGGCTGCACGCCCGCTCGACCGAGGCGCTCTACGGCGCCATGTGCGGCGAAGGGCCGCTGGCCCACTGCGCCGCCTGTTACGCCGCTCCGATGCTGGCCCTGGCCGGGGCCGGCCTCCTGGCGCCGGAGGGCTTACGCGCGCTGCGGGTGGTTGCGGGCTCCGCGCGCTGACCTCCCGCCGGCTACGGTCGAAAGAGGCGCGCTTCCGGTGTATAGGGCGCTCGACATCGCCCCCTGACCCCGCCTGACCCTCCGAGCCCTTGCCCCCTCAGCCCGCCTTCCAAACCCGCCGATTGTCCGTCGCCCCCATGATGGACTGGACGGACCGGCATTGCCGGAGCCTGCATCGGGTGCTGTCGACGCAGGCGCTGCTCTATACCGAGATGGTGACCACCGGCGCGGTGCTGCATGGGGATCGCGAGCGGTTGCTGGGCTATGACGGCGCCGAGCATCCGGTGGCCCTGCAACTTGGCGGTTCCGATCCCGCCGATCTGGCCGCCGCAGCCCGCATCGGCGCCGACCTCGGCTATGACGAGATCAACCTCAATGTCGGCTGTCCCTCCGACCGGGTGCAGAGCGGCCGGTTCGGCGCCTGCCTCATGCGCGAGCCGGCCCTGGTGGCCGAATGCATGGCCGCCATCGGGGCGGCGGTGGACGTGCCCGCCACGGTCAAGTGTCGCATCGGCGTCGATGACCAGGACCCGGAGGAGAGCCTGTTCACCCTGGTGGACCTCTGCGCCCAGGCCGGCGTGAGCACCTTCGTGGTCCATGCCCGCAAAGCCTGGCTGAAGGGGCTGTCGCCCAAGGAGAACCGGGATGTGCCGCCGCTGGACTATGAACTGGTCTATCGGCTCAAGCGCGAACGGCCCGACCTGACCATCGTGCTGAACGGCGGCGTTCCGGACCTGGCCGCGGCCAAGGTCCACCTGGAACGCGTGGACGGGGTGATGCTGGGCCGGGCGGCCTATCACACGCCGGAAATCCTGGGGGCGGCGGACGCCGAGGTGTTCGGGGCGGGTGAGGTGATCGACTCGGCGATGGCGGTGGAGCTCTACCGCCCCTATCTCGCCGCGCGCCTGGCGGAGGGGACGCCTCTGGCGGCCATGAGCCGGCACATGCTGGGCCTGTTCCACGGCCGACCGGGCGCCCGGGCCTGGCGTCGCATCCTGACGGTGGAAGGGGTCAGGCCCGGCGCCGGTCTTGAGGTGGTGGACGCCGCCCTGGCCGCGGTGACCCAGGCCCGCGAGGCCCGCGACGCGGCCTGAGGCTAAAGCGCCGCGATATCCTCGCAGGTCATGAACACCGCCGAAGGACCATAGCCACCGACCTTGGCCGCCAGGTCCGGGGCGATGACGGCGGGCAGGCTCCAGCCCTGTCGCCGCCAGAAGGGGGCTGCGCCCTCCACCGCGATCAGTTCCGAACGGGTCAGGCCGAGCGTCAGGGCCGCATCGCGCCCGGCGATCAGCAGCCGGCGGGCCAGGCCCAGGCCGCGGGCGGCCTCGACGACCGACAGATCGTGGACATACCAGCAGTCCTGAGGCGCCGCGGTCGGCAGAACGGAGTCCACCGGCGGCGGTGACCCCGCCGCCCAGGGATGGCTGATCAGATAGGCCTGCAGGTCTTCACCCTGGTGGGCGACGAGGTTGAGCGTCGGCGCCAGGGCCATGCGGCTGAGGAAGGCGTCGGCGGAATCGTGAAGGGCGGCGGGATAGCCCCGGGCCTGCAGGGCCAGGACCTCGCCCAGGTCCTGCGGCGTCATGGGGCGCAGGACAAGGTCCGTCACGGTCGCAGGATCAGGGAGGTCTGGGTGGCTTCGAACCGATTCAGCCGGCCCAGATAGCTCATCCCCAGCAACGAGCTCTCAAGACCCTTCTCGATCACCAGGGCCTCCACGTCGGTCACCCGAGCGCCAGCCACCGAGACGGCGTCCAGGCGGATGACGGCCGCCCGGGTCTCGCCCGAGGCGGTGATGACCTTTTGCTGATAGTCGAGATTGGCGGGGTCGAAGCCCAGGCGCTGGGCGTCGGCCGGCGTCAGGGCCACGGCGCTGGCTCCGGTGTCCACCAGGAAGCGGACGCTGGCGCCGTTGACGTCGCCTTGCGCCCAATAGTGGCCATCGCTGGCCTTGGCGATGGCGGCGGCTTCGGCCGGGCGCAGGGCCGGGGCGGGGGCCTCGCGCAGGGTCGCGACCAGGGCCGAGGCGCCGCGGGCCGGATCCAGGGCCACCACCGTCTGGGCCGCGCCGACGGCCGAGACGGCCGCCACAAGAGTCAGCATGGCAAACTTGAGCATTTCGAACCCGCCTCACCAAAGGCATAGCGGCCGTTAGCGGCCTTGTTGTCCGGCGAGACTAAGGGGGCGCAGGTTTGCATCCGGTGAATCGGCTGCGGCTGCGCGCCCGGACTGGGCAGGTCTAGAAGAAGGCGAGCTTCTCAGGGGCGATGCGGTCGCGGCGTGACGGCAGTTCAGCCATCACCGCCTCGCGGTCTTCCGGCGAGAGCCGCGCCCAGCCGGCGACCTCGGCCAGGGTTCTGAAGCAGCCCAGGCACAGAGACGACTGACCATCGATCACGCAGACCTTGATGCAGGGGGTCTTGATGGGGGCGGGGGGCGCGGCCATGGCCAAGGCATAAAGGGTTCAGCCAAGGCCGGCCAGAGGCTGAGGCTCGGCGGCGTCAAAAAACCGCCGTTTCATGAATTACAAGTAATGAACATGAATGAATTGAATGTAATCTGAATTTGGCGTTCCTTTCCAAGAGTTCATTTGAGGTTTGTCTCCAAACATCTCAATTTATGATCATTGATTTCAAGGGAGAAACGCCATGAACTTCGCCGCCATTGTTCTTTCCGCCGCCGCGCTCGTCACCGCCGGTTCGGCCACCGCCGCCGAGCTCAAGGACACAGAGTTCCTGGAAGCCACCCGCTGCCGCGCGCTGGCCAAGGCCGAGATGGCCGATCTGGACACCGCCGCCATCGACGACATGCTGCGCGACCAGGCCTACGGCCGCACTTCCCGTGTCCTCGAGCGGGCCAAGAGCGAGCGCAGCCGCGCCAACCGGCAGGCGCGCTCCAGTGATGAAAAGATCCAGTTCGAAATCCGTCAGGAAGTCAGCGGCCCCTGCCAGGTGTGGCTGGGCGGCGAGGAGAGCGTGAAGGCCGCCAAGGCGACCGCTCCGTCCGCCGACTGATCTTTCCGACCTTCCAAGCTGTCGCCTGTCCCTCGGGCGCGCCTTCCCCCACGAGGCGCGCCCGCTTTTTTGTTGGCCAAGGCGGGGGAACCAAGGCTTGAGCCCACGCCTTCTTGCGCCGATGGCCTTGGCCGTGCATGCCGGAGGCGATGAGCATTCTTACCCCAGGAGAGACCTGCTGGCGGCGCGAGCACGCAGGACGCGCCGCGTTCCTTGTCGACACCGAGGCGTACTTCAACGCGCTTGCGGAGATCCTCCCCAAGGCGCAGCGGTCGATCTATCTGCTCGGTTGGGGCTTCGATCCCCGCACGCGCCTGTCGCCCGACGGCTTCGACGGCCCCGACGATCCCGATGAGGTGGGCCGGGTCCTTGTGGAGCTGGCCAGGCGGCGTCCGGATCTCGATATCCGCCTGCTGATCTGGAAGTCGGCCCTGCCGATCAGCGCCAGCCAGAACTTCTTCCCCCACCGGGCCAAGCGCTGGTTCCACAACACGACCGTCCAGTTACGCCTTGATGAGTCCGTGCCCCTGGGCGCCTGTCATCACCAGAAGGTGCTGGTGGTGGACGACGCCATCGCCCTTTGCGGCGGCGGCGACATCTGCGTGGACCGCTGGGACACCGCTGGCCACCTGGATGGCGACCAGCGCCGCATCATGCCTGACCAGGAGTGTCATGCTCCTCGCCATGAGGTGATGATGATGGTCGACGGCGCGGCGGCCGAGGCCCTGGGAGACCTGTTCCGTATGCGCTGGCGGCGCTCGGCGGGCGAGGTGGTGCCAAAGGCCGCGCCGGCCGTCGGCGACCCCTGGCCCCAGCGGGTCCCAGCCCACATGCTCGACATTGAGGTCGCGATCGCCCGCACGGCGCCCGCCTGGAAGGGCGAGGCCATGACCGACGAGATCCGGCGCCTGACCCTGACCTCCATCGCCGAGGCTCGGGACGTGATCTATCTGGAGAACCAGTATTTCACCTCGCCCATCTATGCCGAGGCCCTGGCCGCGCGCCTGCTGGAGCCCGACGGTCCAGAGGTGGTGCTGATCTCCACCGCCCAGAGTCCGAGCTGGTTCGACCAGCTGACCATGGACCGGGCCAGGTCCAACATGCTGTGGCGACTGAACGCCGCCGACATCTTTGGCCGCTTCCACGCCTATTGGCCGGTCACGCCGTCTGGGCAGCCGATCATCGTGCATTCGAAGGTCACGGTGGTGGACGACCGCTTGGCGCGGGTCGGCTCGGCAAATCTGAACAACCGATCGGGCGGCTTCGACACCGAGTGCGAACTGGCCGTGGAGGCCGACGGCGATCTGAACCGGCGCAGCATCGCAGCCCTGCGCAACCGGCTGATCGGCCATTTCATGGGCTATACCGGGGAGGCTGTGGCCAAGGCCCGGCAGGAGCATGGCAGCCTGGGCGGCGCTATCACGGCCCTGAACCGCGAGGGGCGGCTGCGGAAGCTCAAGTCCCAGGAGATGGGCGCGCTGGGGGACATGATCGCCGCCTTCCATATCGGTGATCCCGCCGACGTCGAGGACTCCTGGCGCATCTTCCGCCGGCGAGACCGTCTCTACGAGGCGTCCCGACGCCTCAGCCGGCTGGTCGCCGAGGGGCGGCCGGGGGCGGCGGCTCAGATAAGTTCGAAGTCCATCACCAGGGGCAGGTGATCTGAGGCGACCCGGGTCTGGCGGTCGTAGGGCGCAAAGACGTCGAGCACCCGCACCTGCTCGCTGACGAACAGGTGGTCGATCCGCAGGACCGGCATCACGGAGGGAAAGGTGGCAGACGGCGAGCGTTTGGCCACGTGCTTGCGTGCCGGTCGCAGGGCGCCGCTCAGGGTCCGGTATACCGACGAGGCTGAGGTTACATTGAAATCGCCGAGCAGGATGGTCGGCCCCTGTCGGTCGGGATGAGCCAGCCAGCTGGATCCCACCAGGGCCTGGGCCTGATTCTGCTGCTCCCGGGGCACGAGGCCGAGATGGGTGTTGAACACCTGCACCTCGCGCCCCTCCAGATTCACCGCTACCCATAGGGCGCCTCGGGGCTCCAGCTGAGAGACCCGCGCATGGCCGGGCAGGGCGGCGGACCGGATCTTCCGCTCTGGATGGCGGGTCAGGATGGCGTCGCCGTAAAGCTCCTCCTCCACCTTCATCGCCGGATGGAAGTGGAAGGCCATCTCCAGCCGCCGGGCGATCTCGTGGGCCTGATCGACCCCGTTTGTGCGCATTCGGCCGACGTCCAGCTCCTGCAGGGCGACGATGTCAGGCTCCAGGGCGGCGATGACGTCGGCGATCCGACCGACATCGAGGCGGCGATCAGTCCCGACACAGCGGTGGACATTGTAGGTGAGGATGCGGGCCATTCGGCCGGTGTTCTGCGCGCCCTTGGCGACTCAGGCAAGATGGCGAAGCGTCAGGCTGGCGGCAGGACTCCTCTTCCGTTGACGTTAGCGTCATCTTTTCTCTTGGGGTGGGGAAGCCTATTGTCCGCGCCCGAGCGGGCTCGACGTCCCGCACGCCCAGGAGCAGCCAGGGAGCGCCCCATGAATCTCGATTTCTCCCCCGAAGACGCCGCCTTCCGCGAGGAGGTCCGCGCCTTCATCGCCGAGAACTATCCCAAGGACCTGCGCGCCAAGCAGGACAGCGGCGAGCCGCTGGGCAAGGACGATTATCTGGCCTGGCACAAGGTGCTGGCCAAGAAGGGCTGGGTGGCGCCCTCGTGGCCGAAGGAGTTCGGCGGGACGGACTGGACGCCGACCCAGAAATACATCTGGTCTGAGGAGCAGGCCCGGGCCGACACCATCGCGGTGCTGCCGTTCGGCGTCAGCATGCTGGCTCCGGTGATCTACACCTTCGGCACCGAGGAGCAGAAGAAGCAGTTCCTGCCCGGCATCTACAATGGCGAAGTGTGGTGGTGCCAGGGCTATTCCGAGCCCGGCGCCGGCTCCGATCTCGCCTCGCTCAAGACGCGCGCCGAGCGGGTGAAGGGCGACGACGGCAAGGAGTACTACATCGTCAACGGTCAGAAGACCTGGACCACCCTTGGCCAGTTCGCCGACTGGGGCTTCTTCCTGGTGAAGACCGATCCGGACGTGAAGCCGCAGGCCGGCATCAGCTTCCTGCTGATCGACATGAAGACCCCCGGCATCGAGGTTCGCCCGATCATCACCCTGGAGGGCGGCCACGAGGTCAACGACGTCTTCCTCGACAATGTGAAGGTGCCGGTGGAAAACCGCATCTTCCACGAAAACCAGGGCTGGACCTGCGCCAAGGCCCTGCTGGCCCACGAACGCTCCGGCATCGCCGGCGTGGCCCGCTCCAAGCGCGGCCTGGAGCGCCTGCGCGAGATGGCCGGGACCGAGCAGAGCGACCTGGGCGGCCCGCTGCTCTCGGACACCTTTTTCAAGCGCAAGCTGGCCGAACTCGAGATCGACCTGACGGCGCTGGAGTTCACCGAGCTTCGCACCCTGGCTGGCGAGTCCAGCGGCAAGGGACCAGGCCCTGAATCCTCGATTCTCAAGATCAAGGGCACCGAGATCCAGCAGCGCCTGCAGGAACTGGCCCTGGAGGCCGCCGGCCACTACGGCGCGCCCTTCCTCCGCGATCTCGGCCACAACGCCAATGTCGGCCCCGACTACGCCCAGGGCGTGGCCGGCGAGTATTTCAACGGCCGCAAGACCTCGATCTATGGCGGCTCCAACGAGATCCAGCGCAACATCATCGCCAAGATGGTTCTGGGTCTCTGATGTGAGCACTGGAGAACCCCTCCCCCTTGCGGGGAGGGGCTGGGGGTGGGGGTGACCGCGCGAACGCCTGGCGTCTTGCACAAGTCGGAACGCGCAGAGCGCGCCGCCCGGCGGATGCGCAAGGCGCCGACGGCGGCCGAGGCCCGGCTCTGGCAGGCGCTGCGGCGTCTGGAGCCAATACCCTACTTCCGGCGCCAAGCGCCGATTGGCGCCTATGTGGCCGACTTTGTCTGTCACCAGGCGCGATTGGTGGTTGAGGTCGATGGTGGTGTCCATCGCCGGCCCGAAGCGGCGGCGCGGGACGCAGACCGGGAGGCCTGGTTCGCATCCCGCGGCTACCGGACCTTGCGCATCTCCAACGACCAGGTCTTCGGCGACATGTCTTCGGTGCTTGAACAGATCATCACAGCGCTCGGCGCTGACACCCCCACCCCAACCCCTCCCCGCAAGGGGGAGGGGCTCTGAAAAGGAGATTTCTCCATGGACTTCAGCTTCACAGACGAACAGTCGATGCTGCGCGACACGGTCGCCAGCTATCTGGCTGACCACTACGCCTTCGACGCCCGCCGGGCGGCGATCAAGAGCGAGGCCGGTTGGCGGCCGGAGGTCTGGAAGGCCTTCGCCGAAGAGCTCGGCATTCTCGGCGCGCCGTTCTCAGAAGAGCTGGGCGGCCTGGGCGGCGGCCCGGTGGACAACATGGTCGTCATGGAGGAGTTCGGCAAAGCCCTCGTCGTCGAGCCCTATATGGGCACGGTGGTGATCGGCGGCGGCTTCCTGAAGCATTCCGGCCATGGCGCCGCCCCGGACCTGATCGAGAAGATCATCGCCGGCGAGGCCATCTTCGCCTTCGCCTATGCCGAGCCCCAGGCCCGCTACACCTGGCAGGACCTGAAGACCACGGCCGTCAAGGACGGCACGGGCTATGTGATCAACGGCCAGAAGTCGGTGGTCATCGGCGCGCCCTGGGCGACCCACCTGATCGTCACTGCCCGCACCGGCGGCGGCCAGCGCGATGCGCAGGGCGTCTCGGTCTTCCTGGTGGACAAGACCGCCAAGGGCGTCACCACGCGGGACTATCCCACAGTCGACGGCCAGCGGGCTTCCGAAGTGACCTTCGAGAATGTCTCGGTCGGCGTCGACGCCCTGATCGGCGCGGAGGGCCATGGCCTGCCCCTGGTGGAAAAGGTGATGGATGAGGCGATCGCCGCCACCTGCGCCGAGGCCTGTGGGGTGCTTCGCCGCCTGCAGGAAGGCACGGTGGAATATACCCGCACCCGCAAGCAGTTCGGCGCGCCGATCTCGTCCTTCCAGGTGCTACAGCACCGGATGGTCGACATGTTCATCCAGCTCGAGCAGTCGATCTCGATGACCTACATGGCCAATATCCATCTCGGCGACGAGGCCGAGGTCCGCGCCAAGGCCGTTTCGGCGGCCAAGGTGCAGATCGGCAAGGCCTGCAAGTTCGTCGGCCAGAACGCCATCCAGTTGCATGGCGGCATGGGGATGACCGACGAAATGGCCATCGGCCACTATTTCAAGCGCGCCACCATGATCGAGGGGGTCTTCGGCTCCACCGACCACCATCTGGCCCGCTATGAGGCCCTGTCCTTCGGCAAGGCGGCCTGAGTTGAACCGATGCGCGCCGTCCGGCTCATTGCCGGGCGGCGCGCATTTGACTTGCTCCAGGTGGGGGAAGCGGGCTTAAGGCCCAGCCATGGCCCTGCGTGACTTCGCTCTGATCGTCCTTGTCTGTCTGGTCTGGGCGACCAACAACATCATCTCGAAATTCGTGGTGGCCGACCTGGCCGTGCCGCCGCTGTTCTACGCCGCCGTGCGCTTCGCCCTGGTGGCGCTGATCACGCTGCCCTGGCTGTTCCCCATGCCCCGGCCCCGCTGGCGGTTGCTGGTGGTGGCCCTGCTGATGGGGGGCGGCAACTTCGCCCTGCTGTTCATCGGCCTGCAGACCGCCACGGCCTCGGCCGCCGCCGTGGTCATCCAGGTGGGCGTGCCGATCACCACCGTGCTGTCCATGGTCATGCTGGGGGAGCGGGTGCGCTGGCGCCGCGGCATCGGCATCTCGCTCACCCTGGCCGGCGCCTTGGTGGTCATGTGGGATCCGGGCGGCTTCGTGGTTTCCACGGGGCTGCTGTTCGTGGTCGCCGCCGCCTTCCTGGGCTCCCTGGGCGCGGTGATGATGAAGCAGATGGGCGGGGTGCGCCCGCTGCAGTTCCAGGCCTGGGTGGGCTTCGCCTCCTTCTGGCCCCTGGCGGCGCTTTCGCTCTGGCTGGAGCCGGGCCAGGTCGAGGCCGGTTTCGCCGCCGGCTGGCCCTTCGTGGCGGCGGTGGTTTTCTCCGCCGTCGTCGTCTCGGTCGCCGCCCACACCGCATATTACGGCCTGATCCAGCGCTATGAGGCCAATCTGATCTCGCCGCTGACCCTGATGACGCCGCTGGCCACCATCGCGCTGGGCGTGCTGATCATGAGCGACCCGTTCGGACCGAAGATGGCCATCGGCACGGCGGTGGCTTTGGCGGGCGTCCTGATCATCGCGCTGAGGCCCAATCAGGTCGCCCCCCTCTTGCTCGCCTGGCGAAATCGCGCCGAATAGGGCCATGGACATCATCCCCGCCCCGTCGCCCAACTTCAACGAACGCCCCGGCCCGCCGGACATCCTCGTCATGCACTATACGGGGATGGAAAGCGGCGAGGCCGCCATCGCCCGTCTGCGCGACCCCGAGGCCAAGGTCAGCTCCCACTATGTGGTGGAGGAGGATGGCCGCATCTTCACCCTGGTGGCGGAAGAGCGCCGGGCCTGGCACGCCGGCGTCTCGTTCTGGAAGGGCGAGCGCGACATCAATGGCCGCTCCATCGGCATCGAGATCGTCAATCCCGGCCATGAGTTCGGCTACCGGCCGTTTCCGGACGCCCAGATCGCCGCCGTGATCGCGCTCACCGCCGATATCCGCACCCGCTGGATGATCGCCGATGGTGACATCATCGCCCATTCCGACGTGGCGCCGGCCCGCAAGATCGATCCCGGTGAGCTCTTTCCCTGGAAGGCCCTGGCGGAGGCTGGCCACGGCCTGTGGGTGGAGCCCGACCCAGCGCCCGGCGCGCCCCTGGCCGAAGGCGAGGATGGCGCCGGAGTGTTCGCCTTCCAGGCCGGGCTGACGCGGCTGGGCTATGAGTGCCCGCCGTCGGGCCAGTTCGACGCCGCCACCACGACTGTGGTCAGCGCCTTCCAGCGACACTGGCGGCCCCATCTGGTCGACGGGATCGCCGATGGTGAGACCCGGGCGCGGCTGATCGCGCTCCTGCGGGCCCAGGCCTGATGCATCCGGCCACGCCCTTCCGGGTGGTGGACGTCGATGCCGTTCTTGCCCACCTCGCAGTCTATCCGCTGATGGCCCTGTTCGCCGTCAGCGAGGCCCGGCTTCGGGTCGCCCATGCGCCGATGGTCGTGCGTCGGGACGGGGAGGGGATCGCCCTGGACTTCCACCTGTCGCGCAACAACGCCCTGACGATGGTTTTCGCCAGGGGCGCTTCGGCCCTGGCGGTTTCCCAGGGACCGGACGCCTATGTGAGCCCCGACTGGTATGCGCAGGCCGATCAGGTCCCGACCTGGAACTACCTTAGCGTCGAGGCTGAAGGTGAGGTGCCCCCCTCGATGAGTCCGGGCTTGTGGCGTTGCTGGACGAACTGTCGGCTCAGGAAGAAGCCAGGCTCGCGCCCAAGACCCCCTGGACGCGCCACAAGATGTCGCCGGGTCGCTTCGAGGCGATGCTGGCCGGCATCCAGGGCTTCCGGCTGCGGCCTCATCGCCTGGAAGGCACGTTCAAGCTCTCACAGAACAAGGCGGCCGATGAGCAGGCCCGGGTCGCCGCGGCGCTGGGGGATCACCCGATCGCCCAGGCGATGGGACGTATTCCCACCGATTGACACCCTTGACCGCGGCCGGTGGTGCGCCCACTGATCGCCGCGGATCAGACGGCTGGGCGGCCGCGGCCGCTTCGGCGGTCGAGGAAAGTCCGGGCTCCACGACGACATGGCGGCGGGTAACGCCCGCCGGGGGCGACCCCAGGGAAAGCGCCACAGAAAGCAAACCGCCTCTTTTCATGAGGGGTAAGGGTGAAAGGGTGCGGTAAGAGCGCACCGCGTTGGCGGCGACGTCGACGGCACGGCAAGCCCCGCCAGGAGCAAGACCGAATAGGGATTCCGCGCCGGCGCAAGCCGGTAGGGCCGTCGTTGGCCCGAGGCGTCCGGGTTGGTCGCGAGAACCGTCCCGCAAGGGCCGGTCCAGAGGAATGGTCGCCGCATCCGGCTCCAGGGTTCGCCTTGGATCGGGTGGCACAGAACCCGGCTTATAGGCCGTCTGATCCGCTCTCCCATCCCCAGCCAAAGCGTTCAATCCCAAGTATACTTAACATGTTCCATGTATGTTCTGTGGAGTGTTTACGCGCGTTAACCATAATAAAGATGCGACATCTTTGTATTCTGGGGATTCTGAGCGCTAGAGTCATTGCGACCCAATCCATCCCATGTTAACCCAATTCCTGTTCGCTGAGGCTGGCGAGCCCCCGTGCGGCCTGGGCGCGGGTTGGTGGGGATGGCGACCGGCGGCGGTCGCGGGAGAGGGTGTCGGGCGCGAATGTTTGTCTCGACCTTCGAGAAGCAGCTGGATGCCAAGCGGCGCCTCGTGGTGCCGCAGGAGTTCCGCGCTCTCGTCTCGGGGCCTTTCGACGGCGTCGTCTGTTTCCCCTCCATCGAGGCCGACTGCATCGAGGGCGGCGGCAAGGCGCTGTTCGATCGCTACAACGGCCTGATCGAAGAGCTTGAGTTCGGCGATCCCCTGCGCTCGGCGCTGGAGGTTTCCGTGCTCGGCGGCATGGCGCGCCTGTCCTTCGACACCGCTGGCCGGGTGACCCTGCCCGAAACCCTGTGTGATCTGTTCGGCCTGACAGACTGGGTCGTCATGGTCGGCCTGGGCGATCGTTTCCAGATCTGGGAGCGCGAAGCCTTCCAGGCCCATCGCGCCGCCCAGCGCGAACTGGCCCGTGAGGGTCTGGCCAAGATGCGCGCCGACCAGCGCGCCGCCCGCCTGGGTGTCGCCTCATGATCGCGCCACATCTTCCCGTCCTGCTTGATGAAGTGGTCGCGGCCCTGGCCATCGCCCCGGGCGACGTTGTAGTCGATGGCACCTTCGGGGCCGGCGGCTACGCCCGAGCCTTCCTGGCGGCTGGCGCCAAGGTGACCGGCTTCGACCGCGATCCCACCGCCGCCCGCTTCGCCGCCGATCTGCCGGCCGAGACCTTCACCCTGGTCTGTGCGCGGTTCTCGGAGATGGACGAGGTTCTGGGGGAGGGCGGCGCCGACGGCGTGGCCCTGGACCTGGGCGTTTCGTCCATGCAGCTGGATGAGGCTGATCGCGGCTTCTCCTTCCTGCGTGACGGCCCCCTGGACATGCGCATGGGCGATCGGGGCGAAACCGCCGCCGATCTGGTCAACACCGCCGAGCCTGAGGATCTGGCCCGCATTCTCTTTGTCTATGGCGAGGAAAAGAAGTCCCG
>NZ_JBALUY010000077.1:0-16171 GCF_036963605.1 Phenylobacterium sp. | reverse complement strand
TTGGAAGGGGCTGGCCCTGATCGCCCATGCGTGGGTGGTGATCCTGGCCGCCGGCGCGGTGGCTGTCGTCTGGCCCCTGACCATCCCGCTGGCGGTGATGATCATCGGCGGACGACAGCTGGGCCTGGCGATCATGATGCATGACGCCGCCCACGGCGCCCTGCACAAGAACCTCAAGATCAACGACTGGGCCGGCGAGTGGCTGACCGGCGGCGGCCTGCACCGCTATCGCCCCTACCACCTGACCCACCACAAGTTCGTCCAGCAGGCCGAGGATCCCGACCTAGTCCTGTCGGCCCCCTTCCCCATCACGCCCCTGTCCCTGCGCCGCAAGATCGTCCGCGACCTGACCGGCCAGACCTGGTTCAAGCAGCGTTTCGGCCTGGTGCGCAGCCAGCTGGCCACCCGCAGGCCGGGCGAGGCCCTATGGCCGATCCTCAAGGGCGAGATCATCCGCAAGCGCCGCATGCTGATCGGGGCTGCGGTGACGATCACGCTGACCGCGCCCTTCGGCCTCTGGTGGGCCTGGTTCGTCCTATGGCTGCTGCCCCAGGCCACATGGCTGCAGATGATCACCCGCCTGCGCAACATCGGGGAGCACGCCTGTATCGCCAAGGACGAGCGCGACCCGTTCCGTTGCGCCCGGACCACCTATGCCGGACCGATCGCCCGGGCCTTCATCGCCCCCTATTGGGTGAACTATCACTGCGAGCACCACATCTTCATGCACCTGCCCTGCTACAGCCTGCCCAAGGCGCACCGGCTGCTGCTGAGCAAGGGGCTGGGGCCGCAGATGGAGATCCGGGGCAGCTATATGGAGGTGCTGCGCCTGGCCGCCTCCAAGGGTAAAACACCCAGCCTCGCCGCGGCCTGATCATTCCCCTTGCGGGGGACGGGGTTCTTCGCCACTTGCCATCGGCGCAAGGTGCAGGAGAGCGGCGTGATCGAGCAGACCCCCGAGGGCCGCCGCGCCTTCATCCTGGCCAACACCCGCCAGCAGGCGCCGCCCCACACCCCCGAGCTCACCCTGCATCTGGCCGACGAGGTCATGCCGATCTGGCGGCTGACCGAAGAAGCCCTGCAAGAGATCGGCCTGCCGCCGCCCTTCTGGGCCTTCGCCTGGGCCGGCGGCCAGGCGCTGGCCCGCTACATCCTCGACCATCCGCAGATCGTCGCCGGCAAGCGGGTGATCGACTTCGCCACGGGCTCGGGCATCGTCGCCATCGCCGCCGCCAAGGCCGGCGCGGCCCATGTCCTGGCCGCCGATATCGACGCCTATTGCGGCGCGGCGCTGGCCCTGAACGCGCCCGCCAACGGCGTGGCCTGCGACTTCACCAGCATCGACCTGCTGGACGCCCCGCCCCTGCCCGCCGAGGTGATCCTGGCCGGCGACATCTGCTACGAAAAGCCCCTGGCCGCCCGGGTCATGGCCTGGCTGGAACAGGCGAAATCGGCCGGCGCCACGGTCCTGATCGGCGACCCCGGCCGCAGCTACTTCCCCCGCGAAGGCCTGGTCAAACTCGCCGAATACCAGGTCACCACAACGCGCGAGCTCGAGGACCAGGAGGTCAAGAAGACGGCGGTGTGGAGCTTGCCGGGCTGACCCTGCGTCGACCGGTCGCCAGCGGCGCGGACCTCTGCCTATAGTGACGGCGCTGTTACATCTGATCTGGAGCCTGCCCATGCGTCGCCGCACCTTCCTGGCCGCCCTGCCCGCCGCGCTTCCGGGCGCCCTCTTCGCCAGCGGGGCTGCGGGACAGAGCCGGGAGGCGACGCCCAATCGCGACCGGCCCGACGTCGGCCCCGGCGACCGGATCGACGGCGCGACCTTCGCCAGTCGCAGCGCAGCCTGGGGAACCCATGGGGCGGCGGCCACGGCCCACCCGCTGGCGACGCTGGCGGCCATCGACATCCTGCGGGCCGGGGGCTCGGCTGTGGATGCGGCCATCGCGGCCAATGCGGTGCTGGGCTATGCCGAGCCCATCGCCTGCGGCATCGGCGGCGACTGCTTTGTCATGCTGTGGGACCCGAAGACCAAGCAGGTCATGGGCCTGAACGGCTCGGGCCGCAGTCCGCGAGGCCTGTCCCTGGAGACGGTGCGCAGCCGCGCCAAGAACGGCCTGATCCCCTCGCACGGCGCCATCGCCGTCAGCGTGCCGGGCGCGGTGGACGCCTGGTGGACCCTGCACGAACGCTACGGCAAACTGCCCTGGAAGGACCTGTTCGCCCCGGCCATCGCCCATGCCAGCGAGGGCGCGCCGGTGAGCCAGAACGTCGCCTACTACCTGGACCGCAGCTACGACAACTTCACCGGCGGCAAGTTGGGCATCGAGGAGGTCGACAACTTCAAGGCCGTCTGGGCGCCCAGCGGCGCGACGCCCCGGGAAGGCGAGATCTTCAAGAACCCGGCGCTGGCCCGCACCTATGGCCTGATCGCGCAGGGGGGCCGCGACGCCTTCTATGAGGGCGAGATCGCCGAAACGATCGAGCGCTATTTCCGCCGCATCGGTGGGTGGATGACCAAGGCTGACCTGGCCGCCCACCGGGCCGAATGGACCAAGGCCTATTCCAGCACCTATCGCGGGGTGGACGTCTACAGCCTCGGCCCCAACAGCCAGGGCCTGGCGACCCTGCAGCAACTCAACATCATGGAGCGGTTCGACATCCGCGGCATGGGCTTCCAGTCGGCCGCCGCCATCCACCACGGAGCCGAGGCCAAGCGCCTCGCCTTCGAGGACCGCGCCCGCTACTACGCCGACCCGTCCTTCTATGACGTGCCGGCCGAATGGCTGATCTCCAAGGACTACGCCGCCGAGCGCGCGCGGCTGATCCGACCCGACTCCATCCTGCAGACGGTCTTTGCCGGCCAGGCGCCGACCCGGGGCGACACCACCTATTTCACCACCGCCGACAAGGACGGGATGATGGTGTCTATCATCCAGTCCAACTATCGGGGCATGGGCTCGGGCCTGTCGCCGGACGGCCTGGGCTTCATGCTGCAGAACCGCGGCGAGATGTTCGCCCTCACCGACGGCCATCCCAATGTCTATGCGCCCGGCAAGCGGCCCTTCCAGACCATCATCCCCGGCTTCGCGGTGAAGGACGGGGCGCCGTGGCTGTCCTTCGGTGTCATGGGCGGCGACATGCAGCCCCAGGGTCAGGCCCAGATCATCTCCAACATGGTCGACTTCGATCTCGGCGTGCAGGAGGCCGGCGACAGCCCACGCTGGCGCCACGGCGGCGGATCGGAGCCCACCGGCGAGGTCACCCCGGGGACCGGCCTGCTGCACCTGGAAAGCGGCGTGCCGGCGGCCACCCGCAAGGCCCTGGTCGATCTCGGCTGGAAGATCGGCGAGAGCGATGGCAGCTTCGGCGGCTATCAGGCCATTGAGCGCTGGCCCGGCCGCTATGCCGCGGCCACCGAGATGCGCAAGGACGGGGTGGCGCTGGCCTACTGACCTGGGGAGGTCCCTGTGACCGAAGCTGAGATGCGCGACATCATCCTCGCCTTCCCTGGCGCGGAGGAGGGCACGTCCTATGGCTATCCGTCCTTCAAGGTGCGCGGCAAGTTCTTCACCCGCTTGCGAGGCGAGGACGGAAGCGTGGTGTTGAGCGACGTCGGCTTCGACGAGCGCGAAATGCTGATGGCGGCGGAGCCCGCCACCTTCCACCTGACGCCGCACTATCAGAACTACCCCACCGTGCTCGCCCGGATCGAAAGCCTCGATCCGGGGTCGCTGCACAGTCTGCTGGAGCGCCGGTGGCGCAAGCTCGTCACCAGGGCGATGGCCAAGGGCTATGAGGCAACCAAGACCTCCAGCTAGCGGGCGGCGTACTGCTGGCCAATGCCGACCGCGGCGCGGGCCTGGGCCAGGGTGTCCTGGTAGCAGTCAGACCGGGTAACCGTACGCTTGAGCATCCGCACACTGCCCTCATGCCCGCCACAGGCGGCGAAGGCGGCGCGCTCCACCCGCCGTTCCAGACGCTGGGCGTCGGCGGCGTTGGCGGGATTGAGGTTGGTGACATTGACGGTGGCCTGACCCGTGGTGGCCGGCGCGGCGAGGACCGGAGTCGCCAGAAGCGCCGCGGCGAGCGCGGCTGAAGCAAGCTTGAACATTTTCGTCTCCCTAATGACCGACCCTGCGGCGGCGGCTCTGACGGCCGCTCGGATTCCGTTGGGTCACGTCAGAAAGATGGGGAGCGAATGGGGCCAGGGGAAGACCTCGGATCCGCCTCTAGACGCGCAGCGCCCCTCCCCTCAACCGTCATCCTGGGCCTTGTGCCCAGGATCCCTCGCGACGCTTGCGCTTAGCCCCGACGAGGGATGCTCGGCACAAGGCCGAGCATGACGATGTGGGGGAGACTGCTGAGCCTAAAACTCGTCTTCGACCGCCGAGCGGAACTGTTCGAAGATCTCGGCAGCTCGCTGGTTGTTGTAGGGTTCAGGCTCTTCCTCGATCGCCGGCGCAGGCGCAACGCCGCCGCGCAGGCGGCCGGCCACCGCGCCGCCCTGGACGAGGATCAGTTCCTCCCCCTCCTCAAGGCCGGACAGCAGCTGGGCGATCTTGGGCGGCAGGTCGTCGAGGTCGAGGCGCTTCATGGGCGCAGAATCTAGCGGCAAGCGGGCCCGGCGCAAAGGGTGACACCGGCGCCCCACGGCCCTAAGTCCTGGAATCAGATCACGCTTGGGAGGGCTCATGGCCTATCGGTCGCTGCGGGAATTCATCGCCAAGCTGGAAGCCGCCGGCGAGCTGGTGCGGGTGTCTGAGCCGGTCTCCACCGTCCTGGAGATGACCGAGATCCATCGCCGCCTGCTGCGCCAGAGCGGGCCGGCGGTCCTGTTCGAGAACGTCATCCGCGCCGACGGCGAGCGCTCGCCCATGCCCTGCCTGGTCAATCTGTTCGGCACGGTCAAGCGGGTGGCCATGGGCGTCACGCTGGAGGGGCGCGAACGCACCACGGCGGCCGACCTGCGCGAGGTCGGCGAACTTCTGGCCTTCCTCCGGGCGCCTGAGCCGCCCCGGGGGCTGAAGGACGCGCTGGACATGCTGCCGCTCGCCAAGACGGTGATGGCCATGCGCCCGGCCACGGTGAAGAAGGCGCCGGTGCAGGAGATCGTCTGGACCGGCGACCAGATCGACCTGACCAAGCTGCCCATCCAGACCTGCTGGCCGGGCGAGCCCGCCCCGCTCATCACCTGGCCGCTGGTGGTCACCAAGGGGCCGTCCACCGACCGGGAGGACGACTACAATCTCGGCATCTACCGCATGCAGGTGCTGGGCAAGGATCGCACCATCATGCGCTGGCTGGCCCATCGGGGCGGCGCCCAGCATCACCGGCGCTGGAAGGCGGCCGGCAAGCCCGACGCCCTGCCCGCCTGCGCGGTCCTGGGCGCCGATCCCGGCACGATCCTGGCGGCGGTGACCCCGGTGCCCGAGACCCTGTCGGAATACCAGTTCGCCGGCCTGATGCGCGGCGCCAAGGCCGAACTGGTGGCGGCCAAGACCGTGCCCCTGATGGTGCCGGCCGAGGCCGAGATCGTCATCGAGGGTCATGTGCTGCTGGATGAATATGCCGACGAAGGCCCCTATGGCGACCACACCGGCTATTACAATTCGGTCGAGAAGTTCCCGGTCTTCCAGGTGAGCGCCATCACCATGCGCCGGGACCCGATCTATCTGACCACCTTCACCGGCCGGCCGCCGGACGAGCCCAGCGTGCTCGGCGAGGCGCTGAACGAGGTGTTCATTCCCCTGCTACGCCAGCAGTTTCCGGAGATCGTCGACTTCTGGCTGCCGCCGGAGGGCTGCTCGTACCGGATCGCCGTGGTCTCCATGAAGAAGGCCTATCCCGGCCACGCCAAGCGCGTGATGATGGGCGTCTGGAGCTACCTGCGGCAGTTCATGTACACCAAGTGGGTGATCGTCGTGGACGACGACATCGACGCCCGCGACTGGAAGGACGTCATGTGGGCGCTGTCAACCCGTATGGACCCGGCCCGGGACATCACCCTCGTGGAGGGCACGCCGATCGACTATCTCGACTTCGCCTCGCCGGAAAGCGGCCTGGGATCGAAGATCGGCCTGGACGCCACCAACAAGTGGCCGCCGGAAACCCACCGCGAATGGGGCGAAAAGCTCGACATGGACGCGGCCACCGTCGCCCGGGTCACCGACCGCTGGGCGAGCCTCGGCCTGCCGCCCCTGAAGGGCTGAGCGCTGGCTCCTGCACGCTCCAACTTCCGTCGCCCTCGGGCTTGACCCGAGGGCGCATGAACACCGCGCGTCGTCCGTGTGCATGGATGGTCGGATCAAGTCCGACCATGACGGCGAAGGGGAAGGTCACGCCGCGGGCGGCGGCAGCCTTCGGGCCGCGACGATGGGCCAGAGGATGTTGAGGGCGAGGCCGGCCATCACAAGGCTGGCCGCAGCTATCTTCCAGACCGGCATGGCCTCCCCCAGCAGGAGCGCCGAGGCGCCCATGCCGAACACCGGCACCAGCAGGGCCATGGGCGTGATGGTCGCCGCCGGATGCCGCGCCAGCAGCCAGCCCCAGGCGGCGTAGCCGAACAGGGTGTTGCCCACCGACTGCCAGGCCACCGCCGCCCAGGCCGCAGGACTCGCCTCCCCCAGGGCCAGCCGCACGGTCGGCCAGCCCTCCAGGACCAGGGACATGGCCACCAGGGGCGGGACGGAGAACAGGCTCGCCCAGACCACATAGGCCAGCATGTTCACCCGGCCGCTCAGCTTGGCCACGTGGTTGCCGCCGGCCCAGCCCATGGCCGCCAGGATCACCAGGGCCAGGCCCAGCGGCGTGGTGGCGCGGTCCGAATGGGCCAGGATCACGCCGATGCCGACGGTGGCCAGCGCCAGGGCGGCGATCTGGAATAGCCTGACCCGCTCTCCCGTTGCGGCCATGGCCAGGCCAATCGTGAAGAAGACCTGGACCTGCACCACCAGGGAGGCGAGGCCCGGCGAAATCTGGCCGTTCATGGCGATGTAGAGCAGGCCAAACTGGCCCGCCCCGATCAGCACGCCATAGGCCGCCAGGTGACCCCACGGGACCTTGGGCCGCGGCAGGAAGAAGACGGCGGGGACCAGGGCGAAGAAGAACCTCAGCGCCGCGAAGGCCAAGGGCGGCAACTCCGCCAGGCCGTACTTGATGACCACGAAGTTGGTCCCCCAGACCGCCACCACCGCCAGGGCCAGCAGGAAGTGGGGCAACGGCAGGGCGGCGACGGGCATGGGCGAGGGCCTGGGGGGACGGGACTGGCGCTCATGTGGCGCTTGGCGCCAGACTTGTCCATGGCCGCATCCGTGCTCGTCTTGAAAGGGGCGATCCCCCCTTGCCCCAGGGGCGAATTCGCAGTCCAACTGCGAGCCGTGCGGGGGCGCACGGGGGGACCATCATGAACCTGATCACGTCGGGACACGCCGCAGCGCTCTGGACGGGGCTGCATCTCTTTCTGCTGCTGGCGCTTTCGATGCTGGTGGTCCGCCAGCGGCAGAGGCACAAGGTGGCCTTCGGCGACGACGGCATTCCGGAGCTGGCCCAGGCTATCCGGGCCTTCGGCAACGCGACCGAATACATTCCCGCGGGACTGGCCGCCATCGGTGTCCTGGCGCTGGTGGAGGCCCCGCCCCTTGCGGTTCACATCGCAGGCCTGGCGCTGTTCTCGGGCCGGGTGATGCACGCCGTCGGGCTGTCGCAGAACGGCGGCGTGTCCTTTCCCCGTGCGATCGGCGTGACCCTGACCTGGATTTCCTACGTCTTCGCAGGGGTCGCCCTGCTGTTCTACGCCATCGTCTGAGATCGTCCCGCCGCGACGCAAAGCGCGCCACGGCGGGAGAGATCAAGCGCCTTCAGGCCGCCCGGGCGAGGTCGAAGCGGTCGGCGTTCATGACCTTGGTCCAGGCCTTGACGAAGTCGTCGACGAACTTCCGGCTCGCGTCAGAGGCGGCGTAGACCTCCGACAGGGCCCGCAGCTGCGAGTTGGAGCCGAACACCAAGTCCGTGCGCGTGGCCGTCCACTTTTCCTCGTCGGTGTCGCGGAGCGTGCCGACGAAGACCTCGTCGCCGCGGTCGTCGACCTCTTTCCACGCCGTGCCCATGTCGAGCAGGTTGACGAAGAAGTCGTTGGTCAGCTGGCCTGGACGATCGGTCAGGACCCCGTGGGACTGACCGCCGTGATTGGCGCCCAGCACCCGCAGGCCGCCCACCAGCACCGTCATCTCCGGCGCGCTGAGGCCTAGCAGCTGCGCCCGGTCGATCAGCAGCTCCTCGGTCGGCACGCTGAACCGCACCTGCAGATAGTTGCGGAAGCCATCGGCCTTGGGCTCGAGCACCTCGAAGTTCTCGATATCGGTCTGTTCGGCCGAGGCGTCTGTGCGGCCAGGCGTGAAGGGCGCCTGGACGTCATGGCCAACGTCCTTGGCCGCCTTCTCCACCGCCGCAACGCCGCCCAGGACGATCAGGTCGGCGATGGACACCTTCTTGCCGCCCGGCGCGGAGGCGTCGAAACTCGCCTTGATTCCCTCCAGCACGTGAAGCACGCGGGCCAGTTGGGCCGGCTGGTTGACCTCCCAGTCCTTCTGCGGCGCCAGGCGGATGCGCCCGCCATTGGCGCCGCCGCGGTGGTCGGAGCCGCGATAGGTCGAGGCCGAGGCCCAGGCGGTCGTCACCAGCTCGGCCACGGTCAGCCCTGAGCCCAGGATCTTGCCCTTCAGCGCGGCGATGTCGGCGGTGCCGATCAGCGGATGATCAACGGGCGGAATCGGGTCCTGCCACAGCAGGTCTTCGGCCGGCACCTCAGGCCCGAGGTAGCGGGACTTCGGACCCATGTCGCGGTGGCACAGCTTGAACCAGGCCCGGGCGAAGGCGTCGGCGAACTGGTCGGGATTGGCGCGGAACCGCTCGGAGATTTCCCGGTACTTCGGGTCCATCTTCATGGCCATGTCGGCCGTGGTCATCATGGTCGGCAGGCGCTTGTCGGGGCTGTGGGCGCCGGGCGCCATGTCTTCCGGCTTCTGGTTGATCGGCTGCCACTGCTTGGCTCCGGCCGGGCTGCGCACCAGCTCGTAGTCGTAGTCCAGCAGCATGTGGAAGTAGTTCATCGTCCACTGGATGGGGGTAGGCGTCCAGGCGCCCTCCAGGCCGCTGGTGATGGTGTGGTCGCCCACGCCGCTCTCGTGGCTTGAGGTCCAGCCCAGGCCCTGCTGGGCGATGTCAGACCCTTCGGGCTCGGCGCCCACCAGGGAAGCGTCCCCGGCCCCGTGACACTTGCCGAAGGTATGACCGCCGGCGGTCAGGGCCACGGTCTCTTCGTCATTCATGCCCATGCGGGCGAAGGTCTCGCGAATGTCACGGCCTGACTGGATCGGGTCGGGATTGCCCCCCGGCCCCTCGGGATTGACGTAGATCAGCCCCATCTGGATCGCGGCCAGGGGATCTTCCAGCACCATTTCCTTGTCAGGCTGGATGCGGGTCTGGTTCTCCTCGTGACCCACCCACTGCTCCTCGGTGCCCCAGTAGATGTCTTTTTCCGGCTCCCAGATGTCGGCGCGGCCACCGCCAAAGCCGAAGACCGGCCCACCCATGGACTCGATGGCCACATTGCCGGCCAGGATCATCAGGTCGGCCCAGGAGAGCTTGGCGCCGTACTTCTGCTTGATCGGCCACAGCAGGCGCCGCGCCTTGTCGAGGTTGGCGTTGTCGGGCCAGCTGTTCAGCGGCGCGAACCGCTGGGAGCCCGAGGATGAGCCGCCCCGCCCATCGCCGCTGCGATAGGTGCCGGCGCTGTGCCAGGCCATGCGGATGAAGAAGGGGCCGTAATGGCCGTAGTCGGCCGGCCACCAGGGCTGGCTGTCGGTCATCAGGGCGGTCAGGTCACGCTTGACCGCCGCATAGTCCAGGGACTGGAAGGCCTTGGGATAATCGAAGTCATCCCCCATCGGGTCGCCGTGCAGGCCCTGCTGGTGGAGGATGTCCAGCGACAGCTGATTGGGCCACCAGTCACGATTGGTGCGGCCGAGCAGGGATCGAAGCGCCGCAGGCTGCTTCATCGGGCAGCCCAGCGGATCGCCGGTATTGGAGGCGTCGTCCATGGTCGTTCTCCCTCGCGTTCTAGGCGTTGATGGAGCCTAGGCCCGGGGGCGGCGCATTGGAAAATCAATAAACTTGATGACCATGCACGGTAATTTCTATCAAGCGGCGCCGCGTCCGACTCGGCCCTGTTCAGCCTTACTCAGCTTGCTCGACCGCTTGAGGTTCGCCATATGGCTGGGATGGATCAAAACCTGCTCGCCGAGCTGATCGACGCCGCCCGCAAGGCCGGCGCCGATGCTGCTGAGGCCGTCACCGCCGAACGCCAGTCCCTGTCGATCTCCGTCCGCGAGGGCGAGTTGGAAGAGGTCGAGCGCGAGGAATCCCGCGACCTCGGCCTGCGGGTCTTTGTCGGCCAGCGCCAGGCGACGGTGTCGGGTTCGGACCTCTCGCCTGAAGCCTTGTCCAAGCTGGTGGACCGGGCCGTGGCCATGGCCCGCCTGGCGCCTGAAGATCCCTATGCCGGTTTCGCCCCCGCCGAGCGGCTGGCCAAGGGACCGCACCTCGATCTTGATCTCTACGATCCCACCGAGCTTTCGCCGGAAACCCTGGAAGATCGCGCGCGAGCCGCCGAAGCCTCGGCCCGGGCGGTGGACGGCGTGGTCAATTCCGACGGCGCCACGGCTGGATGGTCCACGGCCAAATGGCTGATCGCCACAAGCCACGGCTTCGCCGGCGCTCACCAGGCGTCCGGATTCTCGCTGGGCGCCTCGGCCATCGCCGGCGACGGCCTGTCCATGGAGACCGGCTATGATGGCCGCTCGGTGCGCTGGCACGAGGATCTGCCTGGGCCCGAAGGGATCGGAACCGAGGCCGGCCGCCGGGCCGCCGCAAGGCTGGGCTCGCGCAAGATCGCCTCGACCACCGCCCCGGTGATTTTCGAGAACCGCCTGGCCATGTTGATCATCAGTCCGCTGATCGGCGCGATCTCAGGCCCCTCCATCGCCCGCGGCTCCTCCTTCCTGAAGGACAAGCTCGGCCAACCGGTCTTCGCGCCTGACGTGACCCTGACCGACGATCCCCACCGCCGCCGAGGCCTGGGCTCCAGCCCCTTCGACGACGAAGGCGTCGAGACCACGGCCATGGATCTGATCGACAAGGGCGTCCTGACCACCTGGCTACTGAACTCCAGTTCGGCCCGGCAACTGGGCCTGGAGACCACCGGCCACGCCTCCCGCGGCTTGGCCGGGCCGCCCGGCGTCGGCGTCTCCAATCTGACCCTGCAGCCCGGGACCGAGGATCAGGCGAGCCTGATGCGCAGCGCCGGCAAGGGCCTGCTGATCACCTCCATGTTCGGCCCATCCCTGAACGGCAACACCGGCGACTGGTCGGTGGGTTGCTCCGGCTTCTGGTTCGAGGACGGGCAGCTCGCCTATCCGGTCAGCGAGATCACCGTGGCGGGAAATCTGATCGAGATGTACGCCCGGCTCGTCCCCGGCTCGGACCTGGAGATCCGCGGAGCGTCCAATGCGCCGTCGGTGCTGATCGACGCCCTGGCGATCGCGGGGAAATGAGCCCCAGCGCCGCCCCCAGCCCTGTCCAGGACCTGGAGCTTCTGGTCGCCGCCGCCGTGGAGGCCGGAACCCTGGCCCTGGAGTTGCGGGCGCGGGGACTGAAGATCGCTTGGAAGGAAGGCAATTCGCCGGTCACCAACGCCGACTTCGCCACCGACACCCTCTTGAAGACCACCCTGGGCCGGGCGCGCCCCGACTACGGCTGGCTGTCGGAGGAGACGGCCGACGATCTGGAGCGGCTGGACCGTCGGCGGGTGTTCGTGGTCGATCCCATCGACGGCACCCGGGCCTACATGAAGGACAAGCCCTGGTGGGTGATCTCGGCCGCCGTGGTCGAGGACGGACAGCCGATCGCCGGCGTCGTCTATGCGCCACAGGTGGGCGAAGTCTACACCGCCACCGTCGGCGGCGGCGCCAAGCTGAACGGGTCGCTGATCGTGCCGGCCCCGACGGTGCGGCTGGACGGTTGCGGCATGGTCGGGGACCAGCGGATGTTCGACCACCCATCCTGGCCGGAGCCCTGGCCGATCATGCGCGTGGAATCACGCAACTCGACCGCCTATCGCATGTGTCTGGTGGCGTCAGGCCAGTTCGACGCTGCCCTGGCCCTGGTGGCCAAGGCCGACTGGGACCTGGCCGCAGCCGACCTGGTGGCCCGGGAGGCGGGAGCCTATTGCGGCGACCACCTGGGGGGCGGCTTCGCCTATAATGGTCGGATTCCGTCCCAACGGAGTCTGTTATGCGCGGCGCCGCGATTGGCCCCATTGATCATGGCGCGGGTCTCGCATATCGCCATACCAAACTGAGCCCTCTTTTGAGGAAGACATGCCCGACAAACAGCTTTTGCACATCGTGATCGGCGGCGAACTCGAGGAAGTCGAGCAAGTTCGTTTCCGTGACCCATCAAAGATCGACCTGGTCGGCGCCTATCCTACTTACGAGCAAGCCCTGGCGGTCTGGCGATCCAAGGCCCTGGCCACGGTGGACAACGCCCTGATGCGCTATTTCATCATCCACGCCCACAAGCTGCTGGATCCCCAGCTGGACGGCGAGAAGCCCGGCGGCTGAACGAGGGGCGGGGCGACAAGCCTCCGTCATGTCCGAAAACTGTCACCCGACGTGGGCAGAATGATGCTCACGGAGGCTCCCTTGTTCAGATCGACTCTTGCCCAGCCGGGTGTGGCGGGGGCCACAGCCCTCGGACTTCTGCTTGCCGGTTGCGCAGGCTTCGGCTCCGACGCGCCCAAGGACGGCACGTTGAGCGGAACCCCGGTTCCTGCGGCCCATGAGACCGTGGCCGTGGGCACCGCCAACAGCGACGCCGCCGATGACCCCGAAATCTGGGCCGATCCCCGCGATCCCAACCGCGCGGTGATCTTCGGCACCGACAAGAAGGCCGGCCTCTACGCCTACGGGCTGGATGGCCAGGTGCGCGCCTTCCTGCCCGAAGGTCCGCTGAACAATGTGGACCTGCGCGACAGCTTCATGGTCGGCGGCAAGGCCCAGGTGCTGATCGCCGCCAGCCATCGCAGCCGGGGCGGCGCACTCCTGTTCCTGATGGACCCCGACACGCTGGACGTCCGGACCTGGGGCCTGGTGCCGGTTCCGGTCAGCGAACCCTATGGCCTGTGCATGGCCCGCCGCGGCGACGATGTGATCGTGATCGTGGTCGGTAAGGACGGCGACGTCCGCCAGGTCCGCGTGCGCGACGAGGACGGCGAGCCCGTGGGCGTCGAGGAGCAGAGCTTCGCCGTCGGCTCCCAGTCCGAGGGCTGCGTCGTCGATGACGAGACCGGCGCCCTCTATGTGGGCGAGGAGATGAAGGGCGTCTGGCGCTATTCCCTCGACCCGGCAGCCGGCGGCGCCCGCTCCCTGCTGGAGGCCGCCCCCGGCCCCCGCCTGACTCCCGACGTCGAAGGGCTGACCCTGCTGCGGGATTCCGGCCAGGCCTTCCTGATCGCCTCGAGCCAGGGGGACAACGCCTTCGCCGTCTGGCGGGTGGCCGGCGAAGCCGCCGACTATCAAGGACGCTTCTCTGTCGCCGCAGCCGGCGATGTGGATGCGGTCAGCGGGACCGACGGCGTGGCCGCTCTGGGCGGGCCTGTTGGCCCCTATGCCGAGGGCCTGATCGTCGTGCAGGATGACGCCGACACCGAAGGCGCCTCCAGCGAGGTCCGTCGGGAGCGTCAGAACTTCAAACTGGTGGACTGGCGGGCGGTGAAGTCGGCCCTGGAAATCAACCTCACGGCGCCTTAGGCCTGGGGGCCAAAATTGGGGCCTTAGAGCCAAATGGGCGCTGCGACGCGCTCCGCCGGCGAGCTAGGAGAGACATGATGAAGAAGCTTATGGGCCTCTGCGCCGCCCTCGCCCTGCTGGGCGGCGCCGGCAGCGCGCATGCGGCGCGGGACTATGTGTGGGCAGCCGGCTCCTCGACCGTCTTCCCCTTCGCCACCCGGGTCGCCGAGAACTACGCCCGCAAGACCGGAATGAAGGCCCCCAACGTCGAATCCCTGGGGACCGGCGGCGGCATCAAGCTGTTCTGCGGCGGGGTTGGTGACAACTTCCCCGACATCGCCAACGCCTCGCGGCCGATGACCCAGCAGGAATTCGACACCTGCGCCGCGAACGGCGTGGACGATATCGTCGAGCTGAAGGTGGGCTATGACGGCATCGTCATCGCCGCTGACCGCAGCGCGCCGGACTATCAGTTCCGCCTGCCCCACCTCTATCTGGCGCTGGGCGCCAATGTGCTGCGCGGCGGCAAGTTCGTGCCCAATCCTTACACCAACTGGAACGAGATCGGCCCGGGCCTGCCCGACAACCGCATCCTGGTCTATGGCCCGCCCCCCACCTCGGGCACCCGCGACGCCTTCGTGGAACTCGGCATCGAGGCTTCGGCCCGCTCCTATCCCACCGCCGAAGCATTGCGCGAACGGGACTCCGACGAGTTCAAGCAGATGACCCACCCCCTGCGCCGCGAAGGCTGGGTGGACTCCGGCGAGAACGACAACGCCATCGTCCAGACCCTGACCAAGACTCCGGGCTCCCTGGGCGTGTTCGGCTATTCCTTCCTGGAGGAGAACGGCGACAAGGTGAAGGCCATGTCGATCGACGGCATCGCGCCCACGGTGGCCACCATCGCCCAGGGGACCTATCCCCTGTCCCGCTCGATCTTCATCTATGTGAAGAAGGCCCATGTGGGGGTGACCCTTGGGCTGCAGGAATTCGTCACCGAGTTCACCTCCGACGCGGCGACCGGGCGCGGCGGCTATCTGCAGAGCCGCGGCCTGATCCCGCTGCTCCCGCCCGAGCATGAGGCCGCAAAAGCCACCGCCAGCGCCATGACCGCGATGAGCCGGCCCGACTAAGGACCGATCGGCGGGACCCCGGTCCCGCCGACGTCCCATGCCCCTGCAACCGGACCTGAGCTGGCTGGTCGCCGCCGTGGCGCTCGGCCCCTTCGTTGGCAGTTTTCTCGGCCTGATGAGCCTACGACTGCCCGAGGGCAAACCGGTCGGCCTGGCGCGCTCGGCCTGCCTCGCCTGCGCGCGGCCCTTGGGCCCCATCGATCTGATCCCGATCCTATCCTACCTGCTGCTGCTTAGCCGGTGCCGGACCTGCGGCGCCCAGATTCCGTCCCGCTACCTGGCTCTGGAGCTGGCGTGCCCGGCCCTCGCCCTGTGGGCCGCCCTGGTTCATCCGTCAGCCGAGGGGTTCCTCGGCGCCCTGCTCGCCTGGCAGCTTCTGCTGCTGGCCCTGCTGGACGCCGAGCACTTCTGGCTGCCGCGGATGCTGACCCTGCCCCTGATCGTCTCGGGTTTGGCGGTCGCCGCAGCCCAGGGGGCGCTGGCGGCGCATCTGCTGGGCGCGCTCCTCGGCTTCGCAGGCCTCAGCCTGCTGGCCCTGGCCTATCGCAGACTGAGGGGGCGGGAGGGCCTGGGGGGCGGCGACGCCTATCTACTGGCCGGCGGCGGCGCCTGGTGCGGGGCCATCGCCCTGCCCAGCATCCTGCTGATCGCCGCAGCGTCTGGCCTCGTCTTCGCGCTGGTCCTGCGCCTTCGGGGCAAGACCCTGGCCGCCGACCAGCCCCTGCCGTTCGGCTTGTTCCTGGCCGCTGGCGTCTGGCTGACCTGGCTCTATGGCCCCCTAGGGCTGGCCTAACCGCCCCACCAGCCGGCGCTGATAGCCGTTCAGGGTTCGCTCATAGCCAGCCATCCCCAGGGCGGCCTCCACCTCGGGGCGGGTGGTGCGCAGGATCATGTCCATCTGATAGCCGCCGTCGGCTCCGATCAGCAGGTCAGCCTGCACATCAACCCCTTCGGCCTGGCCCCGAAGCGGCAGGGCGAGCGAGGCGCCCGCGCACGTCGGGTCCCCGGACAGGACGAGCCCTGGCAGTTGCAGACCCGCAAGGCTGATGTCCTCCAGGGCGACCTGGCCGCCGGCCCGCCGACACTCGCCGTCCCGAAGGTCGATGGAGACGGCGGCCATCCGCACCGTTCCCGCCAGTCCCGAGGCTGGCGCAAGCTGGCCTAGCGGCAGGACGGCGTCCACGTCGA
>NZ_JBALUY010000076.1:0-16579 GCF_036963605.1 Phenylobacterium sp. | reverse complement strand
CGCCCAGAATGTCGCCGAGGTCGACGCCGTCGAAGGTCTCGGCTCGGGTCTGGCCACGGCCCTCGAAGCCGCCGGGGCTCCAGCCGCCGCCATAGCCGCGGCCGGTCTCATGGCCGTCGCCGTCGATCTCGCCGGCGTCGAACTTCTTGCGCTTATCGGGGTCGCCCAGGATGTCGAAGGCCGCGCTGACCCGCTTGAACCGCTCCTCAGCCGCAGCATCCCCGGGATTGGCGTCAGGGTGATGCTGCTTGGCGAGCTTGCGGAACGCCTTGCGGATCTCGTCGGCGTTCGCGCCGCGAGCCACGCCAAGCTCCTGATAGGGATCGCGCGCCAAGGAATAAAATCTCCCAGTCCGTTCTGTTTCGTCGGCCCCATCGGGACCTCTCATGGGCTCTAGATTGTGCAAGGCGCGGAGTCACGCAAGAGCGCGTGTGGTAAAATAGACACATGCCTGTGGCCAACATCGCCGAGGATCAGTCGCCGCTGCGATCTTCCATCAGGTCCCAGGCCGCATAGGTCCAGGCGTCTTCCAGATCCTCCAGCTCGTCCTCGCTGAAGGTTTCGCCACGAATAGAGACGCCCGCCTCGTGGACGCTTTCCGGGTCGCCGGTCACCAGCGGGTGCCAGGCGGGCAGGTCCTTGCCCTCGTGCAGGCGGCGATAGGCGCAGCTCAGCGGCATCCAGGGCAGCTTGGCGATATTGCCCGGGGTCAGCTTCACGCAGTCGGGAACGTGGGCCTTGCGCTCGGCATAGTTGGAGCAGGCGCAGGTGTTGGAATCGAACAGCCGGCAATGCACGCGGGTGGGGATAACCTGGCCGCTATCCTCATCCTCGAAGCGAACGAGACAGCAAAGTCCACACCCGTCACATAGGCTCTCCCATTCCTGAGCCGTCATCTGTTCGAGGGACTTGGTCTGCCAAAAGGGTTTGTGCCTGCTCACGCGCCCGTCCTAAACCCAAAGCGCCTCCGCCGCCATCCGGGCCCCTAGCGAACGTGAACGACTGGACCCTCGACCCCTACCGTTTTCCGGACGATGAGCCGGAACGGCCGCGCCAGCCGCGCGCGCCGCAGCCTCGTGACGTCGCCACGGAGGGCGCGCTGCGCGAGGGTGACGATGGATTTGGACGACGGCCCAGGCCGCCACGCCAGGGCGCGCCGCGGCCGCCCGGCGGCGATGGCCCCGACGACCCCTTCGTCCTGCCGCCCCGGGAAAGACGGCGTCGGAGCTGGGGCTGGCTTTGGAAGACCCTGGCGGTCCTGGTCCTGGTCCTCGCCCTGGCGGTGGTCGGCGGCGGCCTCTATCTCCAGAAGCGGTTCCTGCAGGACGTGCCCGAACTGCCGCCCCAGGCCCAGCTCTACGCCTTCAACCGGGCGCCTGGGATCAAGTTCTTCGACCGCAACGGCGACCTCATCGCCTCCCGCGGGCCACGCTATGGCGACCGGGTGCGGCTGAGCGCCCTGCCCGACTATGTGCCCCTGGCCTTCCTGGCGGCGGAGGACCACCGCTTCTACCAGCACGGTCCCATCGACCTGCAGGCCATCGCCCGGGCCAGCTATGTGAACTGGAAGGCCGGCGGCGTGGTCCAGGGGGGGTCGACCCTCTCGCAGCAGATCGCCAAGAGCCTGTTCCTCACCCCGGACCAGACCTTCCGCCGCAAGATTCAGGAGGCGGCGCTCGCCTGGCGGCTGGAGCGGATGCTGACCAAGGACGAGGTGCTGGAGCTCTACCTCAACCGCATCTATTTCGGGGCCAACACCTTTGGCGTGGACGGCGCGGCGCGGACCTATTTCGGCAAGCCGGCGAGCCAACTGACTCTGGCGGAGTCCGCCCTGCTGGCGGCCCTGCCCAAGGCGCCGTCGCGCCTGGCCCTGACCAACGACATGCAAGCAGCCCTGCAAAGGTCCCGGTGGGTGCTGCAGCGGATGCACGACACCGGCTGGATCAGCCGCGGGGAGATGGAGGCCGCCCAGGCGCAGACGCCGCAACTGGCCACCACTGCCACGTCCGACGAGGGCTCCTACGGCTATCTGCTGGACCACGCCACCAACGAGGTGTTGCGCCAGATCGGCCCCAATTCGCCCGACCTCCTGGTGCGCCTGTCGATCGATCCGGCGCTGCAGGTCGAGGCCGCCGCCATCCTGAACCAGGTGATGGCCACCGACGGCGCCCAGGCCGGCGCCGGCCAGGCGGCCCTGGTCACGCTTGGCCCAGACGGTTCGGTTCGGGCCATGGTCGGCGGGGTGGACTATGGCGCCAGCGTCTTCAACCGGGCGACCCAGGCCAGGCGTCAGCCCGGCTCGACCTTCAAGCCCTTCATCTATGCTGCAGCCCTGGAAAAGGGCGTCCTGCCCAGCGACGTGCGGGTGGACGGGCCGGTGCGGTTCGGCGACTGGCGGCCCGGAAATTACGGTGGCGGCTATCGCGGCCCAGTGAGCGTGGAGACGGCGCTGGCGCGGTCCATCAACACGGTCGCGGTCAAGCTGGGCGCCGAGGCTGGCGGCCCGGCCCTTGGGGACATTTCCCGTCGGTTCGGCTTCACCACCATCCCGGCCAATCCCAGTCTTGCGGTGACGCTCGGATCCTACGAGGTGAGCCTCATCGAGCTGACCAGCGCCTTCCAGGTCTTCCAGCAGGCCGGCGGCCGCGTGACGCCCTCGATCATCGAGGAGATCCGCACCGTCGATGGCGACAGCATCTTCCTGCGCGCGCCGTCCGGCCCCATGCCGGCCATCGATCTCACCTATGCCAGCATGATGGTGAAGATGATGAAGCGCGTCCTCACCGTCGGCACCGGGACACGCGCGGCCTTCGACTGGCCGGCGGCCGGCAAGACCGGCACCAGCCAGAACTGGCGGGACGCCTGGTTCGTCGGCTTCACCGACGAATACGTCACCGGCGTCTGGGTCGGGAACGACGACGACAGCCCCATGAACCGGGTCACCGGCGGCGACATCCCCTCGCAGATCTGGCGCCGGGTGATGATCGAGGCTCATGCGGGTATGGAGATCCGCGATTTCGACTGGCTGGTGGATGATCCCGAACCGATGTTCGAGGACGACTATCGCAATGACCACTACCAGGGCCTGGCCAGCGAGTTCGCCCGGGCCGCCGCCGAGGCCGAGCCGCCGCCCCTGCCGCCGCCCCCCGCCATGCCGCAGCCCCGGGACGAATACGACGCCAGTCGGCCGATCCCGGAGGAGGACATCCCCTTCTAGCGCCGACGACGGGGCGCAAGGCCCATCCGCTCAGTTGAGGAGGCGGGCGAACTGCACCAGGAGGTCGGGAATGCGCGAAGCTATGACGGGCTTGGTGATCCAGCCCAAGGGGCGCGCATCAGCGGCCCGCTGACGGACCTCGGCGTCGTCGTGCGCGCTGACGAACACCGAAGGGATATCGTAGAGCAAACGGGCGTCTTTCGCCGCCTCGACCCCGTCGCGGTCGCCGAGCAGCCGGATGTCCATCAGAATGAGATCCGGCGTCTCGCGGCTACAAATCTCGAGCGCCTCCTGGGCCGAGCTCGCCAGGCCCACGACCTCATAGCCGGCGTCCTCCAGAGCGGCTTGCCACTCGCCGGCCACCAGCCAGTTGTCTTCGGTAATCAGGACGCGACGGCCCAGCGGGAAGCCGGCGTCGGCGTCGCCGTCGTCCCGAGGGAGTCCGAAAGGGCCTTCGCGCGGTCCCCGGGGCAGGAGGCGATACTGATCAGGATGAGACATGGGACGCCTCCGCAAGCGGGAACGAAACGACGGCGACGGCGCCGGCGTCTGACTGAAGGGTGAATTGGCCGCCGATCTGGCGGCACAGGCCCCTCACCAGGCCCAGCCCCGAGGACGACGGGCCTGAGGCCGATGGCGCGAACCCCGGCCCATTGTCCCGCACGGTCAGTACGGCCTCGTCACCGATCCTGACAAAGCTCAACGACACGGCTGCGTTCGGGCCGTCGGCATACTTCACCGCATTGGTGAGCAACTCGTTGGCGATCAGAGCCAGGGGGAAGGCCAGATCATTCGGCGCCACGATCGGCTCGGCCCTGACCTCGATGGTGATCCGGACATCAGCCAGGGTCTGGACCGTCTCGGCCAGGGCGCTGAGCATCTGATCGACCCGCAGGCCATTGCCGGCGTCCTCGGCGTACATTAGCCGCTGCGCGTCGAAGAGCGCCGCGAGCTTGGACTGGAGCATCTTCACGAACTGCTTGCGGCCGGGATCCTCGCTCTCACGCCCGGCGGAGGAAACCAGGGCCAGGATCATCTGGAGGTGATTTTTCATCCGGTGCTGAAGCTCTCGATAGAGCACCCGGTTGTGCGCCAGGGCCTCCTCGAGCTCGGCCTGCAACCGCCGACGCACGGAGATTTCGCCGTTCAGCTCGCGCACCTGTGCGGTCAGGGCGTTGAACTGGTCTCCTGCCGGGTCGCGGAACTTGATGGCGTAGTCAATCCCGCCCGCTCGCCGCAGGGCGAGCGCCTCGACCTTCCCATCGACCTCGGCTGCATAGGCCGCGGCCATGCGAAGGGCGCCCAGCACCGGGTCTGCTGAACCCGAGGCGCGTTCGAGCAGGTCCTCCAGTCTGTCGAGTTCGCCGAACAGGTGGCGCCAGTTGTCGGCCGACTCGCCAAAACGCGCCCGGGCCGTTCGGTTCATCTCGAGGATGCGTCCGTCCCCGGCGAAGACGACGACGGGATCGCGGATAAACTTGGAGATGGGATCCATGTTCAGCGGTCGGTCAGGTCCGGCCGCACCCGGCGGAAGTACTCGCGGGCCTCGCCTTCCCCCTCCCTCGGGGTCAGGTAGACGGTCACATGACAGCCTGGATCGCCACGGGCGATCGCCTTGTCGATCTGGACCCGGGCATAGCCCAGGTTCTCGCCGGCCACGTGTCCGAACACGTTTGAGGTCATCATGCAGAGCGCTGGACGGCCGGCTACGAAGGCGCCGAACGGGCAGGAATTGCTGGCGAAGACGATGCGGTCCTCGCGCTGCTCGACGATATAGAAGTCGCCCTTGATCCGCTGCTTGAGGTCCACGAGCACCTGGGCCACCTGATCGACTGAAAGCCGATCAACGGCGAGGGCGGCCCGGTACTTCTCATCCAGAGCCTTGCCTACCGCGGCCCCGACGACGCTGATATAGCCCGAGGCCTCCTCGAGCCCGACCACGTCCTGCAGGGCGCCCGACAGCTCCCGCAGCAAGGTCCGCAGGAACATGTCCCGTTCGAGATCGATCTCCAGGTGATCGAGCGACATGAGGGGCTCCGGCCGCGACGAACGCTGCGTGTCAGCGCCTGCTCAACCTATAGATTGTCCCGTGACGACCTAAAATGGTTTTCATTCGCCGCGCGGGGCGAGCAGCGGCGCGCCCTTGACCTGGCGGCCCAATCAGCGGCCGGGATAGGGATGGCCAAAGAAACCGTCCACATCCTCCAGTCCTATGTCGCAGGGCGTGGAAAGGCGCTGAAGGCCGAGCAGCAGGTGGGCTGCGCCAGCGCCGAGGAGGCCCGCAGAAAGGCCGAGCGGCTGGCGCCCCTGCGTGTGGCGGTGGTGGCCTTCTCCGTCTCGGCCGACACCGAGATGGGCGACTATGACGAGAACCCGGTGATCCTGTTCCGATCCGGCCCGCTGCCGCCGCCTTTCGACGAGGCCTGAAGGGGTTTGTCGCCTGCGCCCTTGCAGGGGCGCCAAAGCGCGCTATGTGCCTAGCCCTATGAAGCCCCCCGTCCTCGCACTCAAGAATGTCCGTCTCGCCGACGGGCCCCGCATGCTGTTCGACGGCGTCGATCTGGCGCTGGAGCCCCGCAGCCGCGCGGCCCTCGTCGGCCGCAACGGCGCGGGCAAGTCGACCCTGATGCGCATCCTGGCCGGCCTGACCGAGGCCGATGACGGCGAGCGCGCCGTGACGCCGGGGACCAAGGTCGCCTATGTGCTGCAGGAGCCGCAGATCATCGGCGACACCCTGCTGGACCACGCCACCGCCGGGGGCGCGGCCCCCCATGAGGCCGCCGCGGCCCTGGAGAGCTTCGGCCTCGATCCCAACAAGGCCGCCACCGGCCTGTCCGGGGGCGAGACCCGTCGGGTCGCCCTGGCCCGGGCCTTGGCCGAGGATCCCGACGTCCTGTTGCTGGACGAGCCCACCAACCACCTGGACATCCTGGCCATCGAGACCCTGGAAGGCGCCATCGCCGCCAGCCGGGCCAGCGTGCTGATCGTCAGCCACGACCGCGCCTTCCTGGAGCGGGTGACCCAGCGCTGCTTCTGGCTGGAGAACCGCAAGGTTCGCAAACTCGACCGGGGGTTCGCCGCCTTTGACGCCTGGGTGGAGCAGCTCACCGCCGCCGAGGCCGACGAGGCCAGGCGCCAGGACAAGGCCCTGGAACGTGAGACCCACTGGCTGGCCCGCGGCGTCACCGGCCGTCGCGCCCGCAACGAAGGCCGCCGCCGGCGACTGATGGAGATGCGCGAGGCCAAGGCCGACCGGCTGCGCGACACCCGCGGCGCCATGTCCATGGGCGTGGCCACCTCCGGGACCTCGGGCCAGCGGGTGGTCGAGGTGAAGGGGCTCTCCAAGCGGTTCGGGGACCGGGTGATCCTGGAGGACTTCTCCACTCGCATTCTGCGCGGCGACCGGATCGCCGTGGTCGGTCCCAACGGGGCGGGCAAGACCACGCTGGTCAAGCTGCTGCTGGGCGAACTGCCAGCCGACTCCGGCGAGGTGATCCTCGGGACCAACCTGGAGGTGGCCTATATCGACCAGGCCCGGGCCGACCTGAAGGACGACATGCTGCTGAAGGACGCC
Source organism: Phenylobacterium sp. (assembly GCF_036963605.1). Classification (GTDB taxonomy): domain Bacteria; phylum Pseudomonadota; class Alphaproteobacteria; order Caulobacterales; family Caulobacteraceae; genus Phenylobacterium. The sequence goes on along the minus strand of NZ_JBALUY010000076.1, from coordinate 9,788 downwards.
CTGGCCCCGCTCGGCGGCGACCAGATCATGGTCCGCGGCGCGCCCAAGCATGTGGCCGCCTACGCCAAGGAATTCCTGTTCACCGACGCCCAGATCCGCCAGCCGGTCCGCAGCCTGTCCGGCGGAGAGCGCAACCGTCTGCTGCTGGCCCGGGCGCTCGCCCAGCCAGCCAATCTGATGGTGCTCGACGAGCCCACCAACGACCTGGACATGGAGACCCTCGACCTCCTGGAAGAGATGCTCTCGGACTATGAGGGCACGCTGATCCTGGTCAGCCACGACCGCGATTTCGTCGATCGCCTGGCCACCTCGACCATCGGGCTAAACGGTCGCGGCCAGGTGGTGGAGACGCCCGGCGGCTGGCTGGACTTCCTGAGCCAGAATCCAGGCTTCTTCGGCGTGTCGCCCGCCAAGGCGCCCGGTGGGCGTCGCGGGGCCGCGGCTCAGGCGGCTGCTGCTGCGGCGGCGGCCGCTCCCGCTGCAAAGGCCGCCAAGCTCTCCTATAAGGAGCAGCGTCGGCTGGAAGAGTTGACGGCCCTGGTCGCAGACCTGCCCAACAAGATCACCCTGCTGGAAAGTCAGCTGGCCGATCCAGACCTCTATGCGCGAGACCCCGGCGCCTTCGACCGGTTTGGCCAGGCCCTGGCGGCCGCTCGCGAGAAACTGGAGGCCGCGGAATTGGAATGGCTGGAGTTGGAAGAACGTCGCGAGGCCCTGGAGGCCGGGCGCTGAATGCCCGCCAGCCATTCCTGGGGATAAGATTCCACATTGAATCTGCTGATGTTTCGGCGCGGATTCCCCAAGGAGTCCAAAGCCTGTCCACCGGGTGGTCACACGCTGCGCACAGCGGGTCGAACTCGGGTGCTTGCTTCATAGACTGTGTGAGCGCAACGTCAAGGGATCGAGAGGGACTGCAGCCCTGGCGCACCGGGAAACCGGAACGCAAACGGAGCAGAAGGTTCCAGAACCGACGGCGACGGGGCGACCCGGCGCCTGGGTTCGAAGGACACCGGCGTGACGGAAACCTGCGGGGCAGCCCGCGTTCGAAGTCGCTCCGACCTTACGATACAGGTCCGCAAGGATCTGGAATGAGGGCGACGCCGCGGCCTGCCGCAGCGTCGCCCTCTTGCTATGTGCGCCAGTCTTGCGGCGCTGAGCGGGTTCCCCCGCGCACTTAACGATTTGGCGCCACCCCCTGGCGCAAACTCGCCAAACTCGGGGGGAATGTTGGACATGGCTACGGGACGGCGGGTACAGCGGGACACAGCATTTGGGCTGGTGATCGGCTTGGCCTTCGCCGCCGCGGCCCTGCTTGGGGTCGTCTTGACCCGCGACGCCCACAGCGTTGCAGCCCTCTGGCTGGCCAATGGCGTGCTTGCCGCCGGCCTCCTCCTGCTTCCCGTTCGCAAGGCCGCGATCCTCGGCCTCGCCTGCGCAGCGGCCAGTCTGGCCATCAACATCCTCACCGGCGCGCCAACCGATCTCGCCCCCGTTTTCACGGCCTTGAACATCGTTGAGGCCGTCGTCGCCGCCCTGCTGGTGCGGCGCTTCTGCGGTAATCGGCTACGAATCGGCGCCCTGCCCGAACTCCTCCGGATCGCCTTCCTGGCGGTGGCGCCGGCCGCCGGCTTGACGGCCCTCCTCGCCGCAACGGCGCTGGCCGCCTTGGGTCGCCCCTTCTACGAGATATTGTCGAACTGGTTCCTGGCCCATGGCCTGGGCATGGCGATCACCTTGCCCGCCGTTCTGCTGCTGGCTGATCGCCGCTCAGGACCCGGCCACGACAAAGGCGTCCTGACCGAGGCCGGGGTTTTCAGCCTGGTGATCGCCGTCAGCGTGGCGGCCTACCTGCCCTGGACCTTCCCCGCGCCCCTGTTGATCACGCCCACCCTGGTGATTGTCGCCTTCAGCCTGGGGCCGCGCAGCACGGCCCTGTCGGCTGTGATCATGGCTGTGCTGTCAACGATCGTTCTGACCTTGGCTCCGCTGGGCGGGGTCTCGGAGGCCTGGTCGCAGGCTGCCCATATTCACAATCTCCAGTTCGTCATCGCCACGGCCTTCTTCACGAGCCTGTCGGTGGCCCTGATCCTGGCCGAGCAGAATCGCACCCGCCGGCTTCTGGCCATGCGAACCCGGGCGGCCAAGCGCGCCCAGGCCAGGGCCCAGGCCGCCGGCGCGGCCAAGGGCGAGTTCCTGGCGACCATGAGCCATGAAATTCGCACACCGATGAACAGCATCCTCGGCTTCACCCAGACGCTGATCCGCCGGGACGATCTCCCGGCCGAGGCGCGCCGTCAGGTTGAGCTCGTCCATCGGGCCGGCGGCTCGCTGCTGGCGGTGGTCAACGACATTCTGGACTATTCCAAGCTTGAGGCCGGCGAGGTGGAGCTGGCGCTGCAGCCTCAGAGTCCGGAGGCGATCGCCCAGGACGCCATCGACATCATCGCCCCTTCCGCGGAAGCGCGCGGCCTTCAGATCCGCCTGGAGACCGCAGGCCCGGCCCAGGACATGGTGTTGATCGACGAGCTTCGGGTCCGCCAGATCCTGCTCAACCTCCTGAGCAACGCCGTGAAGTTCACCGAGGCCGGTGAGGTGCGCCTGCAGCTTTCGGTCCGAGACCAGGGCTACGAGATGCTGCTCCGCTTCGAGGTCCATGATACGGGCGTCGGCATCCCCAAGACCTTGATGCACCGGCTCTTCCGCCGTTTCTCGCAGGCCGACTCCTCGGCCCGCAGGGCCTTTGGCGGCACGGGACTGGGCCTGGCCATTTGCAAGGGCCTGGTCGAGGCCATGGGCGGCGTGATCGGCGTGCGTAGCCGGCCGGGAACCGGCTCGACCTTCTGGTTCGAGATCAGCGCCGAACCGGCGTCGGTCCTGGCCGAGGTTCCAGACGCAGCTCCGAGCGCCGATCTTGGCCCTGTCCGGGTGCTGCTGGTGGACGACCACCCCATGAATCGGGACCTGGGCGCCACGGTCCTCAAGCTCCTGGGCTGCGAGGTCACCCTGGCCTGCGACGGGGCCGAGGCCGTAGACCTAGCGGCCTCCACCGTCTTCGACGCCATCCTGATGGACATCCACATGCCAGTCATGGATGGCGTCGAGGCCACCCACGCCATCCGCGCCCTGGAAGGCCCGGCGGCCAGGGCGCCGATCATCGCCATGAGCGCTGACGTCATGCCCGAGATGGTTGAACGCTGCCGACGCGCCGGGATGAATGATGCGGTCGGCAAGCCCATCCAGATCGAGGTCCTGCATGCCGCCCTGGCGCGATGCATCCAGCCGGCGACCGCCGAGGCGGCAGATCTGGACCCTGGCGATCTCGACACGGCTGTGGCCTGACGCGTAACCGGCTTGGCGCGGCCCCCCGGCGCGCCTAGGTTTGTCCCGGTTCGTATCGGGGGATAGTTCATGAAGGCCTTGCGCTCGCTCGCCATCGCGCTCGCCGCGCTCGTCAGCGCCTGCTCAGCCGAGCCGCAGACCGACGCGGTGACCGCCGACGGCCTGACCACCATCCGCTTCGCCACCGACTGGCGCGCCCAGGCCGAGCACGGCGGCTTCTACCAGGCCCTGGCCACGGGAGAGTACGAGAAGCGCGGCCTCAAGGTGGAGATCATCCAGGGCGGGCCGGGCGTCAACGTGCCCCAGCTGCTGGCCGCCGGCGCCGTGGACATGGGCATGGGCTCCAACAGCTTCATCGTCATGAACCTGGCGCAGGAAGACGCGCCGGTGAAGGCGGTCGCCGCCTATATGCAGAAGGATCCGCAGGTCCTGCTGGCCCACCCCGACCAGGGGATCGAGACCATCGCGGACCTGAAGGGCCATCCGATCCTGCTGTCGGACGCCTCGGTCACCGCCTTCTGGGTGTGGTTGAAGGCCAAGTACGGCTTCACCGACGATCAGGTCCGCAAATACACCTTCAACTCCGCGCCCTTCCTGTCGAACAAGCGTGTGGCCCAGCAGGGCTATGTGACGTCTGAGCCCTATACGATCGAGAAGGAGGCGGGCCTCGCGCCCAAGGTCTTCCTGCTCGCCGACAATGGCTATCCCGGCTATGCGACCATGGTCCTGGCCAGGGACGCCCTGATCGCCGAAAATCCCGAGGCGGTGCGCGCCTTCGTCGAGGCCAGCACGGCAGGGTGGCGGTCCTATCTGGACGGCGATCCGGCGCCAGGCGACGCCCTGATCAAGGCCGACAATCCGGAGATGACCCAGGACGTGCTCGACCAGGCCCGCGAAAAGCTGAAGTCCTACGGCATCGTCGATGCGGGCGATCCGGCCCTGACCGGCCAGATGAGCGACGCCCGCTGGACCGAGTTCTTCGAGATGGCCCGCGACCAGGGGGTCTATCCTACTGAACTCGACCCGAAGTCGGCCTACACCCTCGACTTCCTGCCCTAGCCGCAGCGCTCATGGAGACGTTGGTCGCAGAACTGGCGCAGGTCGAGGTGGAGTACGGCAAGGGCCAGCCGGCCCTTGGACCTTTCAGCCTGTCCGTCGCGCCCGGCGAAATCACCGCCCTGGTCGGCCCCTCGGGCTGTGGCAAGTCCACCGCCCTGCGCCTGCTGGCCGGGTTGGAGGCGCCGACCCGCGGCCAGGTGCGCCGCACCGCGCGGCGAGGGGAAACCTCGGTGGTTTTCCAGGCGCCGACGCTCGCGCCCTGGCTGTCGGCCCGGGACAATGTGGCCCTGCCGCTGGAGCTGTCGGGCGCCCCCCGCCGCCAGGCCCGCAGCCAGGCCGAGGCCGCCCTGGCGCGGGTGGGGTTGGCCGACGCGGCGGGGGCGAGACCCGCTCAGCTTTCCGGCGGGATGGCCATGCGGGTCTCCCTGGCCCGCGCGCTGGTGACCGAACCCCGGCTGCTGCTGCTGGACGAACCCTTCGCCGCCCTGGACGAGATCACCCGACGCGCCCTGGCCGACGATGTGCTGCAGCTTTGGGCCGAGCTCAAGCCCGCCATCGTCTTCGTCACCCACAGCGTCGAGGAAGCGGTCTATATGGCCAGCCGGGTGGTGGTGCTGACCCGCGGCCCAGGCCGGATCAGCGGCGAGATGAGCATCGCCGGGCCAACGCCCCGCCCCACAGGCTTCCGGACGACGGCAGGTTTCCGCAGCGCTGTGGAGGCGGTGTCCACCGTGCTGGCCAAGGGCATGGAGGCGGCCGAATGAAACGGCTCGCCGACCTCATCGCCCCCCTGGCCCTGATCGCAGCGCTCCTGGCGATTTGGGAGATCGCCTGCCGCAGCCTGGAGGTGCCCGCCTATTTCCTCCCGGCGCCCAGCGCCGTGGCCGCTAGCCTGATGGCCGACGCCGGCACGCTGCTCGCCTCGGCCTGGAACACCCTGGCCATGGCCCTGGCGGCCCTGATCATCGCCAGCCTGACGGCCCAGGCCCTGGCCCTGCTGGTGGCGCTGAGCGCGGTGCTGGAGCGGGCCATCAAGCCCCTGGCCGTGGTGCTGCAGGTGACCCCGGTGGTGGCCATCGCGCCCCTGGTGGTCATCTGGGCCGGGATCGACAACCCGGAGCGCGCCATCGTCGCCCTGGCCGCCGTGGTGGCCTTCTTCCCGATCTTCTCCGGGGCGGTCACCGGCTTGAAGGCGGCCGATCCGGACCTGGAGCGCCTGTTCGATCTCTATGGGGTCGGCCGGGTGAAGCGCTTGCTGCGGCTGCGGGCGCCCTCGGCGGTCCCCTATCTGATGGAGGGCCACAAGGTGGCCGCAGGCCTGGCGCTGATCGGGGCGGTGGTGGCCGAGTTCGTGGCCGGGTCCGGCGGCGCGCAGGGGCTGGCCTGGCGGATCCTGGAGGCGGGAAATCGTCTTCAGACCGCCCGCATGTTCGCAGCTCTTGTGGTGCTGGGTCTGATGGGCGCCCTGCTCTATGCGGGCCTCGCGCGGCTGGAGCGGTTTGGCCTGCGCTGGTGGCGTGGCCGTTAGCCGCGGGTTAAGCCGATAACCCTAAAGCTGGCGGAGCATGAATCGCCCGCCCGCCCCCGCCCTTCTGCTCACCCTGCTCGTCGCCGCCAGTGCTGCGCCGGCGATGGCCCAACGCGTGACGCAGGATCGCTATGGTCCGCCGCAGCCCTGGACGGACAGTCCCCAGGCGGCCAGCGCCCAAGGTCCCGACGCCGCCTATGCCGGCCCGATGCTCGGCTGGGCTGGAAAGCGGGCGCCGCAAGGCCCCGCAGCGGATGAGGCGGCGATGGCGCCGCAGCGTCCCGAGCCGATGGCCCTGTCGCGTCAGTTCGCCTACGCTCAGCCCCCAGCGCCCCGCGCCGCGCCGCCGGCCCCGTCGCCGCCGCAGGTTCAGCCCGGCTATGAGCCCGTCATGCGTGGCGCGCTGCCGCCGGTCAGCGACCGAGCGCCGGACCTCCTGGGCGGCCCGCCGGCCGGTCCGCTGCCCACCAGCATCTACGACCAGGCGGCCGCGGCCCCGCCCGCGCCTCAGCCTCAGCCTCAGCCTCCTCAATACCAGTATCAGGCGCCGCCGCCCGCCGAGGCGCCACGACAGATCGCCCAATCGGCGCCCCTGCCAGCCGCCCGCCCCGGGGGTTCGCAGCTCTACTCCCTGCACCGGGAGTATGGCCTGACGCCCGACGCCATTCCCGCCCCGCCCCAAGGCCCGAACTATATCCTGGTGGGGCCGCCCGACGCGCCCCCGGCCGAGGAAAAGGCCGACGAGGGCGGCGAGGGTCTTGATCGCCAGTTCTGAGACAGCGCCCATGGAACGGTCCAAGCTTCACGATCTGATCGCCCTGGCCAACGAGCCCTCCAGCGCCCGTCGACGGGAGCTGTTGCGGGGAGTGACCGACCTGTTCTTCGTCGGCGACGGCGCCCATGGCGGCGCTGAGCTCGCCTTGTTCGACGACGTCATGGGCCAGCTGGCCAGCGACATGGAAGAGGCCGTGCGCGGCGAACTGGCCAGCCGTCTGGCCGCCGCCGCGGCCCCGCCGCGCCACCTTCTGCGAGATCTCGCCCGCGATACCGCCATCACCGTGGCCGAACCGGTGCTGACCGGCTCCGCAGCGCTGACTGACGATGATCTGCTGGCCGTCGCCCACACCCGCGGCCAGGACCATCTGCGCGCCATCAGCCTGCGCTCGACAGTGTCGGCGGCGGTCTCCGAGGCCATTGTCGAACGGGGTGACGACCACACCCTGGACGCGTTGCTGCGCAATGATGGCGCAGAATTGTCGCGAGAATCCCATGAGCGGGCCGTAGATCGGGCCATGGCCAATACCGATCTGCACGCCGCCGTCGTCGCGCGCCGCGCCGTGCCGGTGGATCTGCTCAACGAAATGTACTTCGTGGTCGAGGCGCAGCTTCGCGACGCCATCCGCGACCGCAACAGCGAGGTCGATCCCGAGGCCCTGGAGGCCGCCCTTGCGGCCAGCCGCAAGAGCCTGGCCACCCGCGACGGCGCCCTGCCCGATGACTATGAGGAAGCCGAGCGGGCGGTTCGCCTGCTGAAGCTGCGCAATGGCATCACCCCGCCGGTGCTGGCCGCCTTCCTGCGCAATCGGGAGACCACCAAGTTCCTGGTGGCGCTCTGTGAGCTGGCCGACATCGACTTCGGAACGGCGCGCAAGATCCTGGACCGCCGCGACCTCGACGCCCTGTCCATCGTCTGCAAGGCGGCCGGCTTCGAACGCTCGCTCTACCTGACCTTTGCCGTCCTGATCCTGGACCGCGAGGCCAATGCGATGGGCCGCGCCCGGGAATATGGCGAACTGTTCGACGCCCTGCCTCGGGAAGCCGCCCAGCGCACCATCCGCTTCTGGCGCCTGCGCCGCCAGAGCGGCGACGTCGCGGCGGCCTGAAGCTGGCCTAGCCCTCCGGTCCGCCCTTGGCCTCGGCGTTCGGGGTGGAGATCGTTTCCGGCGGCAGCTGATAGCGGATCGGCAGGGTGACACGACCGCCCACGGTCGGCAGACCTTGTTCGGTCCAGACCGACAGGCGGAAATGCGGCGCCAGAGCCAGGGCCGCCTGACCAAATCCGAATTCCGCCGGCTCTTCTGACCTCACCTGGCAGTCCTGCACCGTCCCGCCTGTCCCCACGACACAGTGCAGGACCACGCGGGCGCCCGATATTCCTTTGGCCCGCGCCGCGGCCGGATACCCATCGGCCACCGAACCGGAAGAGGGGAGCTGCGTCCACTGGGGCTTGCCGATCACCCGCCTGTCGGGGTCCAGCATCTCCGGGGCGAAGGTGACCATGTACTGGGTCTCGACCCCGCGCAGTTCGACATCGTCCGGCGCCGGCGCCAGCACGAACCGCTCGGACAGGCTGCGAGCCGCCTTGGCGAAACCATAGCCCCGCGGTGTTTCACTGAGCGTCGTGCAGGCCCGGAGGCGACCGTATTCGGTCAGGGCGCAGCGGATGGTGGCGGAACCTCCGAGCCCCTCGGCGGCCGCCTTTTCAGGGTAGGCGGCGGCCGTCTCCGCATGGCTGGGCGCCTCAGCCCACAGGGGCCGGCCCAAGAAGCGCCGGGTCATCAGATCCCGACCACCAGGAAGCAACGACCCCGTGGGTGTCCCAAGGCCCTGGAAGCTGATCGGGATGCGAACGCCCGAGACGACCGGCTTTCCATCCTTCATCGCCGGTTTCATCAGGAACTGTGGCGTCAGCGCGATGGCGGCCTGGCCAAAGCCCATGTCGGACGGCTTTTCCGACAGGACGATGCACTCAAAGAGCGCCCCTTGAAGGCTCACCTTGCACCCTAGGGTCGCCTCGCCGTCCAGACCCTTCTCCAGGGCTTTGGTCGGGAAGACCGCCATGAGCTGGGAGCGCGTGGGCTGCCTCAGCCAGTCGGGCAAGACATCGGGACGCGTCGCTGGTTCCTGCGCCACAGCCACCCCCGAAAGGGTCAGGGCGGCGCATAGGCCCAAACTCAACTGTCTCATCGGTGCATTCCCCACAAAGAGGAAGCCTACCAAAGGTTGTCTTCGGTTTCGATACCCGTATTTCAAACCCCGTCGCGGGGCGCCACGCGAATGCGCAGGCGCTCCATGGCGTCGATGGCGATCAGGGTGAAGGAGCGCAGGCCTTCTTCCGCGAAGACGTCGAGGGCCGCCTGCAGGGCGAGCGCCGCCGAGGCGCGCTCGCCGCGGTCCTTGCCGGTGATGTCCAGCCGCGCCTCATAGATCCGCGCCAGATTGACCTGGGCCAGCGCCCAGCTGACCGGATCGACGCCCGCGCGGCGATGCGACAGCTCGATCTTGAAGGCGGCCTCGGCGGCGTCCAGCACCGCCAGATCACCGGAAAGCTCGGCCGAGCGGGCCAGGCAGATGGCGCGGCCATTGGAGGCCTCAGCCCTCAGAGCGAGCGCCGGGGCGTCGGCCAGCACCAGACCGGCCCGCTCATAGCAGGTGACCGCCTGCTCATAGGCCCGCTCGCCGGCCGTGGCCTCGCCCAGGATCTGCAGGGCCAGGCCGAGCGCCGCCTGGACGCGAGCCCAGTCCAGAGGGCTGTGGTCGCGGGTCAGATCCTCGACCACGTCGGCCAGCAGGGTGACGGCTTCCAGGATCTGTTCGATGTCGCCGCTGACCTCGCCCATCAGGGCCAGGATCTGCCCGCGCAGGGCCGCGGCGCGAGCGTGGGCCAGGGGCTCATAGGCGCCGTCCAGGCCTTCGGCGATGTCGTCGGCCTCGTCCAGGGCCATCTGCAGCAGGTCCGGGTCCTTCAGGCGCGCGCCCCAGCCGGCCAGCATGTCGGCGCGCAGGGTGCGGGCTTCGGCGATCAGCAGATGGGCGGCCGAGCAGCGGCGGGTCAGGGCCTGAAGGGCGGCGATGGGGGCGG
>NZ_JBALUY010000075.1:0-17236 GCF_036963605.1 Phenylobacterium sp. | reverse complement strand
ATTGCCCCCGGAGCCCGCCAGACCGCGCACGGTCGCGCCCTTGTCGAAGGCGAAGCCTGGCAGGCGCAGGATCATGTCATAGGCGGTGTCTGGGGCGGCCTCGGCAAACGCGCTGGGCGGATAGGCGATGACGGCGCGCTCAGGCGCAGGCTGCGCCACAGCGGCCGCGCTTGCGGCCACGATTGTCAGGATCATGTCCTGTCCCCTCCCCGGGCTGTCTTATTGTTTTTTGACAGCTTGGCCGGAATCTGGGGGCGGGACCAGAGCGTTCAGGCGGCGGAGCCGCCGGACCTAGGTTTCGATCTCGAAATAGGCGCGCTCGCCGCCCTCGGTATGGGCGACCATCAGGATGCGGATGTCGGAGCCTTCAGCCAGCTTCAGGGTCAATCGGCCGTGGCGGAAAGCGTCACGCATGAGTTCAGGCGACCCGATCAGCTCGCCCTTGCCGATCTTCATCTTCTCGTCGCTGCGGATTTCGTAGCCCACCTTCTCGATCACGCCGGCGTACATCACCAAACCATCGTCGACGGTCGTTCGGGAAAGCTTCATGGGCGCTGGAACTCCGGTTACCGCGGCCGGCGAAAAATTTGCCGGTAGCGCCTAGGGAACGCGCGGGCCACGCCGACGTTCCGCTGGATTCGCCCGAGCGCCGCGGAAGCCAGCGCGCGACCCCGGGCAAACCGGGGCCGCGCGTCTGATCCTGAGGACTGCTAGAGCCGTTCGACGATCGTCACATTGGCCATGCCGCCGCCTTCGCACATGGTCTGCAGGCCATAGCGCTTGTTCCGCGCCTTCAGGCCATGGACCAGGGTGGTCATCAGCTTGGTGCCCGAGGCGCCCAGGGGGTGGCCCAGCGCGATGGCGCCGCCATTGACGTTCATGTTTTCCGGATTGGCGCCGGTCGCCTGCAGCCAGGCCACGGGCACCGAGGCGAAGGCTTCGTTGACCTCGAAGAGATCAATGTCGTCGATCTTCATGCCGGCCTTTTCCAGGGCCCGCTGGGTGGCGGGCAGCGGGGCTTCCAGCATGATCACCGGGTCATGGCCCATCACCGACAGGTGGTGGATGCGGGCCAGCGGCGTCAGGCCGAACTCCTTCAGCGCCTTTTCCGACACGATCATCACGCCCGAGGCGCCATCGCAGATCTGGCTGGAGGTGGCCGCCGTGATGGCGCCGCCCTCGACCAGCAGCTTGACGCCGCGGATGCCGTCGAGGCTGGCGTCGAAGCGGATGCCCTCATCGACCGTGTGCTCGCTCTCGGCGCCGGCCTCGTCCTTCACCTTCAGGGCGACAATCTCGTCCTTGAAGGCGCCGGCCTGGGTGGCGGCGATGGCGCGCTGGTGGCTGTGATAGGCGTACTCGTCCAGCTGGTCCTTGGTGAGGCCGTACTTCTTGGCCATCATCTCGGCGCCCATGAACTGGGAGAACTGGATGTTGGGGTAGCGCTCCTCCATCCGCGGGCTCTTGTACTGGCCCATGCCGGCCTTGGCGGCGAGCGCGGCCGAAGAGCCCATGGGCACGCGGGTCATGCTCTCGACGCCGGCGGCGATCACCACGTCCTGGGTGCCGCTCATCACGGCTTGCGCGGCGAACTGCAGGGCCTGTTGCGAGGAGCCGCACTGGCGGTCGATCGAGGTGCCCGGCACGCTTTCCGGCAGCTTGGAGGCCATGACGGCGTTGCGCGCCACATTGATGGCCTGCTCGCCCACCTGCATGACGCAGCCCATGATCACGTCCTCGACCCGGGCCGGGTCCATGCCCGTGCGATCGACGAGTTCGTTGAGGACGACCGCGCCCAGATCCACCGGATGCCAGTCTTTCAGCTTGCCGTTCTTGCGACCACCGGCCGTCCGCGCGGCCGCGACAATATAGGCTTCGCCCATTGTTCCGCTCCCTGGTTTCAGCGCCCTGTGGCGCATCGTTAAGGGACTCTAGGCAGGCGCCGCGAGGTAAGCCAACTGGCCTCTTTTCAGCTCAGAGCGGCAGGACCACGCCAGGTCGGGCGGCGTCCAGCCGGAAGGTGGCCGGCAGCACGCGCTCGTGGGGCGTCTGCAGATTCAGGGCCTTGGCGCCGCGGGCCAGGACAAGCTTGCCGAGATTGGTGGGGCTGGCGCCGTCCGCCAGCCGCGGCGCCATGCCGGCCCGGCGACGCAACACGCCGTTGGCGTAGATCACATTGGCGCGCAGCAGGGCCTTGGGCGTCATGAACTCCATGGACAGGGAGACATTCAGCATTGGTCCGTTCTCGATCCGGTGCGGCGCATTCTGGGCCCAGGTCGCCATGCGCCCCGGCGTCAATTCGATCTGCTCGGCGCCGGCGTCCCAGGCCGGATCAAAGGCGAACTGCTCGGCGCTTTCGCGCAGCACGATGCGCTCCAGGGCTTCCTCGCCCACGAACGGCGCCTTGGGGGGATAGACCCAGACCCGCTTGGTCCCCCGGACCTGCCAGAGCGACACCAGGGGCACGTCCAGATGGTAGAAGACCTGGGCGTTGGCCGATGAGATCAGGACCCCCAGGTCGCGTTTGAAGGTCTTGAGGCCCGGGGCCATGGCCTCTTTCTCGGCGAACACCTCATCCGCCAGGTCGGCATAGGGCTGGAGATAGAGGTTGGCCTCGCGGAGGTTCAGCCAGATGCGGCCGGCCAGGGCGCCTTCCAGCAGTTGGGCGCCCGAAAGCCCGTCGGCCGAGCCCTTCCGCCAGGTGGTCCAGTCCCGCGGATCCTCGCCCATGGTGAAGATCCCAAGGCGGCTGCGGGGATAGGCTTCGAGAGCCTCCGCCAGCCCCTCGTCGCTGAACAGCGGCCGCTCATGCAGGTTGTGCGCGAACGACAGGGTCTGCTTGCCGAAGGCCTTGGCCTTTTCCGGGGTCCAGTCCTGGATGATCATGGGGGTCTTCTTCCCGTCAGACGGCGCTTCGGCCGTAGAATTCGATTTTGAAAGGTCCCCACCACAGGGTCTTGCCCAGGCCGCGGGCCGCGCGGTCGAGGGTGGCGGCGAAACTGGGGGCGCGGACGATCCACTTCAGCCCGGCCAGCAGGCCGAAGACGCTCGCCTGGACCAGGCCCTGAGCCATCCAGAAGACGAGGCCGGCCCGATTGGGGGGATCGGCGGCGGCGCAGGCGGCCGACGGCCCCTGGCCATAGGCGAAGGCGCGGCGGATCGTGTAGTCCAGCGTCAGCCGCGCCGGAACCGGGTCTTCCCAGACGAAGGCCTCGGCGGCCCAGGCGAAGCGCGCGCCATCGGCCTTCATCTGGCCAAACAGCAGGTCGTCCTCGCCGCCGATATGGTTGCGCACCGCCGAGAAGGGCTGTTTCGGATCGCGCAGCGCGGCCCGGCGCAGCAGGCTGTTGCCACAGCCGTAATAGTCCTCGATCACCCTGGTTTCCGCCGGCCCCAGGCGGGAGAAGAAGGTCTCCAGATAGTCCCGGTGCGCGCGGACGTCGGCCGGCGCCCGGCCCCGGACGGGACCAAACACCACATCTGCGTCCAGGCGCGCCTGGACGGTCAGGAGTTCGGCCAGCCAACCGGCCGGCGCCTCCTCGTCGTCGTCAAGAAACGCGATGAAGTCGCCGCCGGCCTCGGCCAGGGCGGCGTTGCGGGCGTTGGCGACGCCGGGCTCGGGCTCATGCACATAGACGACGGGAAAGGGCGCCTCAGCCGCCAGGGCTTGGACGCTGGCCTGCGCCGAGGGGGACTGGTCGTTGTCCACCACCACCAGTTCCAGCCGCGCCGGATCGACGCCCTGCTGGGCCAAGGCGGAACGGGCCGCCGTCATCAGCCCAGCCGGACGTCTCTGGGTTGGAATGACGATGCTGACCCGTTCGGACATGACAGACCTCACCCTTCGCTGGCCGCCCCGCTGCGTCGCCCCTTGCTGGCGACCGCGGCGGCCATGCCGCGCACGCGGCCGCCAAGGGTCAGTTCTACGTCGGAGATGGTTTCGAAACGGCGCCGCACCCGGCCGACCAGCGGGCCGCCGCTGGCGCCCGCCATGCGCCAGGCCCCCTCCCCCAGCCGCACCCGCCAGCCCGACGGACCGGCGGCGGTCAGTGTGCCCTCATTGATCGTGCGCCGCTGAAGGGCGTAGGGCGCCTTGTAGTGACCATGACCCGGCCCGAGGTCATAGGTGGTCAGACCCAGGTCCGGCATGGCCGCGATGGCCTTGATCAGGAAGAGCTGGCCAATCGAATAGGCGCCCATCTCCGGATCGGTGGAGGCGATCCAGGGATGATAGACCGCCCCCTGCCGGACGCCGAAATGGCCCGCCACCATACGGCCGTCGATCCGCAGGGTGATCATCAGCCCCTGGAAATCGTCGCCGCGGGTCGCAAACAGGTTGCGCATCAACTGGCTGGTCCAGGCCGGGGCCAGGAAGTCGTGCATGCCGGTGCGGGTCAGCTGTTCGCGCTTCCAGGCGATGATCTGGTCGAAGGCGACCAGGTCGTGGTCTGGCGCTACGACGCTCAGGGCGCCGAGTTCGCGCTCGATCTTGTGCTCAAGCCGGCGGTAGTTCTTGAACCGCTTGGCGCTCTGGGCGCGAAGGGCTTCGAGATAGGCCTCGGCGCCGCCCTTCAGCTCAATGACATAGGCCTCATGGGTCGTGTGCGCCCCTTCCGCGAACATGCTCAGGGGATCGACCAGCCCGCTGAACCGCAGGGCGCCCAGCCCGGCCTCGGCCAGGGCGGCGCGGGCGTCGAAGGGCTCGCTGGCGACGAGGGTGTGATAGTCCGACAGCGGCGCGCCGATGGGGCGGGCCAGGCCGCTGGGCCGCAGGTGATGGGCCAGGAACCCCACCGGACGTCCCTCTCGCCGCCAGATCGCCACCCGGGCGTCCGGGCGCACCGCGCCGACGGCCTGGGCGAACTCAGGTCCCATCAGGGGTGAGGCGAAGGCCGGCTGCGCCGCGATCATGTGCCGCCACGAGACGATGTCCCGGGCCTCAAGTTCGCTTGGATGCAGAATTTCGACGTCCACGATCAGCTCTTTCATCCGACTGTCCCGGCGCGGGATCAGTTGGGTGAGCTGATGCAAGCCTCAGGCCGGTCGGCCGCCCGCAAACACCTGCGCCATAAGGGATTTCAACCAGAGGTCATCATTTGAGTCGAAGGCCGCCGGTTGTTCGGAATCGATATCCAGGACGGCGATCAAGGTTCCCTCGGCGTCGAACACCGGGACGACGATCTCGCTGGCCGACCTCGCGTCACAGGCGATGTGGTCCGGGAAGGCGTGGACGTCGTCTACGACCTGGGACTGGCCGGTGGCCGCCGCGGTCCCGCAGACCCCGCGACCAAAGGCGATGCGCATGCAGCCGAGACTGCCCTGATAGGGGCCGACCACCAGTTCGTCGCCCTTATCGGGATCGACCACATAGAAGCCGGTCCAGAAGAAGTGGTCGAAGCTGGAGGCCAGCATCGAGGCCACCGTCGCCATGCGCGCCGTCAGATTGGGCTCGCCCTCGAGCACGGCGGCCACCTCCTCGACCAGCACGGCGTAGCGCGCGGCCTTTTCGGCAGGTAGGACGAGGTCGTTGAATGCTTCAGCCATGGCCGGTTTCTAGCTCATCTGGCGGCGCCGGACGAGCCGCCAACATGGGCAGTTGGACCTCAGGCCGCCAGAGCCAGACGGGCGGCGCGCTTGCGTCGGATCAGGGCTTCCAGACTGCGGACCCGTTTGGCCGCGCCGATGGCGTCGTGATCGTCGGCCTCGAGGATCTGACCGAGTACCGTCAGGTGGGCGTCGACCACATCAGCCTCGCAATGCTCCATGCCGCCCACCTCGCTGGCGTAGGCCAGCAGGGCGTCGGAGGCCCGCTCCAGCATCTTGTCGCGGACCTGACGGGCGCGGAAACGGGTGTGCTGCATGACGCGGTAGGTCATCTGCAGCGTGGCGCGGTCCACGCCGCCCCGAGCGGCGATCAACCGGCGCATGGCCTCGAGCTCGACGCTGATCGTATCGCGCGCAGCCTGGCGCTCGACGATGTCGATCACCTCGTCAGGGTCATTGGTCCGGCGCAGGGGGCCAGCATAGGCCAGTTCGGTCTTGCGGCGGCGATCAGGGCCTACATAGCCGTTGCTGACAATGAAATGGCGGGGCTGGCTGAGCACCAGCTGAATGCGCGAAAGCAGGGCGGCGGGGGTGAAGGGCTTGACCACGAATTCGTTCACCCCGGCCTCCCGGGCCAGTTCGACCTCGCGGGCGCTCCGGTGGCCGGTGACCATGATCACCGGAACCTCCGGGTCGGGCACATAGGGATCGGGGGTGACGGCGGCCATGCGGATCGACCGGGTGAAATCCAGGCCGTCCATCAGGGGCATGCGCCAGTCGGTGAAGATGAGGTCGGGGTCGCGCCGGGTCAGCATCTGGCGGGCGCTCAGACCGTCGCTGGCGGAATAGACCTGACCGAGGCCCGCAGCGCGAAGCACGTCGACCATAAGCCGGACGGTATTGGCGTGATCATCGACCACGAGCGCCGTCAGGCCGCTCAGGTCTTCCGCCGTAAGGTTCGCGCTGGGTAGCTTGCGCCGCATGATTTCCCCATCCCCGTCCTGCCCAGATCATGTGGGCCAGGACTTGAGATGCGGTTTATGGTCAAGGTTAACGGGAGCTCCGGGAGCCTGAGGCGAACCGGGACCGTCTGATCGGCGAACCTGGCTCTAAACTCTAAGTCTTGAGTGTGTTTTCCTCCGATATGCGGTTCTCCCTTATCGGAAGACGCTCTAGGTGGGCCGGGCCTTGTCGCGGTACTGGTCCTCTGACCGCTCATAACGGTCCGGATGCAGATACTCCTCCCGTGTTGCAGCTTCGGTGACCGCGTCGTTCCGGCGGTCGCGGCGGTAGTAGCGCACCAGGCCGAAGATGATCGCCGCGCCCAGCAGCGCGGCGCCGACGGCAAAGAGCAATTCCCAACTCAGATTGATCATGGCGTTCTCCTTGCCAGACCAACGGGCTTGCAGATCAAGGGGTTCCGCTAGCTGGCGATAGGAAGGCGCACCTCGGCGCGGAGGCCGCCGCCAGGGCGATTGCCGAGCGTCAACCGGCCACCGCTGGCCTCGGCCAGGCCGCGCACAATGGCCAGACCAAGCCCGGCGCCGCCGGTGTCACGGCTGCGAGAGGCTTCCAGGCGGGTGAAGGGTTCGAGAATCTGCGCGAGATTTTCCGGGTCCACGCCAGGCCCTCGGTCGGCCACGACGATTACGGCCTGATCCTGCGTCCGCTCCAGGCTCACCTCGGTTTCGCCGCCATAGCGGATGGCGTTGTCCACGAGATTTCCCACCATTCGGCGCAGCGCCAGAGGCGAGACCCTGGCGAAGGCGGCCCCTCCGTCGGCCAGCCGCACGGCTTGCCCCATCTCCCGCCGCAGGGCGATCACGGTCTCAAGCTCGCTGCGCAGGTCGCTCAGCGGCGCAGGCGCCTGGTCCTGACCGGCGGCGAACAGCATGGTGTCGTCCAGCAGAGCGCTCATCTCATCCAGGTCGCCGATCGCCCGGGCCTGCTGGTCCGGGTCGGCGATGAATTCGGCGCGGAGGCGCAGACGCGTGAGATAGGTCCGCAGGTCGTGGGCGATGGCCGCCAGCACCCGCGTACGATCATCCACCAGCCCGCGGATGCGCGCCTGCATGGTGTTGAAGGCTTCGGCGAGATCGCGCAGCTCCTTCGGGCCGCGAAGGGGAAGGTCCGCGGTCTGCAGATCATCCCCAAACCGCCGCGCGGCATGGGCGAGATCGGCGACCGGACGGGCCGTCTGACGTACCGCCAGGGCCAGCATCACCAGCATCAGGAGCGAGACAAGGCTCAGGGCCAGGGCGCCTCGAACCACCCGGTCCTTCGCTGCGGCCGGCGCTCGTCTTTGAAGCACCAGGACTTCGCCGCTGGCAAGGCGCACGGAAAGCCGCACAATGGCCCGGGGCCGGACGCCGGACGCATGTCGGAGCAGACGTCGCGCCTCGATCTGGAAGGTCCGATCGCCCAGAGCCGCAGCATAGCTCTGATACCGATCATCCTCAGGGCCCACCAGGCGGGCGCCGGCCAGCGGCGTCGGAAACCCTGCAGACAGTCGAACGCCGACGCCGACAGCGTCCAGGCCGCCGATCACCGTGGGGCGGGCCTCGCCCTGGCTCGCCTCCACGGCGGCCACAATCGCGGCGGACTCCGACGGCAGGGGCAGTCTGAGGAACCCGACGCCGCCCTCCGGCGAAGGCCAGGCCAGGGCCAGGGCGACCACGCCCAGAATGGCGGCGGCCCCCGCCAGAAGGATACCGCTGATGCGGGTAGAGAGGCTGTCGGCGAGGATCACCGCCCGCCCTCCGTCGTCACCGGCGCGCTCAGCATATAGCCTCCGCCCCGAACGGTGCGGATCAGGCCTGCGCCGCCGGCGGGGTCGCCCAGCTTGCGCCGCAGACGACTGAGCTGGACATCGATGGTCCGATCATAGGGGGCGGCGTTGCGGCCCCGCGTCCAGTCCAGCAGCTGGTCCCGGCTGAGCACCCGCTGAGGATGGGTGACTAGGCACATGAGCAGGTCGAACTCCCCGCCGCTCAACTCTATCTCGCGACGGTCGGGGGCGGTCAGGTCACGGCTGCCGGAGTCCAGCCGCCAGCCCTGGAAGAGGTAGACCTCGGCGCCCCTGGCCGGAGAGCTCCACGCCGGCTCGCCGCGGGTTCGCCGCAGGATGGCCTTGACCCGGGCGAGCAGCTCCCGGGGATTGAACGGCTTGCCCAGATAGTCGTCGGCGCCGATCTCCAGACCCACCACCCGGTCAATCTCGTCGGCCCGGGCGGTGACCATCAGGATGGCGGTCTCGCCCTGGGCGCGCAGACGGCGGCAGAGCGACAGGCCGTCCTCCCCGGGCAGCATGAGATCGAGCAGAACCAGGTCGATCCGCCGCCGGGCCGCCAGGCGGTCGTAGGCCGGGACGTCGGGGCATGCGCCCACCTCGTACCCCTCCCGCGCCAGCAGGCCGACGGTCAGGTCGCGGATCTCGGAGTCGTCCTCGACGACGGCGATGAAGGTGTTGTCAGGGCTCATGACGGTGGCGGCCAAGCTGCCCGACGAAGACGCCTTCGCCTAGACCCAAGGCGCCCGCGTTACACTTCGTCACCTGACGCCACGGATCGGTCACAGGGGGGTTTCGGAGCCGCCGTCTGATGGGGCCATCCACAGACGCCCCGTCCAACTCACCGAAGGAACCCGTCATGTTCAGCCGCAACGCCATCCTTGCCGCAGGTGCCTGGAGCAGCCTGGCCGCCCTGCTGGTCGCCCTCCCCGCTGAAGCGGGCCAGCACGGACGAACCCGCATCGTTCAAGGCCCGCACGGCGCAGGCTATGTCCAGTCGCGTCAGGTGAGCCGCCAGCCCGGCGCGATCAGCGTGCAGAAGAGCACCCAGACTCACGGCGGCTATGGCGCCGCCCACAGTCGCAACGCGGCCTGGGCCGACGGCCTCTACCAGGGCGGGGCCAGCCACACCTTCAACAACGGCGCCTCGGCCAGCCGTTCCACCACCGTCCAGGACAATGGCGACGGCTCCATCAGCTACGCCCGCGCCCGCACCGGCCTGCAGGGCCAGACCTCGACGGTGACCGGGACCGTCCAGCGCCCGCCGCAATAGACATCACCATCCCAAAACCATCCCAAGACTATCAAAGGACCTGCTCATGAAGCGCCTTACCCTGCTCGCCCTCAGCTTCGCCGTGCTGGCGACCCCCGCCCTGGCCCAGATGCGAGGTCAGGACCCCTTCGCCGATGCGGACACCAACCGTGACGGCCAGATCACCCTCGCAGAGTTCCAGGCCAGCCGCGCGGCCAGATTCGACCGACTGGACCGCGACCGGGATGGGGTGATCCGAATGCAGGACTTCCCGCGCATCGCCCTTCGGGGCGACCGGGGCGCGGACCTCGAGCGCATGATCTCGGCCGCCGACCGCAACCGTGACGGCGCCCTCACCCGTCAGGAGATGCTGGCCTCGCCGCCGGTCGCCTTCGCCATGGCCGACGCCAATGACGACGGGGTTCTGACCGCCGCCGAGAGAGACGCCGCCAAGGCGCGCCTGCAGCAGATGCGGTCGGCCAGGCGCTGAGAACCGGAGAGCCCCTCGCCTACCAGTCGAGGGCGGTGCGCAGGGTGAGCAGGGTCTCGTCCGTAGCGCCGGCCGCGGCTTCCTCGATCCTCGCATGGATCAGATTGGCTGAAAGGCGCAGCCGAGTGACCGGCAGCCAGTTGATCACCGCGCCATAGGTGGTCATCTCGCCGCCGGTGATCGCGCCGTCGTCCAGGTCGAGGCGGCTGACCCTCAGGCCGGTCTCCACGGCGCCAAAGCCGCCCTGGCCCCAGGGCCTATCGGGGCGTACACGGCCGAACGTGCCCGCGGTGACGTCATAGGGCCGCGCCTCGCCGGTCCAGCGCCAGGCGATCTGCCCCGACCAGCCGGAAAACTGCGGACTGACCACCGGGCCGTCGTAGTCGATGACGCCGCCCTCGCCCTGGACAGTCAGCGGGCCCAGGCCGAAGCCCGCCTCCAGGCCGAGAAACTGCGCCTCGTCGGCGGCGAACCTGCCGGTGTCCAGGGCCCGCGGAACCCGGGCGGTCTCCGGCCGCTGGGCGAGGCGCACGGTGGGGCCCCATGACGAGGCGTCCAGGTGATAGGCCGATGCGCCGAGGTGGAGGGCCGCCTCGCCAGGCAGCAGATCACCATAGGCGCGCAGGGCCAACAGCCGAGCCTCACCCGCTTCGCCGTCAAGGGCGTTCTGCTCGGCTTCGCCGAACACGCCCCCCTGCAGACCCCAGCGCTCACGCGCATAGTTGGCGGCCACACCTACTCGCCTGCCGGGCGCGAAGGCGCCGACGAAGGACGCACGTTCCAGGAACAGGGTCTGGGTGTCCGAGGTCAGGTCTTCGTTGGTGACCGGCGGCTTGAAGTGGCCCACGACGAGCTCGAGCGAAGGCGTCGCCTGGTAGGCCAGGGCGACGTCCTGGAGCACGACCTCTGGCCCGCTGAAGTCGGCTTCCACCACGTATGAGACGGCCTCCGAGAGGTCGCCCTCGACCCCCAGATAGAACCTGCGCAACTCGCCGCCGGTGAAGGTGGAGCCCTCGTCGTTGTTTGCGACCACCGCGTCGAGCTGAACCCGGCCCCTTGGGCTCAAGGCTTCGGAAGCAGACGCAGGAGCGGCGGCCAGGGACGACAGGCCCAGGACCAGACCCGTCCCTAGGATCGATGAAATCTTGGCGAGCATTCCTCCCTATACAGACGAGATGGCGCCGAGGCCACAGGGGGCGCGTCAGTCAGGCGCGCCTCCTGGAAAGGCTTTGCCGTGAGGCCCTCAACTGTTATTGCGATTGACTTTCATAATCGCTCGCGACGTCCAAGGCTCTCCCCATGTCCGCCATCAAGACCCTTCTTTCCAGCGCCAGCGCCCTGGCGCTCGTCCTCTCGGTCGCCCCTGCGGCCATGGCCCAAGGGGTCGAGGTGGACGAACTGGTGGTCACGGGCTCGCAGGTGGAACTGGCGCCCGTCTATGCCGGCGGCCAAGTGGCTCGCGGCGGCCGGGTAGGCCTGTTCGGCGCCCTGGACGTGATGGACACGCCCTTCTCGGCCACCAACTACACCGAAGAACTGGTGCGCAATCAGCAGGCCACCGGCGTTGGCGACGTGCTGAAGAACGAGCCCACGGTCCGGGTCGCCAAGGGCTTCGGCAACTTCCAGGAACTCTATGTCGTCCGGGGCTTCCCGGTCTATTCCGACGACATGACCTATAACGGCGTCTACGGCGTCCTGCCTCGGCAGTTCGTGGCCGCCGAGCTGATCGAGCGGCTGGAAGTCTTCCGCGGCGCCAACTCCTTCCTGAACGGCGCGGCGCCCGGCGGCAGCGGCATCGGCGGCGCCTTCAACGTTGTGCCCAAGCGGGCCGGCGCCGACCTGACGCGCGCGACAGTGGGCTATGAGAACGACGGCGCCCTCTATGGCGCCCTGGACGTGGCGCGCCGCTTCGGCGCCGAGCAGGACTTCGGCGCCCGCCTGAACCTCGTGCGGCGCGACGGCGAGACCTCGATCTCCGATCAGGAGCGCGAGCTGTCGGTGGCGGCGCTTGGCCTCGACTATGATGATGGGCGCCTGCGATTCTCCGCCGACATCGGCTACCAGGACCATCGCATCGACGCCCCGCGGCCCAGCGTGACGCCCAGCAGCGAGATTCCCACGCCGCCCGACGCCGACGTGAACTTCGCCCAGCCCTGGACCTATACCGACGAAGAACAGCTGTTCTTCGTCGTCCGGGGCGAGTTCGATTTCAACGCCAATCTGTCCGGCTGGGCGGCGATCGGCGGCCGTGACGGCAAGGAAGCCAATGTCCTGGCCAATCCCACGGCCGTCGGCGGCGGCGCCATCAGCGCTTACCGGTTCGACAACGCCCGCGAGGACGAGGTGATTTCCGCCGACGCCGGGCTGCGGGCGGAGTTCGCAACCGGCGGCCTCGAGCACGTGCTGGTTGCGTCGGTCTCGGCGATCCAGTCCAAGTCGCGCAACGCCTATGCCTTCTCCGACTTCGCGGGCTTCGCCGGCGACCTCTACAACCCTGTGGCCGTGCCGCCTCCTGCGCCCAACTTCTTCACGGGCGGCGACCTGAACGATCCAGGCGTCACCGAAGAGGTGGACAACCGCTCGTTCGCCCTGGCCGACATGATCACCTTCTGGGACGGCCGGATGATCGCCACCCTGGGCGCACGCTTCCAGGAGATCGAGACCACTTCGTTCGACTACGACACCGGCGCCCAGGTGTCGCAGTATGCCGACGATGCGGTCACGCCCGCCTTCGGCCTGGTCTACAAGGCTACCGAAGCCGTCTCGGTCTACGCCAACTACGCCGAGGCGCTGACGCCTGGCCAGATCGCGCCCGGCACAGTGGGCGCCATCCCGATCCTGAACGCCGGCGAGATCACCGCCCCCTTCCGCAGCAAGCAGTACGAGGCGGGCGTCAAGCTCGACCAAGGGACCTTCGGCGGCGCGGTCAGCGTCTTCTCTATCACCCAGCCTAGCGCCATCGTGATCGGCAATCTTTTCGTGGTGGACGGCGAGCAGGAACATCGCGGCGTCGAGCTCAGCTTCTATGGCGAACCGGCCCCAGGGCTGAGGGTGCTGGGCGGGGCCACGGTGCTGAACGCCGAGCGCGAGCGCACCCAGGACGGCGCGTTCGACGGCAAGACCGCCATCGGCGTGCCCGAGCGCCAGGCCAATCTGAACCTGGAGTATGACCTGCCCGCCCTGCCCGGTCTGAGCCTCGACGGCCGCCTGGTCTATACCGGTAAGCAGTTCGCCAACGAGACCAACACGCTGGAGCTGGACGCCTGGACCCGCCTGGACCTGGGCGCCCGCTACAGCCTGGACGTCTCCGGCAAGCCGGTCACCCTGCGCGCCCGGATAGAGAACGTCACTGACGAGAACGACTGGCTCTCGGCCGGCGGCTATCCTGGCGCCAACTATCTGGTGCTGGGCGCGCCGCGCACCTTCATCGTGTCGGCCTCGGTCGATTTCTGATCAGTGGGACAATGTCTACGGGACGCAACGGTATGGTTCGTTGCGTCCCGTCGCAGAACCGCTTAGTTGAAAGCAATTCTCAACCGCATCCCGCCTGCAAGCCGTTCCCGCATGACTCGCAACACCGTTCGCGTCTGGTCTGTCGTCCACAAATGGACCAGCCTTGTCAGCACGGCCTTCATGCTGATGCTCTGCGTCACCGGTCTGCCGCTGATCTTCCACGAAGAAATCGACGACGCCCTCGGAACTGATGGCGTCTATGAAGCGCCGCCCGTGGGCACGCCGACGCTCAGCCTCGACACCATGCTGGCCAATGCCCTGGCGGTGCGCGAGGGCGAAATTCCGCTCTATCTGAGCTTCGATGAGGACCGCCCTGTGGTGAACTTCACCACGGGTCCGACGCCGGACGCGACGGCGGAGGAGATGCACTTCGCCGGCTTCGACTGGACCAGCGGCTCGGCCCTGCCGCCCTTCCCCGAGGGCGGGGTGATGCACTTCATCCTGCATCTGCACGTGGACATGTTCATGGGCCTGCCCGGGATGCTGTTCCTAGGCTTCATGGGCCTGGTGGCCTTCGCCGCCATCGTGTCCGGGGTCGTCCTCTATGCCCCCTTCATGCGCAAGCTGGACTTCGGCGTCGTCCGGGTCACCCGGTCTTCGCGGGTCAAGTGGCTGGACTATCACAACCTGATGGGCGTGGTGACCGTGGCCTGGCTGAGCGTCGTCACCCTGACCGGTACGATCAACACCCTCTCCACCCCGATCATCCAGCTGTGGCAGGCCGATCAGCTGTCGGAGATGACGGCGCCCTATAAGGGCCTGCCGCCAGCCCGGGCCGAGGCGTCGATCCAGGAGGCGGTGGACACCGCCCTGGCCGCCGCGCCGGGCATGCGCGTGCAGTTCGTCGCCTTCCCGGGCGTGGCCTATTCCACCGAGCACCACTACGCCGTCTTCATGCAGGGGGCGACGCCGCTCACCAAACACCTGCTGACGCCGGCCCTGATCGACGCGCGCACCGGCGAGCTTTCCGCCATCCGGCCGATGCCCTGGTACGCCCAGGCCCTGCTGCTGTCTGGCCCGCTGCACTTCGGCGACTATGGCGGCCTGCCGCTGAAGATCCTCTGGGCCCTGCTCGACATCGCCACCATCGTGGTCCTGGTCAGCGGGCTCTATCTCTGGCTCAGCCGGCGTCGGGCGCCGGCCACCGATCCGGTGGTCGCCCAACTGCGGGATCGATCCGCCCTGGCGCCTGCGGAATGAGCACGAGCCGCGCCTCGAACCGCGCCAATCTGTGGCGCACCTTCGCCGCCCCGCTGCTGATCCTGGCCGCCAGCATCATCGGCCTGGTGGCCGCCCTGGTGGCCAACGGCCTGGGCGACTGGATCTCCTGGGCTGCGCTGAGCGTGCCCGTGGCGGCGATCATCTGGGGCCGCCTGCGCCGCAGCCGATAGGCGCGACGCACTCGCCAAGACGTGACGCGCGGTTTAGCAAGATCAACCAGCGCCGCAGCGCGTCCCCCAGGTTAGGTCTTGAGCCCAAAGCCCGCCTCCCCCGCACCGCCGAGTTTCGCCGAGGCCGTCGTCGTCTGGGCGCGGATCGCGGCCCTGTCCTTCGGCGGACCCGCCGGCCAGATCGCGGTGATGCACCGCATCCTGGTCGAGGAGAAGCGCTGGCTGGGGGAGCAGCGTTTCCTGCACGCGCTGAACTACTGCATGCTGCTGCCCGGTCCCGAGGCGCAGCAGTTGGCCATCTATATCGGCTGGCTGATGCACCGCACCTTGGGCGGCCTGATGGCGGGCCTGCTGTTCATCCTGCCGGGCTTCGTCGCTATCATGGGTCTCAGCGTCATCTACATGATGCTGGGGGACACCGGTCCAGTGGCCGCGCTGTTTTTCGGGCTGAAAGCCGCTGTTCTAGTGGTGGTGGTCCAGGCGGTGATCCGGCTCGGCAGCCGCATCCTCCATCGCGGGGCGCTTCTGGCGATCGCCGCCGCCGCCTTCGTCGCAATCTTCGTTTTCGGCCTGCCATTCCCGCTCATCATCCTTATGGCGGCCCTCATCGGTTTCGCCGGGAGCCGAGCTGGCCTTGGCGCCTTCACCCCGAAGGGAGCCCATGGGCCGAGCGGAAGCGGCGTCGCCGACATCGACACGGTGCTCGGCGAGGGCTCGCCTGCTCATACTCGGCCCCACCTCGGCTGGGCGCTGCGGGTGGCCGGGGTCATTCTTGTGCTCTGGCTGGGCCCGGTCCTGGCGCTTGGCCTGAGCCTTGGCTGGGACAACGTCTTCACCCAGATCGCCGTCTTCTTCAGCAAGATGGCCGTGGTCACCTTCGGCGGCGCCTACGCGGTCCTGGCCTATGTGGCCCAGGAGGCGGTCCAGACCTTCGGCTGGCTGGCGCCGGGCGAGATGCTAGATGGGCTAGGCATGGCCGAGACGACGCCCGGCCCCCTGATCATGGTCACCCAGTTCGTCGGCTTCATGGGCGCCGCCCGCGGCGCCTCTGGCCTTGATCCTCTTTGGGCCGGGGTCCTGGGCGGGGTGTTGACCACCTGGGTCACCTTCACCCCCTGCTTCCTGTGGATTTTTCTCGGCGCGCCCTTCGTGGAGGGACTCCGGGGCGCTCGCGCCCTCAATGCAGCGCTGCAGGCGATCACCGCCGCCGTGGTCGGCGTGATCCTCAACCTGGCCGTCTGGTTCGGGATGCACGTGCTCTTCAATGAGGTCCGCGCCGTTAGCCTCGCAGGCCTGACCCTGGACCTGCCTGTCGCCAGTTCCGTGGACCTTCCGAGCCTGTTGCTGACTATCGCCGCTGCTGTCACCGCTTTCGGATTCAAGCTGGGCGTCATCCCCCTGATGCTGGGTTGCGCCCTGGCAGGCCTGGCCCTGCACGGCGCGGGTCTTCTGATCTAACGCGCCTCGCCCAGCAGGCCTGCGACCCCCGCCAAGGCTTCGGCCAACACCTCTTGCCGACCGGGCGCGCCCAGGGAGATGCGGACGCCATTTGCAGCCCCCGGCCCCGCAGCGAAGGCCTCGGCGCTGACCAAGGCGAGACCTCGCGCCTTCGCCGCCGCCCGTAGGCGTACAGGGCTCCAGTCGGCCGGTAGGGGCAGCCAGACATGGATGGCTTCGGGTGAGCCCTGCGCCGCCGGCAGGCGCGCTGCGGCCATGGCGCGGCGTTCAGCCGCCTCGGCCCGAACGCCGGCCAGCAGGGCCTCGGCCGTCCCGTCCCGGATCCAGCTTGCGACGACGGCCGACATCAGCGGCGCAGGCATGCCGGCCAGGCTATGCACAGCTTCAACCGCAGGCGCGCCCCGGTCGCCTTCGGGCGCCACCAGGAAGGCGAGACGCAGGCCCGGCGCCAGACACTTGGACAGGGTGGCGATGTGGAAGGTCCGCTCCGGCGCCAGGGTCGCAAGGCCTGCGAGCGGCTCAGCCATCAGCCGGCTATAGGGATCATCCTCGATGATCCAGAAATCGTGGTCCGTCGCGACCTGGGCGATCGCCTGCCGCCTGGCCAGTGGCATGGTGACCCCGGTGGGGTTCTGCATGGTCGGGATGACATAGAGGGCGGCGGGACGCTCTTCTCGGCAGATCGACGCCAGGGCGTCTGGCGCAAGCCCCTCGGCGTCCGTCGGGCAGGCGACCAACCGCACGCCGACCTGCTCTGCGATGGCCAGCATGCCGGGATAGGTCAGGGGCTCGACCACCAG